>NZ_FNAJ01000001.1:600000-900000 GCF_900101905.1 Myxococcus virescens | reverse complement strand
AGGCGCGCTCCGGGCCTGCGCGCCCTTTCCCGTGGTCGTCGGCGGGCGGGGGGCTCGCGAGCACCTGAAGGCCATTTTCTCGCTCGGCGCGCAGTACGCGGAGTCGTCGGAAGAGCTGGTGGCCATCTGGAACCAGGTGCGCAACGCTCAGAATCGCCCGTAGTCTTGCCGTAGCGACATGGCTGAGCGCACCTATCGAATCAACATCGCCGCGGAGTTGGCAGGAGTCCGGGTGGAGCTCATCCGGGCCTGGGAGCGCCGCTACGGCGTGCTCACGCCGCGCCGCACCCCCGCGGGCTACCGCGCCTATACGGACCGGGACGTGGCGGTGCTCAAGCAGCTCAAGCGGTTGACCGACGAAGGCGTGGCCATCAGCGAGGCGGCGAAGCTGCTGCCTCAGTTGATGGAGGGGCTGGAGGCGGCAGCCGCGGGGCGGGGTGCCAGCCCCGATGCGCGGCTTCATGCGGAGACGTGGCGGGAGTCCGTGCTCGCCGCCGCCCAGGCGTATGACCAGCCGCGCGTGTCGGACGTGCTCGACGAGGTGCTGGCCGCGCTGCCCCCGCTCAAGGCCTTCGATGAGGTGCTGGCGCCCCTGCTCTGCGACGTGGGCGAGCGCTGGGAGTCGGGCACGCTGACGGTGGCGCAGGAGCACCTGGTGTCGCAGATGGTGCGGGCGCGGCTGGTGAGCCTGCTGCACGCGGCGCCCCTGGGGCGGCACCGGCATGGCGTCCTGGCGTGCTTTCCGGAAGAGGAGCACGAGATGGGCCTGCTGGGAGCGGCGCTGCGGTTGCGGCACCTGGGCGTGCGGGTGACGCTGCTGGGGCAGCGCGTTCCCGTGGAGGACCTGGGCCGCGCGGTACTGGCGCTGCGGCCCGACTTCGTGGGGCTGTCCACGGTGGCCAGCCGGAGCGCCGAGGCCTTCGAGGACACCCTGACGCGTTTGAGGCAGGCGCTGCCCAGGGGGCTGCCCGTCTGGGTGGGCGGCGCCGCCGCGCGCTCGCACCAGGCCGTGTGCGAGCGGTTGGCGGTGCACGTCTTCCAGGGTGAGGAGGACTGGGACCGCCTCGCGGGGACGTGAGTCAGGGCGTGTTGATGGCGGATTGATTGAAGACGCGGCTGCCGTAGTACCGGGCCGCCTGGTCTGCGTCGTCGCAAATCTCCGCGCACTTGCCCGGGGCGTAGGGCGTGTTCGGGTCCCTGCAGTCGTTCACGATGTTGCCGTTCGCATCATAGATGGGGGGATTGAGCGGCACGCAGGGCGCGGTCAGGTGCTTCCAGCGCAGGTGGCTGAGGCACGCGGGGCCCGCGGTGTTCCAACCTGCCTCGAAGGTCAGGTCATTCGAGCTGGAGTCCGGCGAGGGCGCGGAGATGATGGCCGGCGTCAGGGCGTCCCAGGGACGGATGCGGGTGCCGTCCAGGGTGAAGGACGTTCCCTGGCCACAGTAGTCGGCGCGCGCCATGCGGGTGCAGGACCAGTGCGCCTCGGTGACGGGCCCGGGCGTCGCGCCGTCCAGCCACGGCTGGTAGCCCCAGCGGTAGCACTTGGCGATGACGCCCGCGTCGCAGCCCAGCGTGAAGCCCCGGGGGCTCTCGTACCGGGTGCCCTGCAGGTCGAAGAGTCCCTTCACGGGCACGGCCCAGTTCGCCCCAGTCGGGCACAGGGGCACGGACGCCGTCGTGTAGCGCACCTGGTAGAGGAAGGTGTGCCCGCTCGGCTCCCACATGCCGGAGCCTTCGGTGTTGGGGAGCGCGTTCCCGTTGATGACGTCCTCGACCACCAGGGCGGGGCCCGTGGACGGCTGACGGAGCCGCGCGCCAATCAGCTCCTCGCCTCGGAGGACCTTGCGTGTCGTGGGGTAGGTGCTCGACCGGCTCGTCAGCTGCATCACCCAGGTGGTGTTGGGCGTGCCCGGCCCCGCGAGCGCGGTGTACACGCCGCTGGAGGGACAGGTGAACGTGACGGCGGGGCAGTTGTTGAGGGAGAAGCTGCTGTTGGCGGAGGCGAGATAGCCCGGCCCCTGGTGCTCGCACGGGGCTTCGCCCGCGCAGACGCGGACCACAGGGGCTCCCGTACACCGGTTTCGAAGGGAGCCGCTGTCGCCTCCCATGAGCGCGACGGCCTTTCCTGGCGAACAGACGCCTTGCCCGTCCACGATGAAGCCACAGCCGCGCGTCTCGTTCGCGGGCGCCCCCCCGGCGCAAAACATCAGGCTCGGCGTGGTGCCATCCACGGAGAGGGGCATGTTGGCCACGATTTCCCCGCGCATCAGTTTCAGGGTGGCGACCCGGAGCGCACCGTCGTGCTGCACGAGCGCTTCGTCGTACATCACGGTGCGCACGGGCGTTGCGTGGAGCTGGGTGCCTTGGGAGTGGGAGTCGGGGTCGTCCTCGTCACCCGCGAAGGTTTGCTGGGTCAGCGCCGTGTCCGTTTCGTCCACGGGGGGCGCGCAGGCGGCGAGCAGGTAGAGGGCGAGACAGGGCGGGAGCATGCGGAGGCGGAGCGTCACGTGAGACACCTCGGTCATCGTGGAGTACGCGGTGACAGAGCATCCGCCATGCCACTCAGCGCGTGCCGCCCGGTGGCTGGTGTCCCTGGCAGGACTTGCAGGCAGCCGTGTCCTGGCATGCGTTGCGAGCAGGAATGGACGGCAAGGATTGCCAGGGGGCTGGCAGGGATTGCCGGCAGGGGACGCCCGTTCAGGGGCGCGGCGTGGCGCAGACGCGAAAGCCGATGAGGGCCTCTCGCTGCGTCCGCTCCACGCGGTCCCGGTTGGCGGTGTGGGCCGTCAGGTCGCTCTGGTACCAGCTGCCGCCCTGGGCGGACGGCTTCTCCGGGTCCACGTCGGAGCGCGTCCACTCCCACACGTTGCCCACCAGGTCGTCCACGCCGAAGGGGCTCCGCGAGCGCGGGTGGCTGCCCACTTCGTCGGGGCCGAAGCCCCAGGGCTCCCGGCCATAGGTGGCGTCATGGTTGGCGTCGTCCGGCGCCAGCCAGTCGCCCGCGGGGTAGCGGCGGCCGTCCGCGCCTCGCGCGGCCCGTTCCCACTCCCGCTCCGTGCACATGCGCGCGCCCGGTACCTGGCCGGTGCGGTCCAGCCACGCCACGTAGGCCAGGGCATCGTCGAAGGAGACGGCGGACACGGGGAAGCGCAGCCAGTCCTGCTCCTGCCGGCGGTCCCGCTTGCCGTAGCGCAGTCGTTCACCGTCCCTCACGCTGTAGCTGGCGGACGCGGGGCGCAGGGTGAGCCGCCAGCGGCCATCCGGCTCGTGGGCCAGGTCCACCACGGTGAGGCGGCGGCGCGAGCCCGGCATCCGCGCGGCGCGCTCCTCCGGGGGCAGCGTCTCCAGGAAGGCGATGTACTGCGCGAACGTCACCTCGTGCCGCGCGATGAGGTACGCGTCCGTGTCCACCCGATGCAGTGGCGGCGCGAAGAAGAAGGCACGCCGCAGGTATTCGCTCTCCGACGCGCCCTGGAGGAAGCGTCCGGCGGGGATGTGCACGAAGCCCTCGGGTACCGACTCCGCGGCTGGAAGGGGCACGTCCAGCGCCAGCCGCTCGCCGGATGCGAGGAGCACGGGGACGCGCACCGGAAACCGGCCCGGCGCTTCCAGCACCAGGAGGTGGGACCCCGCGGGCAGTGCCTCCTCGTGCAGGGGCGTCTGTCCCAGGTCGCGTCCCGGGACGGGCTCTCCCTCCGGCGTGGGCTCCAGCAGCCGCACGCGAGCGCCCGCGGGCTCGCTGGTGAGCGTCAGCCGTGCCGGTGCCGTCAGCCCCCGGCGCAGCTCGCCCATGGGGTCATGGGCCCCGAGCCGCGCGAGCCACTGCGCGCGCTGCTCGGGTTGGCGTTCCTGTTCGGCGAACTCCACGCGCGTTACCAACAAGTTGGCCATGAGCGGGCTCACCCGAGGGTTTCCGGGCGCCAGACCCCAGGCGGCCTCCAGCTCCGACATGGCGCGCAGCGCGGTCTCCTCCACCGCCTGCCGGGTCTGTTGGGCGCGGCTCCACACGGCTTCGGCCGCTTCGCGGTTCTGAGGGCCCGGCGTGTCGAACAGGGTGAAGGCTTCGGCGCTCAGTTGGTCCAGCTCGGCGCGGTGCATGTCCAACGCGACCTGCTGCGCCTGGGCCTCGTCCAGGTGGCGGTTGATGCGGGCATCCAGGTGCGCCCGGGCCTGCACGCGAGTGACGCCCACCACGCCTCCCAGCACCAGGGGCACCAGGGCCACGGCCAGCCAGCGCGTCGCCCGACGTCGACGCACGGCCCTTCGTGAGCGGGAGAGGAAGTCTCGCTCCCGGGGTTTCTCGACATGGGAAAGGCCCGCGGCGCGGCTCTCGGTGAGCTGCCGCTCGCCGTAGAGCAGCTCGGGCGGCTGGCCCAGCCGCTCCCACTCCGCGGCGGCGCGCTCCAGGCGCATGCGCACGGCGCGGCGTTGCTCGTCCTGCCCCAACCACCCGCGCAGGGTGTCCCAGCCGGTGACGAGGCTCTCGTGGGCCAGCGTGTACACGCCGTCTCCGTCCTCCGCCTCGCCCGCGGTGAGCAACCGGCCGCGCACCAGTCCGTCCAGCACCGCGCGTCCGGCGTCGTCGTCGGGGCCCCGCAGCAGCTCCTCCTGGGTGCGGCGCAGGCGCGTGCCCTCGGGCGTCACCAACTCCAGGAGCATTGCCCGGGCGCGAGGCCGTTGCTCGGGCCGGAGACGGGCGACCACGGCGTCCGCGTGACGGGCCAGCGCGCCTTCCACGCCGCCCAGGGCCTCCAGTGCGGCGGCGGGGATGAGCTGGCGCTGGGAATCGCGTGCCTCCCAGAGTGCCTCCAGCGCGAACTGGAGCAGCGGCAGTCCTCCCTCTGCCCGGGCCGCGGAGGCGACCAGGGCGTCCACCATGGCGGGGCTTTCGAAGCGCATGCCCAGCACGCGGAGGGGGCCCGCCACGGCTTCTCGCAGCCCGTGTTCGGAGAGGGCGCGCAGCAGGTGGAGCGCGCGCGGCAGTTCATCACCCAGACCCGGGAGGGCCACCAGCCGTGTGAGGCAGTCGCTGCGAGCGGTGGCGAGGAGGCGGAAGCGGGGCGAGCGGCGCAGCACCAGGGCCAGTTCCTCGGCGAGCCGGGCCGCCTGCGTGGGCTCCGAGAAGGTGACGAGCTCCTCGAGCTGGTCGATGAAGAGGAGCAGGGGAGGCGCGTTCGTGGGCCGGCGGCGCAGGGCTCGGGCCAGGACGCCGGGCTCCTCGGCGGCGAGGCGTGCGCGCAAGGCATCCGCGCTCTCTCCGACCACGGGGGCCAGCAGCTCCACCCATGTCTCCAGCGGACGGCGCCCGGGTGTCCCGGAGATGACTGCCCATGCGGGCCCGCCATCCTCCAGGCCGCTCTGGCTGACAGCAGGGAGAATGCCTGCCCGGCACAGCGAGGATTTGCCCACGCCGGAGTCGCCCGCCAGCAGGACGAAGGTGTCGCCGCGCAGCCGGTCCAGGACCTCTCGCAGCTCGGGTTCGCGGCCGAAGAAGACGCTCCGGTGCGCGGCACCGAAGGCCCGCAGGCCCAGGTAGGGATTGCCAGCGGGGATGGCACTGGCGCGCGTGGGCGTGCTCAGCGCTTCGAGTGCTTCCCGAAGTGCGTCACCCGACTCGTAGCGCCGGGCCGGGTCCGCGTCGACGCATCGGTCCACGATGGCGGCGAAGGCTGGCGACGCTCCGGGTGCACGCTCGGCGAGGGGGAGCGGGGGGCGCTCCTGTATCGCGGCCCCGAGCTGCTCCAACGGTACGCCCTCATGGGGCGCGTGGCCCGCGCACAGTTCGTAGAGGAGGACGCCCAGCGCATAGACGTCGCTGGCCCGGCTGGCGGGCTCACCGCGCCACAGCTCGGGCGCGAGATAGAGCGGCGTGCCTGGAACGAAATCCTGGCGGGCCTCATCGGCGTGCGGCGACGGGGCGTCGCTTGCTTCGGTGCCGAGACGTGGGCCGGTATCGCGCCCCTGCATGACGGAGAGCGGCCGGGTGTCCGTGGGACGAGGGCCCGGCGAGGACACAGCATCCGTGACATCCGGCACGGGGAGGGGCTGGGTATCCACGGGCCGTGGCCCAGGCATCGGCCGAGTGTCTTTGGGGCTCGGCCCCGGCGAAGTCGGAACGTCCGCGCCCGCCGCCGAGGCAGGAAGCGCCTCCTCCGCGAACGCGGACTCCGCGAGTCCGAAGTCGAGCAGCTTCACCTCGCCGTCCTCGGACAGGATGGCATTGGCGGGCTTGATGTCCCGGTGGAGGATGCCGCGCCGGTGCGCCGCGGCCAGCCCTCTGGCGAGCCCAAGGCCCAACGCGAGCGCCCGCTGTGCATCCACCGGCCGCTGCAACCGGTCCAGCGGCTCTCCTCGGATGAGCTCGGACACCAGGTAGGGCTGACCGCGCACCTCGCCGACGCGGTGGATGGCCACCACGTTGGGGTGCTGGAGCCGGGCGATGGCGCGCGCCTCCTGGAAGAAGCGCGCGCGCGCCGCCGCGTCCGGCAGCCGTCCCTGCGCCGTGGCGATGAACTTCACCGCCACCTGCCGGTCCAACAGCGTGTCCTGCGCCAGGAACACCTGTCCCATGGCGCCGTGCCCCAGGGGGCGCAGCAGCCGGTACTCCTCGAACTCCGCGGGGGGATCCAATCGCCCGGAGGAGGATTTCATCCGATGGGCGACCCCTTGCGAGAGGTGCGAGGTTGCAGTCCGAGCTGCTTCAGCTTGAACGAGAAGGTCCGGATGGGCATGCCAATCATCGCCGCCGCGCGAGTCTGGACGCCCTCTGCCTCTTCGAGCGCCTCCTGCATGCGGCGGCGCTCCAGGTCTCGAATCTCCTGGGCCAGGGGAACCCGCGTCTTCTGGGGCGACACCCGTTCGGCCACCGCGGGAGGCGGTCCCAGGTCCTGCGCGGGCGCGCTGGCGCCACGAGGCTGCATGCGCGAGGGAAGGTGGTGCGGCTCCACCACGTTCTCCGGCACGGCGGCCGCCGCGTAGTCCATCAGGTTGCGCAGCTCGCGCACGTTGCCGGGCCACGCATGGCGGGACAGGGCATACAGCGTGCCCGCGGACAGCTCCATCTCCTCACGGCCCAGCGACTGGCACGCCCGGGCCAGGAAGTCGCGCGCCAGGAGTGGCACCTCGCGCGGGCGCTCTCGCAGCGGTGGCAGCAGCACCGTCGCCGCGCCGAGCCGGAAGTACAAGTCCTCCCGGAACCGCCCCGCGGCCACCTCCGCTTCCAGGTCCCGGTGCGTGGCGGCCACCACGCGCAAGTCGATGGGGCGCTCTCGCACGTCGCCCACGCGGGTGATGCGGCGGACCTCCAACGCGCGGAGCAACTTGGCCTGCGCGGAGGGAGGCAGCTCGCCGACCTCGTCCAGGAAGACGGTGCCGCCCTGGGCGCTCTCCAACAGGCCCACGCGGGCGGTGTTGGCCCCCGTGAAGGCGCCGCGCTCATGGCCGAAGAGCTCGCTCTCCACCAACCCCTCCGGCAGGGCCGCGCAGTTGATGGCGATGAAGGGCTTGTCCGAGCGCGGAGACCAGTGGTGCACGGCGAAGGCGGCGTTCTCCTTGCCCACGCCCGTTTCGCCGCACACCAGCACGGGCAGCTCACTGGCCGCCAGCCTGCGCAGCAACGCGTAGAGCTGCGCCATGGCGGGGTCCGCGACCAGCACGGCGCGGTCCGCCAGGGTCAGGCGGGTGATGCCTTCCGCCGCGGGCGCCCACGCACCGGACACCGCGGTCCGGGCCGCTGCACGCGCCGCCGCCACCAGGGACTCCGCGTCGCAGCCATCCGAAGGGCAGGTCGCGATGCCCAGGCGCCCCTGGGGACATGCGGCCAGCAGCGCGCCGACGCGCTCGCCCAGGCCATCCTCGCCCGGCTCTCCGGAGACCTCGGGCATCATCCACAGCAGGTGAGAGCCGTCCAGCCAGCCCGCGGCTTCCGCGGGGCCCGCCTCCGCCGCCAGCAAGGCCTCCGCGGCTTCGTGTCCCACGCAGCCCTGCTCCGGCAGCGCGAGCACCAGCGCGGTGAGCGGCCGGCCATACCGCAAGGCGCGTTCCGCTTCCTCTCGCAGCCGCGCCATCAGCCGTTCCGCCTGGAGCGGGGCGTGCGCGGGAGCGGCGCGTGCACGCGTGCGCACCACCGCGACCACCGCGCCAAAGGACACCACGTCACCGGACAGCAGGGGCTGCGCGGTGTCCACGGGGCGGCCGTTGAGGGTGGTGCCGTTGTGGCTGCCCAGGTCCACCAGACGCGCGCCTTCCTCCGTCAACACCAGACGCGCATGGCGGCGTGACACGCTGTCGTCGCGCAGGCACAGGTCCGCCTGTTCGTCGCGGCCCACCAGCACCACGCCTTCGGCGGGAAGGGAGAACCGAGACGTCGAATCTCCCTCCAACACCAGGAGATACGAGGCGCCGGAGTCTGATGATTCCGGCGCGCTCCCAAGAGGGCGCGTGTCGCGGGCACTGGGCTGTGAATGGGCCATGTCGGGCCTGGGAATGCTGGCACGCCCACACTGGACCGGGCAACCGGGGGCCCGCCCGGGCATGCGCCGGCTCGGATTCCACACGGCTGGCTGGCTCATGGCCGCAGCGTCATGGGAAGAGACTCACCCGCACGCGACAGGTAGATGCGCGAGGCCAGCCGGCTTCCATCGTCCGCGAGCCGCATCACCGCCTGCCCCTGCAGGCCGTTCACCCTCATCAGGGATGACAGCAATTCCGCGCGTGCCTCGGCCGCGTCATGCTCCACCTCCAGCACACACATCCGGGTGCGGCAGTCCACGCGCGTCAGACGTGAGCCCGCGAAGTCCGGACCGCTGAACGCACGGGTGACGAGCGTCTCCGTCTGTCCCGCCCATTCCCTGTCACGCGGCTCGGTATGGGCGGCGGCCTGCAGCTCGGCTTCCAACTCCTGTCGCCGCTCCTCGCGAGCAACCTCCAGCGTGGCCAGGGTTTGCGCGGTGGGCGCTGCCGCCCGGGTTGCGGGCGCTGCCGCCTCCTCGGGCACGGGCAGCGGCGCGGGGCGCCCCACCGACTCCACGCGTTGCAGCAGGTGCCCGTGTCCCCGGCGCAGCGCCTCCAGCTCCGCGCGCAAGGCCCGCACCTCCGACGTCAGGTCCGCTGGGGACCCGGGCCGGGCCTCGGCGGCTTCCGCGCGCGCCGGTGGGGCTTCGGGCGTGGCCCCCCACATGCTCCACCCACTGGCGGCGGCAACGGCGGCCGTGGCCAGACCCAGGATTCCCCAACGAACCTGTCGCATGGTGGCTACTCCGTGACGACGAAGCTGGCGAGGACGGACGCGTACGTGCTGGAGCCGCTGGTGTACTGCCCCGGCAGCACGCAGCGCAGGCTCACGTAGCCGTTGACGCCCGCGAACACCGACGGGAGGTTGATGGAGAAGGAGTTGTGGTTGGCCGTGTCCGCACCCCAGCTGGAGCACGCGGAGGACGAAGCCAGGGAGGAGCCGTCCTTCTCGGCCACCGTCGCGGTGCAGCAGACGTTCTCCGTCAGGTGCGGGTCCAGCGCGGTGACGCTGACGGACAGCGATTCAGAGAAGGAGGGCGCGGCGATGTTGCGCTGAATCGGGCAGACGACCTCGAGCGTGTTCGCGTTGGAATTGAGGAGGCGGCCACTGCGAAAGACGGTCGGGTTGTGGAAGCCCGAGACCGACGTACAGAGCGCGCCCGAGTAGGTCGCGGTCCCCGCGAAGGCGGGCAGGGTGCTGAGCATCGCGAGCGCGGCAACGGACTTCGACACGAACGAAAGCGACTTCTTCATGGAGCTCTTCCTGGCTGCACGCCCTCGTCGCGGCACCGCGTCATGCGGGCCGGCGGAGCGTGGCGAGCAGGGGAAGAGCAACCCGGATGCCAGCCATTGCACGGCGTCCGTGCCTGGGAATCCATGGCAGGTGAAGCAGATATTGCCGCGCCCGCGCCATTCCGGTGCGGCAAGGCTTGCCAACCCCGGCAGGACTTGCCGTTGCTACGGCGAGGTGGCGGGCAGTGTCGGGGCGGCGGGGGTGGGGGCCAGCCGATGGAGCGCCGGAGGTGACGCGCTCAGCGCCCCCACGTAGAGGCGGCCATGAAAGCCCTCCGCGAGCGGCTGCGGGAAGAGCCGCACCCCGGAGGCGATGTCGGGCTTCTGCCGGACCTCTTTCGTGGGACTGATGGCGAACACGTTGCACTCCACCGAGTCCCAGACGTTGAAGCGGCAGGAGAACTGCGTGCCTCGCGTGAAGCCCACGTCGAGCGCGCGCACCGACGGGAGGACCTGGGCCAGCCGCGCTCCCAGCGGCGCATAGTCGCTGTCCCAGTTCACGCCCGCAGTCCGCACGTGCGTGCCACCCGCGAGCACCAGCGTCCAGGCCTGGGCGCGTGTCTGCTGGTGGGCCAGCAGGTGCTGGGCCATCTCCGCCTCACGCTCGTTGCCCTGGGCCTTCTCGGCGTCGAAGGCCACCACGGAGATGTCCTTGCCAGAGGCGCGCAGCCGGCGTGCCTGTTCGATGAGCCAGAGCATGGCGCTGCTGCTGCGGCCGTCCTGATAGGTGCGGCGCCAGAAGGGGCTCTCGCTCATCATCGTCTGGAGGTCCTGGTGCTGGCCCGGGCTCGCCAGGTAGGTCTCCAGCAGCGGCTGCTCGGAGGCGGGCAGCGACAGGGCCAGCGTCACCGGCAGGCCCTGGGCCGTGGCTTCACAGAGCATCCGCAGCGCCGCCGCGGGCAACTCCCGCGTGCCCAGGGGGTCCGCCAGCAGCAGCACGTGCCCTGGCGCCATCAGCGGGCCGGCGCCGTCCACCGGGGTGCCACACTCCGGCGCCTGCGGCGCCTGCTCCGTCTGTCCTCCTTCTGGCGTCACGGAGCGGATGGGCACGGGCGCGTTGCTGCCCACCAGCTCCAGCGCGGGCACCATCTCCAGCCGCTGCAGCAAGGTCCGCTCGATGTCCAGGTCGCGCACGCCGCGCACCATTCGCATGCGCTCCATGCCCGGCGCGTTCTTGAACGGGTCCTCCATGGGCACCGCCCGGGGACCACTGGGTCCGTTCGCGTAGGTGAAGGCGTCCCGCGTGGCGTCAAAGGGATGGGCATCCAGCGCGGCGAACATGGCCGCCTCCCGCTTGCCCGCCGCCTGTGGCGGAATCTCCAGTTGGGTATCCATCTCGTTGTAGCTGAGCCGGAAGACGCGCACGACGGTCTGCCGCGGCCCCAGCCGCTCGCCCTTGATGTAGTAGCGCTCGATGGTGCGCAGGCCCGGCATGTTCTTTCCGGGCTCATGGGCCGAGGAGAACATCTCCAGCCCGCCTTCCTTCTCCATGACGTCGTAGCGCTGCTCTTCCAGGATGCGGCGCGCCACCATCATCGCGTCCTCGGCGGGGACGATGTACACCAGCTCTTCTTCCGGCGTTTCGTACTCGCCCGTGTCCTCGTTGGCCGTGGCGCCGAAACCCCGGCTCAGCGTCGCGCAGCCAGCGCACATCAGAGTCAGTCCCATCAGCGCACCGTGAAGCCGCATCGAACCCTCCTCAGAGCCGTGCTTCAGGCAAACGGCCTGGATGTCGGGCCGAAACGCTCGGCGCCCAAAACCATATCGGGGGGCCACCCGGTGCATTGGTGTCCGGCGCTCAGGTGTAGTGAACTACCTCCGTGCCGGTTCCTTCCTCCGCATCCGCGTCGCGTCCGGTGGGGCCGTTCCAGCTCCTCTCGCTCGGCGTCAATGGCATCGTCGGCGTCGGCATCTTCTTCGCCCCGGCGGAGGTCGCCGCGCTGGCGCCGGGGGCCAGCGCCATTGCCGCCTTCGCGCTCACCGGGCTCGCGTTGATACCGGTGGCGCTGGCCTTCGCCGTGCTGGGCCGGCGTTTCGACGAGGACGGCGGGCCCGTCCTCTTCGCGCGCGCGGCCTTTGGAGAGCGGGCGTCCTTCCTGGTGGGGTGGGTGGCCTACGTCAGCGCGTTCCTGAGCACCGCCGCGGTGGTGGCGGGCCTCTCCCAGGCGGTGGCACCCTCCCTGGGCCTGGAGGGCGCCCTGGGGCAGTCGGTGCTCGCCTCCGTCCTCGTCACGGCGCTGGCGGGCGTGGTGGCGTCCGGCATCCGCGTGTCTGCAGGGGCCTGGACGGCGCTCACCGTCTTCAAGCTGCTGCCGCTGGCCGCGTTGCTGGTGGCCTTCCTGGCGCTGTCGGGGCCTCCTCCCTCCGCGGCGGTGGCCGCGGGCCCGGCCGTGGACGTGTCGTGGTTGCGGGCGGGGTTGACGGTGATGTTCGCCTACCAGGGCTTCGAAATCGTCCCGGTGATTGCGGGGCAGGTGCGCTCGTCGTCGCGCACCGTGCCGCTGGCCACGGTGGGCTCGCTGCTGGTGGCGGTGCTGCTGTACGTGGGCCTGGTGTGGGCGTGCGTGGCCGCGCTGCCGGAGCTGGCCTCTCAGGCCGCGCCGTTGGCCGCGGCGGCGGGCGTGTGGGGCGGGCCCGGGCTCGAAGGGTGGGTGAAGGCGGGCACCAGCGTGTCCGCGCTGGGCATCTGCCTGGGGATGATGGTGACGACGCCGCGCTACCTGTCCGCGCTGGCGTCAGGCGCGCACACGCTGCTGAGGCTGGACGGGATGTCCGCCGGAGGCGTGCCGGTGCGCGCGCTGGTTGTCACCTGGGCGCTGGTCCTGCTGTTCGTCAACCTGGGCGACCTGTCGGAGCTGTTCGCCCTCTCCAGCATCGCGGTGCTGATGCAGTACGGCGTCACGTCCGCCGCGCTGGCCGCGCTGGCCTGGCGGCGCGAGCGGGGGCTGCGTCCGCTTCACGCCTTGCTGGCGGTGCCCGCGCTGGGGCTGGGGCTGACGTTGGTGGCCTTCGGCGCCAACCCGCGCGAAGGCGTCACCATGGCCCTCACCCTCGTCGCTGGCGTGGTGCTGCTGCGGCTGTCGCGGCCCCGGGCTCCCGAGCCGTCAGCGGCGCTTCGCAGCGAGCCGCTGTAACGGACGAAGCCGCCGCCTCCCCATGTCGCGGGAGGGCGGCGGCTCCTGAAATCCGGCGGTGCGGACGTCCGTTCCTAGAACTGGTTCCAGAGGTACTGGTTGGTGACCTCGTGGTGGAACTTGACCTCTGAGTACTTCACACGGGTGCCCAGCTGCTTCGGGCTGCGCTCGGCCGTGGTCGTCTTGAGCTCGGCGAACTTGCTCTGCACGTTCTCACCCAGGATGGACGCCACGAACTGGCTGCCCTTGAAGATGCGGATGGCGTCGAAGATGTTGTCCGGCAGGAAGCGGGTGCGGCTGCGCTTGGTCTCCGCGTCCTCCTGCGGCTGCGGGCCCTCCAGGCCGGTGCGCAGCAGGGTGTAGAGCACCAGGTACGGGTTGGAGTCCGGCGCCACCGAGCGGCACTCGATGCGCGCGCTGCGCTCGTTGCCGAAGGGGATGCGCACCATGGCACCGCGGTTGTTGGCGCTGGCCTTGATCTGGTTGGGGGCCTCGAAGTGCGGGTCCAGGCGGCGGTACGCGTTCACGCTGGAGTTGAGCGTGAGGCAGATGTCATTCGCGCTGGTGAGGATGCGGTCGATGAAGTCCCAGCCCATGGGGCTGAGGCCGTCCGGGCCGTTCTGGTCGTGGAAGAGGTTCTTCCCGCCCTTGGACAGCGACAGGTTCATGTGCATGCCGTTGCCATTGACGCCCGTCACCGGCTTCGGGAGGAAGCTGGCGGTGCAGTCCAGCTGCGCGGCCACCTGGCGGCTGAGCAGCTTGTAGAGCTGAATCTGGTCGGCCGCGATGAGGGCCTCGCTGTACGAGAAGTTGATTTCGAACTGGCTGGGCGCCACCTCGGGGTGGTCCTTCTCGTTCTGGAAGCCCATGGCGCGCTGGGCCTCGGCCACCTTGTCGATGAACGTGCGCAGCACGTCACCGGGCAGCGAGTGGTAGTAGCCGCCGGTGGAGATGAAGTCGAAGTGGCCCTTCTCGTGGAAGTGGTGCTCGGCGTCGCGGCCCTTGAAGAGGAAGCCCTCGATTTCAGGCGCCGCGTGAACCACCGTGCCGTCTTTCTGGTACATCGACTCGGTGAGCTGCTTCAGCCTGCCACGCAGGTCGGACTGGTACTGCGTGCCGTCACGCTCGTGCACCTCGCTGAACACCAGCACCTTGCCCGGGCCGAAGATGTCCGAGGGCAGCCAATAGAAGGCGCTCCAGTCGATGTTCAGCCGCAGGTCGCTCTCCTGCTGCGCGGAGAAGCCCCGGATGGAGGAGCCGTCGAAGGTGAGGTTGTCGGCGCTCTTGATGAGGAACTTCTTGTCGTAGTCCAGCATGTGCAGCCGACCCTCGAGGTCGGTGAAGCACACGGTGACCGCCTTGATGGCGCGTTCCTTCGTCAGGTACTCGATGCGCTCGTCACGGAGCTTCTCCTGCGCGATGTGCTTGAGGCGCTGCTCCTTGACCTTGAGGTTGCGCTCCTCGAGCTCGTCGTAGGGAATCTCCAGGAACGTCCGTAGCCCCTTCGCGTCCATTGTTCGTGCCTCCCAGGCCGGATTCTTCGCCGTCGGTGCGGCGGGATGAATCCGTGGGCCCTGGTATTTACATTTGCAGAGTGGAAATCAAGCCCAAATCCGAAGATGTGGAGCATAAAATCTTGGCGATGAAACCTTCGGAGCCCGCTGGATGACACTCGCGCCTGCCATGGGGGCCCTCGGCTGGATGGCCGGTGGGCACTGGGGCGGGCCTCCCGGTCGGCCCCAGGCAGGCGGGCGGATGCCGCGGAGTAGGATGTCCGCATGAGCTCGATGTGGGTCCTGGAGACGCCCGCTCCCACCGCGGATGCGCGCATGGCGTATGGCGGGGAGCCCCACCAGTTCGGGGACCTGCGAATGCCCGAAGGGCCTGGGCCGCACCCGGTGGTGGTCGTCATCCATGGCGGCTTCTGGCGCGCGAAGTACGACCTGGAGCATGCCGGGCACCTGTGCGCGGACCTGACCCGGCGCGGCTTCGCGACGTGGAGCCTGGAGTACCGGCGCGTGGGGCACGACGGCGGTGGCTGGCCCGGCACGCTGGAGGACGTGGCGCGCGGCACGGACTTCTTGCGCACGCTCGCACAGGCCCATGCGCTGGACCTCTCACGCGTCGTGGCGCTGGGCCACTCGGCGGGAGGGCACCTGGCGGCGTGGCTGGGGGCCCGGCACCGGCTGCGGCCCGGCGATGCGCTTTACAGTGCGGCGCCGTTGCCCCTGCATGGCGTGGTGCCGCTGGCGGGCGTCGTGGACCTGCCGCGCGCGTTCGCGCACCGGCTGGGGGACGGCATCGTGGAGACGTTCCTGGGCGGCACGCCGTCCTCGGTGCCGGAGCGCTATCGCACCGCCTCGCCCGCGGCGCTCCAGCCGCTCGGGGTGCCCCAGGTGCTCGTCCACGGCGCGGAGGACGACACCGTGCCCGTGTTGATGAGCGAGGACTTCTGCGCGCGCGGCCGTGAGCTGGGAGACGACGTCCGCATCGTCACGTTGCCGGGCGCGGGGCACTTCGAGGTCATCGACCCCAAGGCTCCGGAGTGGGGCAAGGTGGTGGAGGCCGTGCGCTCCCTGGTGTGGGGGGGCGCACCCGCCTCCGAGTCCGTTGGCTCAGAAGCCCCGTTGCGCGCCGCCGTCCACCGCGATGGACTGACCGGTGATGTATGACGCCTGCTCGGAGGAGAGGAACGCCGTGAGCGCGGCCAGCTCCTCCGGGCGGCCCAGCCTCCGCGCGGGAATCTGCGGCGCCACCTTCTCATCCGTCAGCCCGAGCTGCTGCATGCGCTCGGTGGCGTGGTAGCCCGGTAGCACCGCGTTCAGCGTGACGCCGTGCTGCGCCACCTCGTTGCTCACCGTCTTCACGAGCCCGAGCAGGCCCGCGCGCAGGCCGTTGGAGATGGTCAGGTTGCTCATCGCCTCGCGCGCCGCCAGCGACGTCACCAGGACGATGCGGCCCCACTGGCGCTCCTTCATCCCCGGGAGCACCGCCTGGATGCCGTCCACCGCGGCCATCCACAGGCTCTGGAAGCCGAGCTGCCACTGCTCCGCCGTCAGCGACTCGAAGCCGCCCGCCGGGGGCCCGCCCGTGTTCACCACGAGGACGTCCACGCCGCCCAGCTTCGCGTTGACGGTTTCGACCAGCGCCTTCGCGGCCCCGGGCTGCGTCAAATCACACGGCACCGCGAGCGCCGCGCCCAGCTTCTTGGCGGCCTGCTCCAGCTTGTCGCCACCGCGCGAGCAGATGGCCACCGTGGCGCCTTCCTTCACCAGCGCCTCCGCGATGGCGTAGCCCAGCCCCGCGGACGCGCCCATCACCAGCGCGCGCCTACCCTTCAGTCCGAAATCCATCAGCGTGCTCCTTCAT
Source organism: Myxococcus virescens (assembly GCF_900101905.1). Lineage (NCBI taxonomy): Bacteria > Pseudomonadati > Myxococcota > Myxococcia > Myxococcales > Myxococcaceae > Myxococcus > Myxococcus virescens. The sequence continues at coordinate 883,693 of NZ_FNAJ01000001.1, read as the reverse complement.
GAATGGTGTCAGCCGGCTCCGGATGAGCTCCGCCGCGCGCTTCAGGTCCACGTCCTCCGCCCGCGGCAGGCCCTCGCTCAGCTCGGAGACGATGCCGTCCGTCAGCGCACCCAGCTGATAGGCCAGCCGGTAAGGCACGTGGCTGAAGCTCACCAGGGAGTAGCGGCTGACGAACTCGCCCGGGAAGGCGTTGAGCAGCACCTTCTCCACGGCCTTCCGAAACAGGAAGCGCGGGTCGCCGGTGCTGTCGCGCATCTCGACGAAGTTCTCCACCGCCATGTCGGCGATGGCGTCCGCGTTCGTCTTGCGCAGGCGTTCGAAGTCCGTGAAGACCTGCTCCCAGCCGGCGCCCTGTCCCAGCAGTTGGTCCAGGACGACGCAGTCCTCGAAGCCGCAGTTCATCCCCTGGCCGAAGAACGGGACGATGGCGTGCGCCGCGTCGCCCAGCAGCAGCGTCTGCCCACCCGCGTGCCAGGGCGCGCCCTTCACCGTCACCATGCTGCCCGTGGGGCGCGAGAAGAACGTCTCCACCAGGTCCGGGATGAGCGCCTTCGCGTCTGGGAACTGCGCGCCGAAGAACGCCTCCAGCTTCGCGGGCGTGTCCAGGGACGCGAAGCTCACCGGCCCCTGCCAGGGCAGGAACAGCGTGCAGGTGAAGCTGCCTTCCTCGTCGGGCAGGGCAATCAACATGAACGTGCCGCGAGGCCAGATGTGGAGCGCGTGCTTCTCCATCTGGAACGCGCCGCCGGGGCCCGCCGGAATCGTCAACTCTTTGTACCCGTGGCCGAGCTGCTCCTGCGTCCCCTGGAAGTCCGGCCGCTTCTCCAGGGCCTGGCGGATGGCAGAGGCGGAGCCGTCCGTGCCGAACACCACGCGGCCGGGCTCCTGGCGCGCCGCTCCGGTGGCGTCGTCGTGCACCGTGAGCGCGCCCGAGCCGAAGTCCACGTCCGTCACCCGCTGCTTGAAGCGGATGCGCACCTTCCCGGTGGCCTCCGCCGCCGTCATGAGGAAGGCGTTCAGCCACCCGCGCGACATCGCGTTGATGTGCTGCGAGTCGTCCTTGCCGTAGGGCTGGTAGACGAGCTCGCCTTGCGGCGGGTGAATCATCCGCCCGCGCATGGGGATGGCGTGCTTCAGCGCCTCGTCTTCCAGGCCCACCTGCCGCAGCGCGTGCAGCCCGCGCGTGGAGATGGCCAGGTTGATGGAGCGGCCCGCGTCGACCAGCTCGCTCCGCATGTCCGGGCGCCGCTCCAGCAGTTCCACGGTGTGGCCCCGGCGCGCCAGGTAGATGGAGAGCAGCGAGCCCACCAGTCCCGCGCCCACCACGGTGACGGTGTCCTTGCGCGCCTCACTCACGGGCGTGGCCCTCCAGCGTCTTCACGAAGCGGTACACGTCCATGAAGGAGTTGTAGAGCGGCGCGGGTGCGGCGCGGATGATGTCCGGCTTGCGGAAGTCGCAGATGATGCCCGCGTCACCCAGCCGCTTCAGCAGGCCCTGGGGCTCGCCCCGGAAGCGCAGGGACAGCTGGGCGCCGCGCTGCTTCACGTCCCGGGGCGTGGTGATGCGCACGAAGCCCTCGGGCAGCCTGTCCAACAGGAACTCCAGGAAGCCGGTGAGGCGCTCGCTCTTGGCGCGCAGCGCCGCCATGCCGGCCTGGTCGAACAGCTCCAGGGACGCGCGCAGCGCCGCGAGCTGGAAGATGGGCGGGTTGGAGAGCTGCCACCCCTCCGCGCCCGGCAGCGCGCTGAAGGTGGGCCCCATCTGGAAGCGGGTCTGCTTGTCGTGACCCCACCAGCCTTCGAAGCGGGGCAGGTCCTTCGTGTTCGCGTGCCGTTCGTGGACGAACACGCCGCCCAGCGCGCCCGGGCCCGCGTTGAGGTACTTGTATGAGCACCACACCGCGAAGTCCGGTCCGTCTTCGTGCAGCGACAGCTTCAGGTTGCCCGCGCCGTGCGCCAGGTCGAAGCCGACGAAGCAGCCCTTGGCGTGCGCGGCCTTCGTAATCGCGGCCAGGTCGAAGGCCTGCCCGGTGAGGTAGTTCACGCTGCCCAGCATCACCAGCGCCACCTCGTGGCCGTGCTGCTCCAGCGTGGCGAGGATGTCCTCGGTGCGCAGCGTCTCCTCGCCCGCGCGGGGCGTGAGCTCCAGCACGGCTTCGCGCGCGTCGTAGCCGTGGAAGCGCACCTGGGAGGCGACGGCGTACTGGTCCGACGGGAAGGCGCCGGCCTCCACCAGGATTTTGAAGCGCTGCTTCGTGGGCCGGTAGAACGACACCATCATCAGGTGCAGGTTCACCGACAGGGTGTTCATCACCACCACTTCCAACGGCTTGGCGCCCACCAGCCGCGCGGCATGCTCGGTGACGAGCTCGTGGTAGTGCAGCCACGGGTGGCGGCCGTGGTGGTGTCCCTCCACGCCCAGCCGCGCCCAGTCCTCCAACTCCTCCTGGATGTAGCGCGCGGCGTTGCGCGGCTGGAGGCCCAGCGAGTTGCCCGCCAGGTACACCACCGGCTTGCCGTCCGGGCCGGGCGGGAAGTGGAACGCGTCGCGGTAGCCGCGCAGCGCGTCTTCCGCGTCCAGCTTCCGCGCGAAGGCCTCGGAGTCCTCGAAGGGGTACGGCGTCGTCATGGTGCGAAGTCCTCGGGGGCGCGTCCCAGCCAATCGAAGGCGTTGCGCCAGAGCAGCCGCTCCCGCGCGGCGGGCTCCAGCTCGGTCAGGGACTCGATGAGCGTGCCCGGGCGGTCCTCGCCCAGGGGGAAGGGGTAGTCACTGCCGAGCGCCACCTTGTCCTGCCCGAAGAGCCGGACGATGTAGCGCAGCGCCTCCGGGTCGTGGACCAGCGAGTCCACCCAGAAGCGGCCCAGGTAGTCCCGGGGCGGCACCTTGTTGTCCACGGCCACCAGGTCCGGCCGGGCCTCGAAGCCGTGCTGAATCCGGCCGAGCGTGTGGGGGAAGGCGCCGCCGCCGTGCGCGAAGGCGAAGCGCAGCTTGGGCAGCCGCTCCAGCACGCCGCCGAAGATGACGGAGCAGATGGCCAGCGACACCTCGGCCGGCATGCCCACCAGCCACGGCAGCCAGTACTTCTGCATCTTCGCCTCGCCCATCATGTCCCACGGGTGGACGAAGACGGACGCGCCCAGCGCGCTGGCGGCCTCGAAGAAGGGGAACAGCGCCGGGTCGGACAGGTTCCAGTCGTTGACGTGCGAGCCAATCTGCACACCGGCCAGCCCCAGCTCCTTCACGCAGCGCTCCAGCTCGCGCACCGCCAGCTCCGGGGACTGGAGCGGCACCGTGCCCAGGCCCACGAAGCGCTTGGGGTGCGCGTGCACCACGGAGGCGAGGTGGTCATTGAGGAAGCGCGCCAGGTCCGCGCCGTGCTCCGGCTTCGTCCAGTAGCCGAACATGACGGGAATCGTGGACAGCACCTGGACGTGGACGCCGGCCGCGTCGCACTCCTCGATGCGCTTCACCGGGTCCCAGCAGTTGCTTTCGATTTCGCGGAAGAACTTGCCGTCATCCCGGAGCATGCGCGCGCGGCAGGGCGCGTGGTGGTCCAGGGTGATGAAGCCGCCGTAGCCGTAGCGCTCGGCGAAGCGCGGCAGGTGGGCGGGGAGGAGGTGCGTGTGGATGTCGACCTTCAACGGGCAGGACCTCCCTTGACCACCTTCGTCCCACACTTCTTGCAGGTGCAGTTGTCGGGGTTGCCGTAGAAGTGTTCGAAGATGGGCGGCAGCTGCGTCACCAGGTTGGTGACATGCACGAACTCTTCGTAGAGCTTCTCGCCGCACTGCGGGCACAGCCACATGAAGCCGTCCAGCTCCTTCGGCTGGCGGCGGCGCTCCAGCACCAGGCCCACCGTGCCCGCAGGACGCTGGGGCGAGTGGGGCACGTTGGGCGGCAGCAGGAATATCTCCCCTTCGTGGATGGGGATGTCCTGCACCTGGCCCTCGTCGATGACCCGCAGGTTCATCGTGCCCTCGAGCTGGTAGAAGAACTCCTCGCCCTCGTTGATGTGGAAGTCCGTGCGCGCGTTGGGCCCGCCGACGACGGTGACCATGAACTCCCGGTCCTCCCACACCTGCTGGTTGCCCACGGGGGGCTTGAGCAGGTGGCGGTGCTCATCAATCCACTTCTTGAAGTTGATGGGGGTCAGGCGGCCCATTCATTCACCTCCGATGGTGGCGATGCACTTGAGCTCGATGGCAATCGGCGTGGGCAGCCGGTTGATTTCGAGCGTGGTGCGGCACGGCGGGTTGTCCTTGAAGTACTCCGCCCACAGCCGGTTGAAGGTGGGGAAGTCCTTCTTCATGTCGGTGAGGTACACCGTCACGTCCACCAGCTTGTCCCAGGACGCGCCCGCGTCCTCCAGGATGTAGCGGACGTTGCGGAACACCGAGTGGCACTGCGCCTCGATGTCGTAGGAGACGATGTTGCCCTCCGCGTCCAGCTCCACCCCGGGAATCTTCTTCGTGCCGCGCTCGCGCGGGCCCACGCCGGACAGGAACAGGAGGTTGCCCACGCGCCGGGCGTGGGGGTACAGGCCCACCGGTTCGGGGGCCTTCTGCGAATCGACTCGTGCGCTGTCACTGCTCACGGCGTGCTCTCCTCACGTGGGGGCTAGGGGGCTCACAGCTTGATGCAGACGTTCTTCGGCTCGGTGAAGAAGCGCAGCGCGTCCCAGCCGCCCTCGCGTCCCACACCGGAGTCCTTCACGCCGCCGAAGGGCGTGCGCAAATCGCGCAGCATCCACGTGTTCACCCAGACGATGCCGCTGTGCAGCCGCGAGGCGAAGCGGTGCGCGCGCTTCACGTCCTGGGTCCACACGCTGGCGGCCAGGCCGTACCGGGTGGAGTTGGCCCACGCGAGCACCTCGTCCTCCGAGTCGAAGGGCGTGATGCTGGCCACCGGGCCGAAGATTTCCTCCTGGTTGGTGCGGCACCCCGCGTCCAGGCCCTCGATGAGGGTGGGCTCCACGAACCAGCCGTTGCGGCAGCGTCCGGGCACGTTGGCGCGCTGTCCGCCGGTGAGGATGCGGCCACCCTCCTGCTTCGCCAGGCTCACGTAGCCCAGCACCTTGTCGAAGTGCGGCTGCGACACGAGCGCGCCCTGGTCCGTGCCCGCCTCCAGCGGGTCTCCCACCTTGAGCGCGCGCGTGCGGGTGACCAGCGCCTCCTTGAAGCGCTCGTAGAGGGGCCGCTGGACGAAGATGCGCGGGCCGCAGAGACAGATTTGCCCCTGGTTGGCGAAGGACGAGCGCAGCGTGGTGGCCAGCGCCTCATCGAAGTCGCAGTCCGCGAAGATGACGTTGGGATTCTTGCCGCCCATCTCCAGCGACAGCTTCTTGAAGGCGGGCGCCGCCACGCGGGCAATCTCCGCGCCGGTGCGGGTGCTGCCGGTGAAGGAGATGGCGCTGATGTCCGGGTGCTCGCTCATCGCGGCGCCCACCTTGGGGCCCAGGCCGTGCACCAGGTTGAGCACGCCCGGCGGCAGACCCACGTCGCGGCAGACCTGGGCCAGCAGGTACGCCGTCATCGGCGTCACCTCGGACGGCTTGGCCACCACGCAGTTCCCCATGGCGAGCGCCGGGGCAATCTTCCACGTCAGCAGGTACAGCGGCAGGTTCCACGGGGAGATGCAGCCCACCACGCCCAGCGGCGCGCGCAGGGTGTAGTTGAGGGCCACGTCGTCCGTCTGGTGCGCCTCGCTGGAGAACTGCGTCACCGCGTCCGCGAAGAACTCGAAGTTGAGGATGCTGCGCGGGATGTCCACCGTGGAGGCGACCGACAGCGGCTTGCCGGTGTCAATGGACTCCGCGCGGGCGAAGGCGTCCAGGCGGCTCCGGATGCCGTCCGCGATACGGCGCAGCATGCGCGAGCGCTCGGTGGCCGGGGTGGCGGCCCAGGCGGGGAAGGCCCGCGCGGCGGCCTCCACCGCGTGCTGGACGTCGGACGCATCGGAGTCCGGCACGTGGGCATACGTCTCGGCCGTCGCGGGCTCGGGCTTGTCCAGCCACCCGCCTCCGCGCGCGGGCAGCAGCTCACCACCGATGTAGTTGAGTACCTTCTCCATGGCCGAGCCCTCCGGTAGCGCCTGCCCATGGCCCGGCGACGGTGAACCCCGCCAGCCCTGTGGGAGGGCGCGCAATGTACGCCGCCCCTCCGTACCTCACCAGCGCCACGCGCGCCCGCAGTCCACTGTCATGGAATCGGGGTCGCCCGCCTGGAAGGCACGAGGAATGCCGCACTGCGCGAACGCGCGGGGCCGCCAGCTGCGTCGGGTGGTGAAGCCGCTGTCAGTGCGCGGGGTGGGGCACGCGCAGTCCGCCCCGGGGGACCCGGTCCTCACGGCCCGCGCGGCCCAACGCCCAGCCCACGGCGATGAGCAGTACGCCGAAGACGAGGAAGCCCACATCCCACGCGAGCTGGTTCGGCCCGGGCTTGACGTGGTGCAGGTCGAAGAGCTGGTGGTCGAGGACTCCCTCGACGACGTTGAAGAGGCCCCAGCCCGCCAGCATGGCGCCCACGAAGGTCCTGGTGGACCACGGCACGTCGGAGCGCTGTCCCACGCGCCACAGTGTCCACACGCCCGCCAGCGTCATCACCCAGGTGAGGGCATGGAAGAGGCCATCCCAGAACATGTTCACCTTGATGCGGACCACGTCATCGGGCGGCAGTGGCGTGGAGAGCATGTGGTGCCACTGGAGAATCTGGTGCAGGAGGATGCCGTCGACGAAGCCGCCCAGGCCCACGCCCAGCAGCAGTCCCGCGAGCACGAGCGGGCCGCGATTCCGGGCGCTCACCGGGAGCGCTCCCGCCCCTGTCTCCGCGCGCGCTGCTTCGCCGGCACGGGGGGAGGGATTTCTCGCGTGGCGAAGAACAGCGCGCCCAGGATGATGACGAGGATGAGGAAGGGCAGGGCGGTGAGGGACAGCCGGCCCCAGAAGTGCTCATCGAGGATGGCGGCCACCACGTCGGGGCGGCAGGTGGGGCATGCGGAGGCCGCGGTGGCCGTCAGCAGCCCGGTGGTGAAGCCCGTGAGAATGCCTTGCTTCATAGGTCGCCCCTCCCTGGGTGGACGGGAAGCTCGCCACCCCACCGGGACGCGGCAAGCGGTGGGCGTTCCCTGAAGCCACGAGGCCGCCCGTCAGCCCCGCCTGCCGGGGTGGATGAATGTTGGCGGGAGACCGCCACGCGCGAGCCGCTCGGCTATAACGCGGCACCTGGAGGAGACATCATGTCGCGGAAAGTGGCGCTCATCACCGGGGCTTCGGCGGGTTTGGGAGAGCAGTTCGCACACCTGTTCGCGAAGGACGGGCACGACGTCATCCTGGTCGCGCGCAGCGCGCCTCGGCTGGAGGAGCTGGCGGCGAAGCTGGAGCAGGCCCATGGTGTGAAGGCACACGTCTTCCCAGCGGACCTGGGCCGGCCGGAGACTCCCGAGCAGCTCTTCGAGGCCGTGCGCGCGAAGGGGCTGGCGGTGGAGTTCCTGGTGAACAACGCGGGCTTCGGCTCGTGCGGTCCCTTCCTGGAGCAGGACCTGGCGCGCGAGGCGGAGATGGTGGAGGTCAACTGCACCGCCCTCCTGAAGCTGTCGCACCTGTTCGCGCGGCCCATGCGGGAGCGGGGCAGCGGGCGCATCCTCAATGTCGCCTCCACCGCGGCCTTCCAGCCCGGCCCGTTCATGGCCACGTACTTCGCGACCAAGGCCTTCGTGGTGTCCCTGTCGGAGGCGCTGGCGCATGAACTGAAGGGCACGGGAGTGACGGTGACGTGCCACTGCCCGGGGGCCACGCACACGGAGTTCACCCAGCGCGCGGGCAACGGCCAGACGCGGCTGTTCCAGCGGCCGGGCGTTGCCAAGGCGGAGGACGTGGCCGCCCATGCCTACGCGATGATGATGCGCGGCCGGGTGCTCTCCATCCATGGACTGCTCAACTGGGTGGGGACCCTGGGCGTGCGCTTCAGCCCGCGCGTGGCGGTGCGCGCGCTCGCGGCCAGCCTCAACCAACAGGGCTGAGGCTGGCGTCCGCGGCGGCGCCGTTCAGTTGTACGTCGCGGAGAAGACGAGCGACACGTTGGTGACGTTCCAGCTATCGCTGTTCGACTCGTTCCGGATGCGGCCCAGGGCCAGCTCGGCGCCGATGCCGAGGCCCCAGTTCTTGCTCACCCACCACTCCTTGCCCACGCCCAGGTGCAGGCCGCCGCCGATGTCCGACTCGGCCACCTTCTCGCCGTCGTCGGTGACGCTGAGCTGCGTGTACGTGAGCGCGCCGGACAGATACACGTTCGCGGGCATGATGTAATAGGTGACGCCCAAGCCCACGGCGCCGAAGTTCTCGCTCAAGTCCGCGTTCTGCCCTTCGACGGTGAGGTCCCCCAGCTGGAGGCTCGGGTTGGGGGCGGACGCGCCGTAGAACTTCGCGTAGAGGATGAAGTTGTTGACGAGCGCGAAGCCGAGCTCCGCGTTGATGTTGGCGCCGCCGCCCTTCACCACGAGGTCGGGCGAGACGTCAGTCGCCTTGGCTCGGAGATAGCCACCGCCCACCTGCAGGCGCAGGTAGAAGCCGTCGTGGGCGTGCTCGTCGTATTCCTGGGCGCTCGCGGTGGTGGCGGTGAAAAGCAGGGCCGCGATGATGCTGGGGTATCGCATGAAAACAGCTCCTTCGGAGAATCCCACCCGGCCGGGGGCTCTGCGCTATGTAGCACGGCAAGCTGAAAGGCCAGCGTCCGCTTCAGGCCGGGCCGCGTTCGCGAGACTTGCGCGTCCGCGTTCGGGTGCCGGAAGCTCCGCGCCACCATCCGGGCGGTGCGCCATCCTGGCGTGGCCGGAACGACCAAGAGAGGGGCGGGGATGACCGCGACCGTGGACCACGAAGCACTGGCACATTTCCTGGACTCGGCCAGGCTGGAGCGTCGCGAGGTGGCGCCCCTCACCCGCGAGCAACCCGCGTTGAGCGTGCCGGATGCCTACGCCATCCAGGAGGCCGGAATCCGGCTGCGCCTGTCCCACGGCGAGCGCGTGGTGGGCTTGAAGATGGGCCTCACCTCCGAGGCCAAGCGCAAGCAGATGAACCTGGACTCGCCCGTGTATGGCGTACTCACGGACCGGATGCAGGTGCCCGCCGGCGGCGTGATTCAGTTGTCACGGGGCGTCCACCCCAAAATCGAACCGGAGATTGCCTTCCGCACCGCGCGTGAGCTTCGCGGCACGGTGACGCGCGACGAGGTGCTGGACGCCTGCGAGTCCGTGTTCGCGGCGATGGAAATCCTCGACTCGCGCTACCGCGACTTCAAGTACTTCTCCCTGCCGGACGTGGTGGCGGACAACGCGTCGTCCTCGCTGTTCGTGCTGGGCACCACCGAGCATCCTCCGCGCGCGATGGACCTCACGCGGCTGGAGATGACCCTGTCGGTGAATGGCGAGCCCGTTCAATCCGCCCGCTCGGATGCCATCTCGGGTGACCCGGTCATCTCCGTCATCCAGTTGTGTGAGTTGCTGGCCCAGCGCGGCCAGGTGTTGCCGGCGGGGAGCATCGTGCTCGCGGGCGCCGCCACCGCGGCGCACCTGCTGCGCCCGGGGGACCGGGTGCAGCTCACGGTGGAAGGGCTGGGCATCGTGGCGGTGTCCGCCGAGTAACGCCGGGCGCTACCCGTCGAGCGGAGCGCCCGCCGCTTCCATCACCGGCCAAGGCGCGCGCGTGGATGACAGGCGCTGGAGCAGGTGCCACGCCAGCTCCCGCGCCTGTCCTCGAATCTCGGGGACGGCCGTCGTCTCCCACAGCTCGCCCCGGCGCGGCGGGCCCAGGGTGTAGAGGCGTCCAGACGCGCGTCCGCCCGCGTCCAGCAGCGCGCCGTCAGCGTCCGTGGCCAGTCCCATGCCCAGGACGTCCGGGCGCACCCGCCCGGCCTCCACCAGCCCACCCAGCACTGGATGGCCGCGCGTCATGGCGCCCTCCGGACCCGTGCAGTTGATGACGTGCTGGACGTGCAGCGTCTCCTCCTCGCCCTGGCCCCGACGGCGCACGCGGACTCCCACGCCGGACGCCTCCAGCGCGAAGCCCCGGACACGCGCCGCATGGAGTGTCAGCCGGCCCTCGCGCCGCAGGCGCTCCACCATCTCGCCGATGCTGGGCGCCATCCGGTGCCGGTGCACGTCCCAGTACGAGCGCAGGTGCCGGAGGAAGCGCTGCCGCTCGCCCACCGGCAATCGCTGCCACAGCGGTATCGTCACGGGCCGCAGCGCGTCCACCACCGTCCGCCAGTCCGCGCCCGCCTCCGCCGCGCGCCGCACCTCCCGGCGCAAGAGGTGGAGGATGGGGCGGATGCGCACGGGAACGGAGTGCGTGCCCGTCGCGCTCATGTCGCCGCGCTCGCGCCGCACCTCCTGGCGAAGGGCCCGCAGCGCCTCCCGAAGGCCGGGCGAGGCATATGTCGCGGCGCCTGCCCGGGGTAGCTCCTGGTGCACGTGGGGCAACAGGCCGTGCCGGGACAGCGCATGGATGTGTCCCTGGTGTCCCTGCTCCATCAGCGACAACACGGTGTCCACCATGGTGAGCCCCGTGCCGATGAGCAGCACGTCATCGGCGGCGGACACGCCCCGGAGCGCGTCTCGAGCCCAGGGGGAGCGGTGATACCGGCGGCTGGCGTACAGCCCGCCGTCGGGCACGCGCAGGTTGGAGGGCAGCGCATTGCCCAGGGCCAGCACCACGGTCCGGGCCTCCAGCTGTTCCCCGCTCGCCAGCGCGACGCGCACCGCGCCGTCGTCCGTCTCCTCGACCGAGGCGACGTCGCTGGTCACCACTTCCAGATGCACGCCCTGCGCGGCCTGGGCGCGCGCGTCGCGCAGCACCGACTCCAGGTAGCGGCCATAGCGCTGGCGGGAGACGAACGCGCCGGGCGCCGTGTCCGGCAGCTCACGGCGCACCCAGCGCAGGAAGTGCTCCGGGTCGTCCGCGAGGGCCCCCATCCGCGCCGCTGGCACGTTCAGCAGGTGACACGGGCTCGTCGTCGAGTACGCCAGCCCCAGGCCCGCCCGCCCGCTCCGCTCCACCAAGGCCACATGGAGCGGCGCCCGCGCGCTCCTCAGGAGGTGCACGGCCAGCAGCGTGCCGCTGGCGCCTCCCCCCACGATGGCCACATCCCACCACCCCAGTGCTCGCACGCACCCATCGTAGGTCCTGACCTGCTCGCTGGCATCCTCTGGTGGCGGCCGGGTGTCCAAGCGCCGGGCCCGGATGCCCGGCCCTCCTCCCTGGGCAGGGGCCTGTTCCGTGCTCACACTCCGTCGCACACGCGGGGGAAACACCATGCGCGAGCCCATCATCGACCAGCGTGAGCACGGCGCGGTGGCCCAGGCGCTGCTCGGCTGGCCATTGCCGGAACAGACAGAAGACATCGTCTCCATGGCATGGCTGTTGGAGCGGCTGCGCTCCAGCAGGGTCGACTGGGGACTGCTGGACAAACTGGTGCGCTTCGAACCCTCGGGCTACGCGCGGCAGACGATTTCCCGGACGGCGGCGTGCGAGCTGCTGCTCGTCTCCTGGCTCCCCGGGCAGGCGTCCCGCGTCCATGACCATGGCGGCTCCGGGGGCGCCTCCTGGCTGGTGCGGGGCATGCTTCGAGAGACGCGCTTCGCGTGGGCGGGGGACCGGCTGGTGCCCGAGGTCATCGTGGGCGCGAGCGAGGGCGACCTGCTGGTGGAGTTTCCGGACACCATCCACCGCATCGACAATGCGTCCCGCCATGGCGCGGTGTCCCTGCACCTCTACGCGCCGCCGATGCAGGGGATGACGCCGTACGACGCGAGCCTGGCGCCAGAATCGCTCAAGCCACCGCGTCCGCTTGCTGCGAAGCGCGAGGCGCCTGGGCGAAGGCGCCGGCCACGGGCAACGTGACGCGGAAGATGCTGCCCCGCTCCGGGGCGCTCTCCACCGTCAGGGTGCCTCCCAGCGACGTCACGATGCCATGGCACACCGCCAGCCCCAGGCCCGTGCCCACGCCCAGGGGCTTGGTGGTGAAGAACGGGTCGAAGATGCGCTCGCGATGCTCCGGGGAGATGCCGCAGCCGGTGTCGCGCACCTCCACCGCCACCCGTCCGGCCTTCGACTCGCAGGCGACGATGTGGACCTCGTTCTTCTCCACCTCGCCGGGGACGATGGACTGCGCCGCGTTGAGCAGCAGGTTGAGGAACACCTGGCCCAGCCTCGCGCCGTTGCCCTGGACCGGCGGCAGGCCCTCACACTCCACCACCAGCCGCGCGCGGTGCCGCAGCTCGTGCATGGCCATCTTCGCCGCCGTGCGCACCACCGAGCCCAGGTCCGACGGGCCCGTGCCCACGTCCTCTGCGCGTGACAGCGTCTGCAGGTCCCGGACGATGAGGCGGATGCGCTCTGCGCCGTCGCGCGTCTCCGCCAGCGCCTCCAGCACCTCCTGCCGGTCCTGCTCGGACAGGTGCTCCTTCTGCTGCAGCTCCTGGTGGATGTACTCCAGGTTGCTGAGGATGAAGGCCAGCGGGTTGTTGATTTCGTGTCCCACGCCCGCGGCGATGCGGCCCAGCGCAATCAGCCGATCCGCGAACAGCAGCTGCGCCTGGGTGGCGCGCAGCTGCTCCAGGCTGCGGGACAGCTTGACGTTGGCCGCCTCCAGCGCCGCAGTCCGTTCGCGGACCGTCTCCTCCAGCAGCGCCGCCTCCCGTGTGGAGGACCGCGGCGCGCGAAGCCGCACGCCATTCACGGTGGGGCCCTGGAGCGTGTCGAAGGCGCGCCGCAGTGTTCCGCGCCGCTGTGCCACCGCCGACATCAGCATCACCCTCGCTCGCAGCGTCATCACGTCCGGCTCCAGCGGTGTGGTGTCTGTTCGTGGAAAATCCCCGAGTCGCGACAGACCCGCGTAGTCAACACTGTCATGGCGGTCAGGGGCAAGGGACGGAAGGATGGTGAGAGCGTGCGCCGCAGGACGGAGGCAGTGTGTTCCATCCGAGCACCCGCTGCATCAGTAGGGGCACGTGCCGCAGTCCGCCTGGCAGCTTCCCGCCACGACGCCGTCACCGCAACGTTCCGTGAGCTGACAGACGCCGTCTCCACAGCGGTGGATGTCGCGTGGCTGCAGACGCGTCGTGAGCGGCTGGAAGGTCCGTCCGTTATACGTGCAGGTTTCGTAATAGGGCGGCTCGCCGTAGGGGGGCGGGTTCTTCCTGTCCGACTCCCAGTCGAAGGGGAAGGCCGCCGTGGCGGCGCGTTGGCAGAGCGACTCGCAGGTGCCCGCGTGGATGATGGGCAGGCAGTCCGCGTGGGCGGGGCTCGAGGGCAGGCCGCAGGCGCGCACGGTGCTTTCGTCCTCGCGCAGGTAGCCGCGGTCCGTGGCGGCGAAGACGCCGGTGCCGTCGAAGAGGTTGCCGAAGAAGCACGCCTCCCGCTCGCTGAACGTGGACAGCTCCTGCTCCGTGTACGGCAGGGCACTGCCCCGCGCGTCGCGGCCCAGCACGGAGATGGCGACGGAAATCCCGAACTTGTTCGCATGGGCCGCCAGGCAGGCTGAGACGATTTCTTCTTCCTGGGCTGTCGCCGGTGCGCCCGTGGCCCAGTTGGGTGCGAGGCCCAGGCCTCCCTCCCAGGTGTACTTCACCCCCGTCACCGGGTTGGTGTACTTGCGCTGCTGATTCGCCTTCACCGCGCACCGGATGATGTAACGCATGAGTTCATCGGCGCGTGCGGGGTCCTGGTTGAACCAGTGGGAGAATCCAATCGTGGAGAGCCCATTGATTGATAAGCCATTGGTGGACAGTCCGTTGGTCGAAAGGCCATTGGTTGACAAGCCATTGGTCGACAAGCCGTTGCCTGATTCGGCCGACCCGTGGGCTTCGCGCAGCGTCCACGTATCACCGGCAAGCTCCGCTGGACCACATGCCCCGCCTCCGAATCCCAGCGCCAGCCCCAGCAGCCCTCCGGCGACGCGCGGCCGGTGCAGGTGTTTCAGGCAGTGATTGATTCGGAATCCAGACAGAAACGCTGGCATGAGACGCATGGCTTTCCCCCGTTTCGGGGAGCGAGAACTGCCTGCTCCCCGGATGCCATCAGTTCCAGCTCCTACGAACTCAAACACTGTCGCTGATGGGTGAAGCCAGTGTGACGGTGTTCAAGCCGTGAGAAAATATGGCCCGGCGGGAATATTCGGGTGGGGGTCTGCCCGGAGACACCTGGTGTGTGTCATGGGCGACGACGTCACGCTCACCTGCTCGCAAGCTGATAACAGATACGTGTTTTCCGTCAGCTAGTCGCTCTCGTCGAACTCCAGGGCGAGCGACGCCGCTGGTGTGAGCGCGAAGCCATCCGCGGTGCGCAGGCGCCAGGTGCCCACGTCGGTGACGGGGCCTCCCACGACTTCCGACTCCGAGGCGTCGCCGCGCGTCTCCGCCTGGCCCAGGTGGACACAGAGGTGGACGCGGGCGTTCACCGGGTCCGCCAGCTTCTGCGCCATGTCCTGGAGCACCCGCAGCGTGCGCTCCGCCTCGCGCAGGTACTCGGTGCGCTCGGCGCTGGGGGCGCCGTGGTCCAGCGGGTGCACGGCCAGCAGGGAGGTACCGGACTGGAGCGCCAGCAGGAAGCCGCCGCCGCGCAGGCCCTGCTCGAGCCCATCCAGCACGTCCGCGAGCACCGCGTACACGGCGTCATCATCCTGGGCGGAGGCGGCGAGGACGACCTCGGCGTGGACGGCCAGCGCCAGCCGCGTGCGGCGCGTGGGCTGGACGGGCTCCTCGGCCGCTTCGCTGAGCGCGGCGAGGAAGGCCGTCACGCTGCCGAAGCGGCGGCTGCCGTCCTTCTCCAGGCAGCGCAGCACCACCGCGTCCACCGCCGGGGACACCGCGGCGAGGGCGCTGGGCCGGGGCGCGGGCGCCTCCAGGTGCAGCCGCTCCAGCTCCATCCGGTCCTCACACTGGAAGGGATAGCGGCCGGTGATGAGCTGATGCAGCAGCACGCCCAGCGCGTAGATGTCCGTGTGCGGGCCAATGGGTCCGCCGCGGAACTGCTCGGGCGCCATGGCGTGCGCGGTGCCCAGCCGCTGGCCGGCGATGGTGAGCCCTTCCTGCGAAGGCTCGGCGTGCAGCAGCTTGGCGATGCCGAAGTCCAGCAGCTTCACCCGGGGGCGCTCACCTTCCTCCACGACGAGGATGTTGCTGGCCTTCAAGTCGCGGTGGACGACGCCCGCACGGTGCGCGGCCTCCAGCGCGCCGCAGACGGGCTCCAGGTACGCGAGCGCGCGCGTCGATGACAGCCGCCCGCGCTCCTGCACCACCTGGCTGAGCGTGCGGCCGGTGAGCAGCTCCATGACGTAGTAGGGGCTGCCGTCCGGCATCAGCCCGAAGTCATACACGTCCACGATGTTGGGGTGGCGAATCTGGTTCACCACGCGCGCCTCGCGCACGAAGCGCTTGAGCATCTCCCCCTGGTCCGCCAGGTGCGGGTGGAGGACCTTCACCGCGGCCCGCCGGCCCAGGATGCGGTGCTCCGCCTCATACACGCTGCCGTGGCCGCCCGAGGCGAGCAGCGCCTTGAGGACGTACTCCCCGGCCAGCGTGCCCGGGCCTCGCTGCGCACGGGAAGGGTCGCTCTGGGCCCGCTCGGATGCATGCAGGTCCGCTCGGGCCTGGATGCGAAAGGTGCTCTCGGAGTCCGCCGCCATGGGGTGCCTCATCCTTACACCTTTCCCCCAGGAGTCTGCGCTGACGCCGGGTTGAATTCCCGCCGCGCCGCGGCATCGGCGTGTGGGCGTTGGTCACCCATCGGGGAGGACGTGGGCGTGTCCCGCGGGGTGTTCGCTGGCGGAAGGTCTGCTGCCCTGGAGTCGGGGGGGATTGGACGGAGGGGCCCTGGCACTGATGGGATTCAGGGGGCGTGACACTTCGCACGGAGAGAGAGCGCGGGGATGGCGGGAGAGCGGGGGCTTCGGGCGAGCGTCGGGGGGCTGCGACATGACGACGTTGGATGAACTCACGACGTGCGCGGGCCTTGCCTTGGCGCCACCGTCCTCCACGGGAGCCTGCCTCATCCTCATCAGCACCACCACGCCGGCAGCCATCGGCAAGGCCTACCGCCTGGACCAGGGCGAGCACATCATCGGCCGCGGTTCCGACGTCACCGTGCGCATCGACGACCACGGGGTGTCGCGCAAGCACGCGCGCGTCGTTCGTGCGGGCGACGGTGCCTGCCACGTCACCGACCTGGACTCCACCAACGGCACGCTGCTCAACGGCGTGCCCGTCAGCACCGCCGAGTTGATGGAAGGGGACCGGCTGCAGATCGGCACCGTCACCGTGTTCCGCTTCTCCAAGCGCGAGGTCCTGGAGCAGCGGGAGGAGCAGCTTCGCCAGGCGCTGACCGCCGCGCGCGTGGGCATCTGGGACTGGAACGCGCAGAGCGGCCGGGTGACGTGGAGCGAGCAGGTGGACCGGCTGCTGGGGCTTCCCGTGGGGAAGCTGTCCGGCCGCGCCATGGAGCTGTCGGAGGTGGTGCACCCAGCGGACCTGCCGCGCGTGAGCGAGGTGCTGGGCGCCGCGCTGGAGAAGAAGACGCAGGTGGACGTGGAGTACCGCATCGAGCCGCAGGGGAGCGGCTGGCGGTGGATTTCCTGCAAGGGTGACGTGCTGTGTGACGCCTCGGGCGCGCCGGCGCGGGTGACGGGCACGGTGATGGACATCACCGCGCGCAAGCTGGCCGAGCAGGAGCTGCACCGCCAATCGCTCATCTTCGAGAGCATCTACGACGGCGTGGTGATTACCGACCTGGGCGGCGGCATCATCGACTGGAACTCCAGCGCCGAGCGCATGTTCGGACGGCAGAAGTCGGAAGCGCTGGGCCAGACGCTCTTCAGCGTGCTCCACCCGGATGAGCCCGACCGGCTCACCGGCCTGATTCTCACCGGGCTGGACAAGCAGGGGCGCTGGTCCGGAGAGCTGGAGTTCAAGCGCCGCGACGGCACCACCTGCTGGTGTGAGTCCGTCGTCGTGCCGTTGCGCGACAGCGAGGGGCGCGCCATCGCCAACATCATGGTCCACCGCGACACGACGGAGCGGAAGCAGCTCCAAGCGCACCTGGTGGTGGCGGACCGGCTGGCGTCGGTGGGCACGCTGGGCGCGGGCGTGGCGCACGAAATCAACAACCCGCTGGCCTACATGCTCGTCAACCTGCACCTCATCCGCGAAGGGCTGGAGCGGCTGGAGAGCCAGGCGCCCGCGGCGCCCGTGGCGTCGTTGCAGCAGCTGGTGCGTGAGACAGCGGAGGGCGCGGAGCGCATCGCCACCATCGTCCGCGACCTGAAGGTCTTCGCGCGCGGTGAGCAGGAGACGCGGCTGATGCCGGTGGACGTGCGCCGGGCGGTGGAGCTGGCGTGCAAGATGGCGGACAACGTCATCCGCCACCGGGCGCGGCTGGTGACGGAGTTCGAGCCGGTGGCGCCGGTGGAGGCCAGCGAGTCGCGGCTGTGCCAGGTGTTCCTCAACCTGCTGCTCAACGCGGCGCAGGCGATTCCGGAGGAGGGCACGCCGGGCGTGGAGCACGAGATTCGCGTGGTCATCCGCGCCGGAGAGAAGGACCGGGTGGTGGTGGAGGTCCGCGACACGGGCATGGGCATGGGCCAGGAGGTGCTGGGCCGCATCTTCGACCCGTTCTTCACCACCAAGCCGGTGGGCGTGGGCACGGGGCTGGGGCTGTCCATCTGCCACGGCATCATCGAATCCATGGGCGGCGCCATCCAGGCGGAGAGCGAGCCGGGCCGGGGCAGCACCTTCCGCGTGGTGCTGTGCGCCGCCACGCGTGAGCTGGAGGTGTTGCCGCGCCTGTCCGCCACCATGCAGGCCAACGCGCGCGCGCGCATCCTGGTGGTGGATGACGAGCCCAACGTGACGCTGGCGCTCCAGCGCTCGCTGGCCGCGGACCACGAGGTGTCCACCGCGAACAGCGCCCAGGCCGCGCTGCGGCTGGTGAGCGACGGCGGCCGTTTCGACCTCATCCTCTGTGATGTGATGATGCCCGGGATGACGGGCATGGACCTGTACCACGAGCTGGGCCGCTGCGCCCCGGAGCAGGCTGGACGCATGGTGTTCATGACGGGTGGCGCCTTCACGCCGCGCACGGTGTCCTTCCTGCGTGACGTGCCCAACGCCAAGATTGCCAAGCCGCTGGACCTGATGCAGTTGCGCGAGCTCGTGGGCCGCTCCGCCGAGGCGGGGCGATGAGCCACCCGGTGAGTGGCCTCTCTGGAACGGACCCTTCGGAGGACGCGCCCGCGCCCTCCCTGTCCCTGGTGACGGAGCGCCCCGCGGCGCTGGAGTTGACGACGCGCGCGCTGGGCATGGGCCTGCTCATTGGTGGGCTGCTGGCCATCACCAACGTGTACATGGGGCTGAAGACGGGCTGGTGGGAGAGCGGCTCCGTCACCGCCGCGGTGCTGGGCTTCAGCGCCCTGGCCTCGGTGTCCCGCCGGCGCGGCGTACCCTATACGCCGTTGGAGAACAACCTCACGCAGACGGCGGCGGCGGCCGTGGGGGCCATGCCGGCGGCGGCGGGCCTCCTGGGCGCGTTGCCAGCGCTGACGCTGCTGGGTACCACCGTCCCGGGCTGGGGTGTGGCGGTGTGGAGCGTGGCGCTGGGGGTGTTGGGCGTGCTCGCCGCGCATCTGCTCAGGCGCCGGCTGGTGGCTCAGGAGGCGTTGCCGTTTCCCACCGGTATCGCCACCGCGGAGCTGATTACCGCGATGCACGCGTCCACGGGCGACACGGTCCGCGCGGGCCGTGGGCGGCTGCTGGCGGGCGCGGGCGTGGCGGCGGTGGCGGTCACCGCCGCGCGGGATGCGCTCAAGTGGTTGCCAGGGATGACGGCGATGCCCGGGACGTTGGCGGGGCTCCCCGCCGCGTCGCTGACGTGGGGCGTGGGGTGGAGCCCCATGCTGCTGGCCATTGGAATGATGACGGGGCCGCGCCTGGGCCTGAGCATGCTGGCGGGCGCGGCGGTGGCGTGGGGCGTGCTGGCGCCGGGGCTCGCGGGCGCGGGTGTGCTGGCGGACACGCGCTACGAGACGCTCTCCGCCTGGCTCACGTGGCCGGGCGTGGGGTTGATGGTGGGCTCGGCCCTGGCGGCGCTGCTCGCGCAGGCGCGCGACTTCCTGAGCGCGGCGCGTGACGTGAGCAGCCTGGGGCGGGGCGCGGCGGTGCCGTCCTGGGCGTTGGGCGCGGGCCTGGCGGCGTGTGTGCTGGCGGTGGTGGTGGGCTCGGCGCTGTTCGGCCTCAGCGTGCCGTACATGCTGCTGGCGCTGGTGCTGGTGCTGCCCCTGTGCGCGGTGTGCGCGCGCGGCGCCGGACAGGTGGACGTGTCCCCGGTGACACAGATGGGGCAGGTGACGCAGGTCATCTTCGGCGCGCTGCTGCCGGGGGCCATGGCGCCCAACGTCGCCGCGGGCGCCGTGGTGTCAGGCGCGGCCGCGCAGACGGGCGTCAGCATGTGGTCGCTCAAGGCGGGGCACCTGCTGGGGGCCTCCGCGCGCCACCAGCTCGCCGCGCAGCTCGTGGGCGTGCTGGCGGGCTCGGTGGTGGGCGTGCCGGTGTACCTGCTGCTGTCCAGGACGCATGGCCTGGGCTCGGAGGCGCTGCCCGCGCCCTTCGCCCACCAGTTTCGCGCGGTGGCGGAGGTGGCCGTGCGAGGGTTGGATGGGCTTCCGCCTCACGCGGCGCTGGCGGCCTGCGTGGCCGTGGGCGTGGGCGCGCTGCTCACCTTCGCGTCCCGTGGCCGGGCGGCGCGGTGGCTGCCGCTTCCGGTGGCGCTGGGCATCGGCTTCATCCTGCCGGCCTACTACGCGGTGACGTTGTGCCTGGGCGCGTTGGGACTGGCGGCGGCGCGTTGGCGCTGGCCCCAGGCGGCGGACCGGGACACGTCCACGCTGGCGGCGGGCGCCATCGCGGGCGAGTCGCTGGCGGGCGTGCTCATCGCCGCGCTGATGGCCTTCGGCCTCACGTAGCCGGCGAAGACTCGAGCACCTTCTCCAGGGAGCGGCGGATGCGGCCCTCCATGAGGTTGGGCACGTGCCGCGCGCGCTCCAGGGCCTCGCGCAGCACGCGCGCGGCCTCTTCCCGGTCGCCCCGGCGCAGCGCCGCCAGCCCCATCATCTCCAGGACCTCCAGCGGCTCCTGCTCCACGGACACCTGCGCGGAGCGCTCGCGCAGGGACCACCACGCCTCGGGGGCGGCGTCGCGGGTGGCCAGCTCCACCATGGAGAAGAGGACCTCCTCCGACGGGCTCAGCTCCACGCCCGGCGGGCCTTCCGCCATCACGTGCCGCACCTGGGCCAGCACCTCGCGGGCACGGGTGTGCCGACCCATCCAGGCCAGGGCCCGCGCCTGGAGCAGCAGGGCCCACGGGCGTGACGCCACCTCCGGGTGCCGTCGCTCCAACGCGATGGCGCGAGCGATGTGGGGCGCCGCGGCGTCGGCGTCGCCGGCCTGGTAGTGCAGCTCACCGAGGTTGTGCTCGGCGAAGTACTCCCAGCCCACCATGCCCAGCTCGCGGCCCAGGTGCATGAAGCGCTCCTGGTCCTTCAGCGCCCGCGTCAGCTCCTTGCGCGCCACCCACAAGTTGCGCCGGTTGTTGATGGCGCTGCCCAGGTGGAAGTGGTCACCGCGCTCGGTGCAGGCGGTGATGACCTCGGTGAGCACGTGCTCCGTCTCGTCGATGTCGCCCAGGTTGGGAAGGATGACGGCCAGCAGCAGCTGCGCCACCACTTGCGTCTCATAGCCTGCGTCGCCCAGGCGGCGCGCGCGCTCGGCGGCGGCCTCCAGGGGCATGCGCGCCTCCTGCCACTCACCCTTGCGGAACTGGGCGCGTCCCAGCGCCAGCAGCAGCCGCGCCTGCACGTAGGGCGAGGCCACGGTGGCCGCCAGTTGCTGGGCCTCCAGCGCGCGGGCCTCGCTGCGCGTGTAGTCGTTCACCCAGTCCAGCGCCATGGCCTCGTCCAGCAGCAGCTCCACTTCCGTGCGCGTGTGGCCCAGCCGGCGGGCGCGCTCGCGGGCCGCGGCGAAGTCCGCCAGCGAGTCGTCATACCGGCCAATGCGGATGCGCATCAGGCCCCGGCCGCGCAGCGCGGTGAGGCAGCGCAGCTCGTCGGTGGGCTCCAGCAGCTCCAGCGCCCGCGTGTACATGGCCTCGGCGTCGAGGAACGCGTGGCGGCCCCGGGCGGACTCGGCCAGGTCGATGGAGAGCGCGGCGGCCTCGTCGCGGCGCCCGGCGGCGGCCGCGTGCAAGGCCAGGCGAGGCAGGCGCTGGCGCTCACCGGCGCCGGCCGCGCTGAGGAAGTAGCGGTAGGCGGCGTGGTGGACCTGCTCGCGCTCGGCGGCGGGCAGGGTGGAGGCCACCGCCTCGCGCAGCAGCTCGTTGCGGAAGCTCAACCCATCGTGGCGGTGGGACACCAGCAGGCCGGAGTCCAGGAGCCGCTTGGTGGCGTGGCCCGCGTCCAGGGGGAAGCCGCCCGCGGCGCCTTCGCGCTCCAGCTCGCGCACCACGCCTTCGGCCGTGGCCGCGGTGAAGTCCGTGCCCAGCATCGCGCACAGGCGCGCGTGCGCGGCCAGCGATGGTGGCAGCGCGCCCAGCTCGCGGTCCGCCAGCCACTCCACGAGCCGCAGCTCGGGCACCTTCTCCAGCCCGTCTGTGACGAGGTACCAGCTCCCGCCCGGCGCGCGCTGGCGCACCAGGCCCTGGCGCTTGAGGCCGCGCACCAGCTCCACCAGATAGAGGGGGACGTATTGCGCGCGCTCGACGATGCGCTCCACCGCTTGCGCGGGCACGTTCTCCACCGGCTTGAGCAGCAGGCGGCACAGCGTCTGTGCCTGGTCGGCCGCCAGCACCGGCAGGGCCAACGTGGCCTGCTTCGCGGCGCGAGTGCCCCACGTGGGACGGCTCTTCTCGAAGCCCGGGCGCGCCAGCACGCACACCCACAGCGGGACGCTGGCCTCGGCGAGGCAGGCGTACTCCAGCGCGTCCAGCGCCGTCTCCTCCGCGAAGTGCGCGTCGTCCAGGACGAGGCACAGCGGACGCTCGCGGGC
Source organism: Myxococcus virescens (assembly GCF_900101905.1). Taxonomy (NCBI): domain Bacteria; kingdom Pseudomonadati; phylum Myxococcota; class Myxococcia; order Myxococcales; family Myxococcaceae; genus Myxococcus; species Myxococcus virescens. The sequence continues at coordinate 861,612 of NZ_FNAJ01000001.1, read as the reverse complement.
ATTGGCGGCCAGCAGCTCACCGGCGGCGCGCATGGCCAGCGAGCGAAGCGCACCGGGCGCGGCGGCCCAGCTCTGGAGCTCCGGACCCCCGGGCGTGTACCAACCCAGCGTGGCGGCCACGCCGGGCCACAGCTCGGTGCCCAGCGTGGGGCCCAGGCGCTGGAGGATGGCGGCGCGTGTCTGCTGCTCCGTGTCCGTGTCGTCGCGCTCGAAGGCGTTGAGGGCGCACCGCAGCAGCGTGCGCAGGGTGCCGTCGGGGTCGCCCTGCACCGGCTCCCGGGAGCGCGAGCTGTACACCCGCGCGTGGGGCAGCAGCAGTTGCAGACGGCGGGCGAGGGTCGCGGCCAGGTGGCTCTTGCCCAGGCCTCGCTCGCTCAAGACGGTGACGATGGTGGGCGTGGCGCCGCCCACCGCGGAGCGCGCACTCTCCAGCAGCTCGGCCAGCTCCGCCTCGCGGCCCACCAGCACCTCGCTGCCGAGTTGGAGGACGGTGATGTCCGGACGGGGCGCGGCGCCCGGCGGCGCGGGGCGCAACAGGCCCCGCAGCTCCGGCACCTCCATGCAGGGCACCTCGGGCACGGCCTCGGCGGCGGCGGGAGACAGCAGGAGGCCATGGGCCTCGGGCCCGCTGGGATAGCGGTCCTCGCGGGACAGGATGGCGCCCAGGTAGCGCGGCGCGCCGGTGGGGCGGCGCTGCACGGTGACGGCGGACACGTCCACGAGGCCGTTGGGCGACAGGCCCCGCTCCGCCAGTCCTTCCGCGGCGCGCATGGCGCGGCGCACCGGGTTCTCCCCCGCGTCCGGGTCGAAGACGGCGGCGACGCGCTGGGCGTCGGAGAAGGCCAGGTGACCGCCATAGGAGGCCAGGGCCTTCTGGAGCGACACGGGGTTGGCGCGCGAGGTGAGGAACAGGATGGCGACGGAGCGGCGCACCTGCGCGGGGCGCGGCTCGCCCGGCGCCGCGGGCCGGGGCGTCGCGGGCTCGGTGGCGCGGAGGGCGTGCTCGAAGGCCTCGCGCAGCGCGCTGCCCAGCGCGGCGGCGTTCTCCGGACGGCGGGCGGGCTCCTTCGCCAGACAGCGCAGCACCACCTCCTCCACCGCGGGCGGCACGGGCGCGAAGTCGGACGGGGGCGGCGGGCGCAGCGACAGGTGGGCCTGGAGCACGTCCGGGGTGGGACCGAAGAAGGGCGGCCGTCCGGTGAGCATCTCGTAGAGGAGGACGCCCAGCGCGTACACGTCCGTGCGAGTGGAGATGTCCGCGTTGCCCGCACATTGCTCGGGGGCCATGTACTCCGCGGTGCCGGCGAAGCCAGACGCGTCACTGGGCGTGGAGGCATCGCTGGGTTGCGAGGCGCTCTCCGTGGTGGCGCCTCGCACCAGGCCGAAGTCGAAGACGCGCACGCGGCCCGTCGCTTCATCGACGAAGAGGTGCTCCGGCTTGAGGTCGCAGTGGGCGAGCCCGTGGGCGTGGACCTGGGCCACCGTGTCCACCACGGCCAGCGCGCGAGGCGCCAGCTCGTCGGGGGGCAGCGGTCCCGCGGCGCGAGCCAGCCGGTCCGCCAGGGTGGGGAGCGGCACGTACTCCATGGCCAGGAAGCGCGCGCCACCCGTCAGGGCGCCCGCCTCGTAGAGCGCGGGCACCGTGGGCGGCCCGAGCACGCGCAGGGCCTCCGACTCACGGGCGAGCTGGGCGCGGCCCAGCCAGTTGCTTCCACGGGCCACCTTGATGGCCACGCGCAGGCCGTCCGCTTCGCGCTGGGCGCCCAGCAGCACGCCGAAGCCTCCTCGCGCGAAGACGCCGTCCACCTGGTAGCCCGGAACAGCGGGCACAGGGGACGGCGAGGGCGTGTCTCCCGGAGGAGGCGGTCCTGGCGGGCACGGCGCATGAGAGCCTTCCCAGCGCCGTCCGCATGTCTGGCATCGCGGCACGGAGGGGACTCTACGTCAGGTGTCCTCCGGTTTCAGAACCCCCGGGGTCGTCTACGTACCATCCCGGGGGTCCAGGGTTTCCCACCACCGTGTTCAGCGCTCCGGGACTTCCACCGCGCGCAGCAGCGTGGACTCCGAACCCGGCATGCGCACGCGCAGGAGCAGCGCGGCGCCGGGCTTCGCGGCCGTCAGTGCCTGGGCGGCGTCCGACGCGCTGGCGATTTTCTGGTCGCCCACCTGGACCAGCACCATGCCTGGCACCAGTCCCCCACGCTCGGCGGGGCTGCCCGGCTCCACGGCGACCACCTGCGCGCCGCCGTCCCGTGTGTCCGACAGCTGCACGCCCAGCCGCCGCGGCGCGGAGGCGGACGCGTTGCGCGGAAGCACCTCTTGCTCGCCATTCTGCGCGGGCCGCGTGCCCAGGGTGACATCCAGCGACTGCGCCTTGCCACCGCGCAGCACGTCTACCTTCACGCGGCTGTCGGGCTGGAGCAGGGCCACGGCGCGCGTCAGCCCGCCCGCGGAGTCCACCGGCTTGCCGTTCACGGAGGTGATGACGTCCTCCTCGCGCAGGCCGGCGCGCTCGCCAGGGCTGCCGCGGTTGACGCCCGCCACCACCGCGCCCTTCATCGCTTCCAGGCCCAGCGCCCGCGCCAGGTCCGGCGTGAGGTCCTGTACGGCCAGGCCCAGCCAGCCGCGACGCACCACGCCCGTCTCCTTGAGCTGCGGGAGCAGCGCCTGGATGAGCTTGCTGGGCACCGCGAAGCCGATGCCCGTGGCGCCGCCGACGATGGCGGTGTTCATGCCCACCACCTCGCCCTGCATGTTGAAGAGCGGCCCGCCGGAGTTGCCGGGGTTGATGGCGGCGTCCGTCTGGAGGAATTCGTCATAGGGGCCCGCCTGGATGTCGCGGGCCCGCGCGGAGAGGATGCCCGCGCTCACGCTGGACGCCAGGCCGAAGGGATTGCCAATGGCCATGACGGCGTCGCCCACGCGCAGCGCGTCCGAGTCCCCCAGCGGCACCGCCGGCAGGTTGCCCGGCGCCCCCTTCAGCTTCAGCAGGGCCACGTCGGTGAGCGGGTCGCGGCCCATCACCTCCGCGTCGAAGGCGCGTCCGTCATCCAGCTTCACGCGCACCTGGTCGGCGTCCTCCACCACGTGGTTGTTGGTGAGGACGATGCCCGAGGCGTCGATGATGAAGCCGGAGCCCGCGCCCTGTCGCGCCGGGCCGTTGCCTTCCCCGCCGAACCCGGGCGGCAGGCCGAAGCGCTCCGCGATGCCGGGTGGCAGGCGCTGCATGGCGGCTGACCTGCGGGGCCGCGCGCGCACCTCCACGTTGACCACCGCGCCCTTCACCGCGTCCACCAGCGGCGCCAGCGAGGTGATGCCGCCCTGGCTTCCGGCCACGGCCGGATTGAAGAGCGCCTTCTGGATGGGCGGCGCCGCCTGCGCCGGAACAGCGGCGGCGACCTGGGCGGTGGGAGCGGGCGACGCCGCGGACGCGGAGTTGATGGCTTGGCCACAGGCGCCAAGCGTGGCGGCGGGAAGAAGGACCAGCGCACTGAGGAAGCGGCGGGAGGGGAGCGAGCAGGCCATCGTTCGTTCTCCAATCGAGAGGGAAAATGCCGGTCCAGGCGAGGGGCCTGCGCGAGAAAGGTCCCACCTTGGAGGGGTGGAAGGTGATGCCCTGCGGCCGACTGTCCCCCGACGTCAGCAGCGGTCATCGCCATGGGGTTTCTTGCGTGAGCCCCGCGCCCGAACCGATGTTGGGAGGCATTGCAGTTGGCGGGCCAACGCTCCTCGCCCTCGGAATGCCTCGGAGCCACGGCCCGTGCGTGCCCCAGGTGCCCCCTCATCCCGGGGCAAACTGCCCCGGCTTGGGGCATTTCTCCCCGAGGCAACGTGCCCCGCCCCCGTTTCTGGGGCGCCAGCGGGCCATACAGCGGGTGTGGAGCCTGTCAGGAGCGTCCCGCGCCAGGCCAGCGCGCTGTCCGGGTGTGCCGCGCCTGTCCCAGAAGCGGAGCACCTCCTTATATGGGCGACAGAGATGGGGCTCCTGGCGGCCCAGGCATGGGAGGCGAGCGAGCCCTCGCGGGCCGGCTGGCGGGCGGGCAGGGGCCAACGCTCCGGGGCCACGGCGTGGCACGGCGGATGCTCATGCGTTGGGCGCCCGGCTCCGCCCCGTCCCGAAGCGAGGGAGGGGCCCAGGTGCCGGGCGTGCCCACCACACCACAAGGAGCAGCCATTGATGGGGCCAGACGAATTCACGGCGGTCAGCGACGAGGTGCGGGAGTGGCCGCTGTCGACGCGTGAGTGGGTGTCGCGCCGCAGCGCTCCGCGCATCCTCCTGGGGGAGGACCAACCCGAGATGCGCAGCCTGCTGCGGCGGGCGCTGTCCCGGCGCGGGTATGACGTCGTGGAGGCGCCGGACGGCCCGGGACTGGTCAAGGCGCTGGTGGACGGACTGCTCGCGCAGCAGACGCAGGTCCCCGACCTCATCGTCACCGATGTGCGCATGCCCGGCTTCTCGGGCATCGAGGTGCTGGCCCGCCTGCGCCGCGAGGGCTGGACGACGCCCGTCATCCTCATCACCGCCTTCGGCGATGCGCAGCTCCACCAGGAAGCGGAGCTGCTCGGCGCGGCGCGTGTGCTCAACAAGCCCTTCGCCATGGAGGATTTGTGCGAGGCGGTGGAGATGCTGATACCGCCGCCGCGCTGAGCCTTCACGGCGCGCGTGCCCCGACTGTTCGCTCAGTGTCGCGGGCCCGGCGTTGAATCCGATGGACGCGGTGGGGCGGGTGCTTGCACCCTGACGGGCCTGGGTCCAGGCTCGCGCGGGGCGGTGGGCGTCGCACGAACCGCTTCACTCGAGGCGTCTCATGCGGATTCCATCCTCGCTGCTGTCCTTGCTCGCGCTGGGCGCGGCGTGTCATTGCAGCCCCACGAACCGGCCGGTGCCGGATGCGGGAGGCGGCGTGCAGGAACCCGTGCGGCGCGTGGCGCACATCATCCGTGAGTACCCCCACGCGACGAATGCCTTCACTCAGGGGCTGGTGTTCCACCAGGGGCACCTCTTCGAGAGCACCGGGCACCAGGGGACGCTGCGGCAGCTGTCGCTGGAGAGCGCGCAGCCGGTGTGGATGGAGCGCCTGGGGAACATCTTCGCGGAGGGCCTGGCCAGCGACGGTGAGCGCCTGTACCAGCTCACCTGGACCGAAGGCCTGCTCTTCACCTGGAGCGGCATGCCGCCGCGGCGCGAGCGGACCACGCGCTATTCGGGGGAGGGCTGGGGCCTCTGCTACTGGAACGGGAAGCTGGTGCGCAGCGATGGCGGCACCATGCTCACCTTCCACGAGCCCGACGGCTTCGCCCTGGTGGGCGCGGTGCAGGTGAAGCTGCGCGGCCAGCCCGTGGAGCTCATCAACGAGCTGGAGTGCGCCAACGGCGTCATCTACGCCAACATCTGGCACAGCTCGGACGTGCTGGAGATCGACCCCGCCACGGGCACGGTGGTGGGCGTCATCGACGCGTCGGCGCTGACGCGCGCGGTGGCGGGGCAGGTGACCAACCCCGAGGCGGTGCTCAACGGCATCGCCGTGGAGCCGGGCTCGGGCCGCATCTTCATGACGGGCAAGCTGTGGCCCCGCCTCTTCGAGGTGCGTCTGGACGTGGTGGACTGACGTCAGGCCTTGCGCGTGTCGTCGTCGCGCTCCAGCTTGCGGTACAGCGTCTTGCGGTCCACCCCGAGGATGCGTGCCGCCAGCGTGCGGCTTCCGCCCACCGCCTCCAGCACGCGGTGGATGTAGCGCCGCTCCAACTGCTCCAGCGTCACCAGCTCCGAGGCGTCCTGCGTCTCCGGCACCACGCGCGGCTGGCTGTAGTTGCGGACGCGCTCGGGCAGGTCGTCCACGGTGATTTCCTCGAAGGAGGTGAGCGCCACCGCGCGCTCCAGGCAGTTCTGCAGCTCACGCACGTTGCCCGGCCAGCCATAGGCGAGCAGCCGCTGGGCCGCCCCGGGGGACAGGCCCAGCACCCGCTTCCCGGTGCGCGAGGCGAACTGCTCGATGAAGCGCTGGGACAGGGCCAGCACGTCGTTGCCGCGCGCGCGCAGCGGCGGCAGCTCCACGCCGATGACGTTGAGCCGGTAGTAGAGGTCCTCGCGGAAGCGGTCCTCCTCCACGGCCAGCTCCAAATCCCGGTTGGTGGCGGCGACGATGCGCGCGTCGAAGGGCACCTCCGTGTCGCCGCCCACCGGGCGCACCGTGCGCTCCTGCAGGGCGCGCAGCAGCTTGGGCTGGAGGGTGAGCGGCAGCTCGCCCACCTCGTCCAGGAAGAGGGTGCCCCCGTTGGCCTGGACGAACAGACCGGTGCGGGCGGCCTTGGCGTCGGTGAAGGCGCCCTTGGCGTGGCCGAACAGCTCGCTCTCCAGCAGGGCCTCCGGCATGGCCGCGCAGTTGATGGCGACGAAGGGCCCGTCCTTGCGGCGCCCGCGCGTGTGGACGGCCCGGGCCGCCACCTCCTTGCCGGTGCCGCTCTCGCCGGTAATCAGCACCGTGGAGTCCAGGTCCGCCACGCGGTCGATGAGCGCGTAGGCCTGCTTCATGGCGGGGCTCTCACCCACCACGGTGCCGCTGTCCTCGCGCCGGCCCAGCTCCTGGCGCAGCCTGCGCACCTCTTCACGCAGGGCGCGGTGCTGCACGGCGCGCTCCAGCACCAGGACCAGCGCGTCCACGTCGATGGGCTTGGTGACGAAGTCGTACGCGCCGGCGCGGATGGCGGCCACCGCCGTCTCCAGGCTGCCGAAGGCCGTCACCACCACCACGGGGATGTCCGGGCGGTTGAGGGCGATGCGCTCGCACAGCGCCAGCCCGTCCATGCCGGGCATGCGCAGGTCGGTGAGCACCACGTCGAAGTCCTCGGCGGCCAGCCGCACCAGGGCCTCGTCCGCTGACGGGAGCGCCACGGGCGTGAAGCCCCGGCGCGTGAGCCCCTTCTCCAACATCGCGCGCATCTCGCGCTCGTCCTCGACGACTAGGACGCGGCCTGGCATGTGTCTTCACCCCTTGGCAGGTAGATGGAGAAGCAGCTACCGCGTCCGGGCTCGCTGCGCACGGCAATCCAGCCGCCATGCTCCAGCATGAGCCCATAGGAGACAGACAGGCCCAGTCCGGTGCCCTCTCCCACGTCCTTGGTGGTGAAGAAGGGCTCGAAGAGATGGGCCAGCACGTCCTCGGGAATTCCCTGGCCCTCGTCCTCCACGTCCAGGCGCACGTAGTCCGCCTCGGGTCCGCCCACGTCCGGGGGCGGGGTGCTCCGGGTGTGGGCCGCGCGCACGCGCACCGTGCCCGGCTGCTTCATGGCCTGCACGCCGTTCATCACCAGGTTGGTGAGCACCTGCTGCACCTGGCCCGCGTCCACCTCCACCGTGAGTCCTTCGGGGATGTCCGTCTCCAGCGTGACGCTGTTTCGCGCCGCCATGGAGCGCAGCAGCGACAGGGTGCGTTCGACCAGGCCCAGCACGTCTTCCGGCGCGCGGTGCGGCTTCCTCCGCCGCGCGAAGTCGAGGAGCTGACGGATGATGGCCGTCATGTGCTGGGCCTGCTGCGAGATGATTTGCGCGCACTCGCCCACTTCCTCGCCCTCCGCCTCGCCGGAGGAGATCATCTTCGCCCGGCCCATGACGACGTTGAGCGGAGTGCCCAGCTCATGCGCCACGCCGGAGGCCAGCTTGCCCACGGTGGTGAGCCGGTCCGCGTGACGCAGGTGGTCCACGGCGGACAGGCGCGCGGCCGTCTCCGTGGCGAGGCGCGAGCGCGTCTCCTCCAGTTGCTCGCCCATGCGGTTCATGGCGCCGGCCAGGGTGGTGAGCTCGTCGCCGCGGCGCTGCGGGAGCGGCACGCGGGCGGTGAGGTCTCCCTCGCCGATGCGGTGGGCCAGGGACACGAGCTGGTCCACCGGCTCGCCCACCAGCCGGCGGCCCATGGCCATGGCGGCTACGATGAAGCCGATGGCCATGGCGGCGGTGGCGGCGAAGGTGCCCATGACCACGGTGTTGACGTACTTCTGCTGTTCGCCCAGCGACTCGGTGATTTCGATGGCGCCCAGCCGGTTGCCGATGAGCACCGGCGTGTACGAATGAAGCAGGCCGGGGTCCACGGCGGGGTCCACCATGGAGCCGTCCTTGCCCTGGAGCAGGGTCGAGAGCAGGCGAGGCGGGAAGCCGGTGAGGGCCGGGGTGCCGGGGCCGCCATCGAGCCACACCCAGCGCAAGTGGACCTGCTCCTGGAAGCGGTTGGCCTGATGGAGCAGGGTGAGCGCCTCGCGCTCCCCGGCGAGCTGCCACGCCTTGCCGATGGAGCCAGCGAGCGTGTGGCCGAGCAACCGGTGGTCGTGCTGCATGTCCAGGGCGGAGCGCTCGAGCTCGCGGCGGACCTGGACGTACTGCAAGCCCGCCATGACGGCGATGGCGAGCAGGACGAGGGCGAGGGTGAACTTGCGGGCGAGTCTCACGGGCGGTTCGAAAGAGGCTGCTCCGGTCCGTGCGCCTCGAGGGGGAGGGAGCGCACGGACCGGAGGTGGGTTCTCACAACGTACCGCGAGTGCTGCAACAAGGAAGGCGGCGTTTGCCGCACGGGCCCGCGCCGGCTGTCGGGACGGGCGGGCCGTGCTTCCTTGGGCTCACGCAAAGCATCCACTGTGCCAACGGAGGCGGGGCGGTGCCTCACTCGGGGACGCGTGTGCCGTATCCCACCCTGAGCGGGGCAGATTGCCCCGGAGAGGGGCAGGATGCCCCGACGCCCCTAGAGCCCCTTCGTTTCGTAGTGGGAGGGGGCGTCGACGTGGAAGGCGAAGTCCACGGTCCGCTTCTCGCCTGGGGCCAGCTTCACCTTCCAGGTCGCGATACCGTCGTTGGACTGGAGCGTGTAGCCGGCCGTCGTCTCGGGTTCCAGCTCCACCTTCACGTCCTCCAACTCGGACACGGGGAAGTGCTCGGAGAGCTCCACCTCTTCCGGGTGCGCGCGCAGGTTGTTCACCGTGAACTGGTAGGCGTACCGGAACCGCTGCGTGTCCTTGAACAGGCCCTTGGGGCGTTGGAGTTCCTCCACCACGCGGCGCTCCACGCGCAGGCCTTCCTCCACGCCGAAGGTCAGCTCGAAGGGAGCACCTTGCGCCACGTGCTCCAGGGGCTGGCGGCCGATGAAGCCCGTGCCACGATAGAGGTCCACATCCCCTGGCAGCAGCGGGAACGCGGCGGCGTTGTTCAAGCGGGCCACGCGGAAGACGACGGGGGACAGCTTGGGGATGGTGCGCCAGTGGAACGCGGCCTTGAGCCGGGTCTGCGCCACCTGCACGCGCACGGCGCTGTCATCGCCAGGGATGCTCACGGGGGTCGGCGCCACCAGTTGCACGGACAGGCCCTGTGGTACGGATTCGAGTCCCTTCGAACGCGCGGTGGTGTCGGTACCTCCCGCGTGGGCGTGCTGTGGCTGCTCGTCGCGGCGCACCAACACCCGGCGCTCTTTCGCCCGTTCCTCCGCGAACACGGTCAGGGGCCGGATTGCCGGAAGCGTCGCGTCCCGTTGCGGCTGCGCCGTGGAGAGCACCAGCTTCGCCTCCGTCCAATCCTCGCCGGTGGCCTGGCGCACCGTGGCCAGCGTCGTCAACTCCATCGTCCGGGTGCTCTCGTTCGCGCGGGCCTCATAGGAAGGTGTCCAGGAAACCTGGCCCACCAGATAGGTCAGCTCCACGCGGGCCCGCGTTCCCTCGGGGCAGGACAGGCGCACCTCCACGCGGCGTTCCTTTCTTTCCGCGTCGAGCCGGAGCGTCTCCAATTCGACTTCCACCTGGGAGCGCCGTTTCTCGAGCGCACGCAGCCTGGCGCTCGCCTCCAGGTCCTCGGTCATCGCTCGCTGCCGCACGGCCAAGGCCGAATCGAGGGCGGCTGCCCAGGCACGTGGGTCGGGTTTTGAAGCCGTCAGTGCCCGGGTGATGCGGTCCACGGCGACATCCGTATAGCCATTCGCGAGCGTTCTCAGGTCGCTCACGTGTGCCACCGCGTCGTTGTGGGCCTTTTCCTCACGGAGGATGGCGTCCAGGCGGGCTTCCAGGCGGGCGCGTTCCTCGCGATGGGCTTCCTCGCGCGTGGACTCCTCGCTGATGAGGCCTTCCACGGTGGCGCCCATGGCGCGGGCACGCAGACTGTCGGGCGCGGCGGCCAGGGGGACGGCTTCGAAGAGGGCGCTGGTGGGACCCCGGCACGTTACGGTCTGCTCGCGCGTGACTTGCGCACGGTCCGGGTACACCACGACAGTGGACACCTTGGCGGACGCGACGAGCGCCCACAGCGTCAGGGACAGGGCAGGCATGGGGCGGTCCTCGGGCTACTTCTGGAACAGACGCCAGCCCTTGGGGCGGCTCAGGGTGTATTGGAAGGCGATGGTGGACTTGCTGGACGGGGGCACCGTCACGTTCCACTGGAGCTTCCCCGTTCCCGTGTCGGGCTGAACGGAGGGCACGGCGCGGACCAGCGCCACCTCCACCTTGCCGTCGGTGTTGAGCGGGAGTTGGTCCATCACGCGCACTGCCAGCGGGAAGGGATAGGGATTGGGAACCTCGATGGTGACTTCGTAGGTTCCCACCTCTTCCTTGGAGATGAAGCCCTTCTCCGCCTCGACGAGCCGCACATTGCGGGCGCTGCGCACCTCGCGGTCGATGCCCAGCGGCAGGGTGAAGGTGCCGCCGGGGACGAGCGTCTCCAACGTCGCGGAGCCGGCCGGGTCGGTCCCCACGAAGAGCGACGCGTCACCGCCGGGAAGCACGGTCCGGGCGGGGCCTTTGAGGGTCGCGACGAGGTATGCGTTCTGCGAGAGCGCGGGGAACACCTGTCGCTCCACCTGCACGGGCCAGGACTCGGAGACCAGGGGCAGACTGCGCTCGCCCTTGCCGCTGAGAAGGGTCTCCCGATGCCGCGAGGTGAAGGTGAGGTTGTAACCCCCCGCGACGGCGACGGGCGACTCCGGGTTGAACGTGGGGGGCCGCCAGGCTGGCGGTGGGCTCAGTCCCACGTCCTGCGGGATGGAATCCTTGTGGGCGAACCCCACGTCAATATTGACGCCCGCCATGGTGGAACCGACGTCGATGATGGGCCCGCGGCCATTGATTCCGATGGTTTCGCGCAGGGAATCGGAAAGCAATTCCACGTTGACGCGGATCGTACGGGCCGGACGGAGTTGGATGTGGCTGCGGGCATAGGGCTTGTTCGCCTCGCGTTCGAACCGCAAGGTGTAGAGGTCCGCGGGAATCCCGGAGATGAGGTACTCCCCCTTGGCGTTGGTCACTGTCAGGTAATCCCCCTCGAGCGAGGGGGCCGTCGCGATGACGACCACATCTGCAAGCGGCTTTCGGGACTGCGCGTCGGTGACGGTGCCCAGGATGGTGCCCCGGCCCTTTTCCCGCGGAGGCTCGGGGGCTTGGGGCTGCGTGGGCGCGGGTTGCTCTCCGGCCTGCGCGCCAGCCAGCAATAGCAACTGCGCGCGCAGTGCTTGGTCGGCCGATGCCGTGACCTTGGGCTGGCTGTCCGGAGCGCCTTGCGCGGGCCGAATGGACTCTTGATGGGGATGGGGCGTGGGAATGAAGCGCTCCCGGACGCCCAGCTTCCAGGTGCTGAGCTTCGGCATCGCGGTGGCATTGGAGGGCAGGGCGGTGCTGAGCGTGAGCCGCGCGCCCTCCCAGTCCTCACCCGTCTCCTGGCTGACGCGGCCGTAAAAGGCCATCTGCATCCGTTGCGACTCGGGTTGGAGCTGCAACTCATATCGGGGATACCAGCGGGCACCGGTGGTGAGGTACGTCAACGTCACCTTCGTGGCGCCGTTGCCCGTGAGCGTGGCGCCCACCTCGACCCCCGGTTCGCCAAACGTCTTGCCCAACGTCGAGGCGCGCTCCTTGTGCTGCTGCTGTTCCTTCTTGAGCGTCTCGGATTGTGCCTCCAGTTCTCGCATCCGAGCGTCGAGCCGCGCGATGTTGTCCACGAGGAAGGCCGCGGCGGTGCTCCAGTTGGAGGGGCTCGTCTGAGCCCGTGCCGCCTCGCCATCGCCCGGCACCGTGGGGCGAATACGCCGGAGCGCTTCAATCTGGATGTGATGGACATTGCGCTCCGCGGCGATGCGCGCGAGCGCGACGTCGACGTCTTCCAGCCTCGCGATGAGCTTCCGGGCTTCGTCATGGGAGAAGGACTCTCCCTTCACGATGCGCACGTCGACGTGGGACACCTCCGCGCCTTCGGCTTCGACGCGGATGGAGTCCGTATCCACGTTCTTGGGCAGCCGGGGAAACGTCACCCGCCGCGAGCCGGAAACCGTGAGGCTGCCGGAGCGAACCACCTGCGCCTGGTCGCTGTAGACCGTGACTGACGTGACGGGGGCGTCGAGCGACGCCCCCAGCACGCCTACTGCCATCAACCCGAGTCCGAGGATGAGCATGCGTCCATGCTGGCGACGGACGCATGGACAATCACGTCATGGTTCCCGCACGAAATCCTCACGGAGGAACCGGCGCCGGAGCGTGCGCGTGACCTCCGCGTCCCACCGGGCGGAGAACACCTCCACGAAGGTCCGGCGGAATCGCAGCGCGCACGCCAGACACAGCAGCGTGGTGGCCAGCCCGATGACCGCGTTCTGCCAGGAGGCGAGGTTCCACTGCCCCTCCCAGAACCACTCCCGCATGCTCGTGGGCCAGTAGTAGTAGATGGGCCAGCCCGGGCCGCTGCCCGCGAGGTCGCAGAGCAGGTGCAGGTGAAAGGTGAACAGGGACAGGGCCGCCACCCGCAGCCGCTGCCGCGCCAGCGCCGCGCAGGCCACCGCCGTGACGATGGCACCCACGTAGCCATGGAAGATGACGTGGTGATAGCGGAAGTAATACGCCTCGCCCGCGAGCAGCGTGAGTCCGTCCAGGTCCGGCGCCAGTCCCGCGCAGGTGACGAGGATGCGGTCCCTGCGCTCCTTCAGACCCTGCGCCGCGAGCCAGGCCAGCTCGGCATGGACAATGGGATTCATGCCCACAGCCTATGTCGCTGCCCGGCCTCACTTCACCTCACCCGACCACGGGCGCGCGCCGGGGCGTGCCGAGCAGCTCCAACGTGCGCATCGCCACGTCCACCAGGGAGGAGGCACACGGGTGGCAGCCTCCACCGCAGCAGCCCGGCCAGTCACCCTCCGGGTCGCGAAGGAGGGGATACACGCAACCCCGCAGCGAGTCCGGCAAGCCGACCTCCTCGCACGCGCGGCGCAGGGCCGTCTGCACAGCGGCGTCCTTCACATCCAGCACGGCCTGTTCATAACGCCCGGGCCAGCGGGCGCCAGCCCACGGTGCGGAGCGCGCCCTTTCTGATTGCCTAAAATCATTAGGAGCCTTACGAGGCCTGTGCCGTGCCTACTCGACCTCCCACTTCCCCGACGCCCGCGGCGATGCCGCGCTACGAGCGGCTCCAGCGCCTGGCGCTGCGCTTCCCCGAGCTCGACGCCAGCGCCATCGAGACGTGCATCACGTTGCTGCGGGCCTCGCACGACTTGTCGGGGGCCTATGAGGCGCACCTGGGCCGTCACGGGCTGTCGATGGGGCGCTTCATGGTGCTGGTCCGACTGCTCACCACCGAGGACGACGACGTGGAGCGCGTGAGTGGGCTCACGCCCGCGGACCTCGCGGAGAGCTCTGGCGTCAGCCGGGCCACGATGACGGGGCTGCTGGACACGTTGGAGAAGGATGCCCTCATCTCCCGCGAGGACCATCCGGAGGACCGCCGCATGTACACGGTGCGCCTCACGCCCAAGGCCCGGCAACTCATCGAGAGCGTGTTGCCGGACCACTACCGGCGGATTGCCGCGCTGATGGCGCCCTTGAGTGAAGAGGAGCGCACCACGCTGCGGATGTTGCTGGCCAAGGTCACCTCAGGGCTCCCCCTGCTCAAGGAGCCCTGACGCGCGACCTTGCCGCGCGGGGCCTGCCGTATCACCGACACGCCCCGCGATGCCGAGGCCGCTCAGCGCTTCGCGTGGGCGCGAGCCTGTGCTGGCTTGCGGCGGCGGGCGAACAGCGCGGCGAAGGAGAGCAGGCCCACCGCGGCGGTGATGGGCACGCCCGCCGTTCCGCCGCCGGAGGCATTGCAGCCCCGCGCCCCGTCGGCGCCCAGCGGACGCTCCCCGGAGAGGATGTCCTCGGGGGTGGTGACGCCCCAGCGGGTCTGCGGCTGCGTGTCGGGCGTCCGGGCGATGGGCACGTCGGGGAGCTCCTCGGACGGCGCGTCCTCACCTGGCTGCTCCGGCGCGGGAGGGGTGGGCTCGGGCTCCGGTGCGGGGGGCTCGGGGGCCGGCTCCGGTGTCGGCGGCGGCGGCATGACCTCCTCCAGCGTCGAGGCCATGGTGAAACCGTCGTGGTACACGCTGGCCTCGGGACGGATGGCGTCATCGCGGTACAGGCCCAGCTTCAGGTAGTTCATCTCCTTGCCGAACTGCGTCGCGACGTAGGTCTTCGGCACGACGACCTCGTTGTTGTGCCAGAGCTGGACGAAGCCCGTCTTCGCGTTGGGCGACCACTTCACCTGCAACACGAAGTCGCTCCAGTCACCGCGCTTGAGCGGGGCCGTCCACAGCACCTTGCCCTTCGCGCCGCCCACGCGCATGTGCATCGCTTCGCCGCGCACGTAGAACTCCAGCGGTGGTGAGCCGCAGCAGCCCTCCTGGTGCCACTGCGCGAAGACCTGCCAGCTGTCATCGAGCGGGTAGTTGGTGGGGAAGAGGGTGCTCCACTTGTAGTACCAGGTGGAGTCCGTCTTCTCCTGGCTGATGTAGAGCAGTTCATTGCGGTTGCCACTGGCGTTGATGGGGTCATCGCCCTGGCGCACCGTGGCCTTCAGCGCATAGCGGCCCTCGCGGACCACATCCGTCACCACCTGGAGACGGCTGTTGGAGACGCTCTGACTGCGCGTCCACTGCGAGGTATTGCCCGTCTCGAAGTCGCCTTTCCACGCCACGTCCGCGGAGGCGAACGAGGGAATCAGAGACACCAGGGCGGCGAGTCGAAGCAGCTGCGTCAAGCGAGGTCCTTTCGTTCCAGGTTGGCGCAGTGGGACACTCAGGCGGACGTGCTACTTCCCGCTCGTGCCCTCTCGTAGAACCCTCGGGCGGGCGTGGCCCCGCCGTCTCATGCGGAGGGCTGCCTGACGGGCGGGCCCCTGGCGTCAGGCTGGCTTTTTCCTCCGAGGAGACAGTGATTCCGGAGGGATGCGCGGAGGACCTGCACTCAAGGTTTTCGGCGCAAGCCGTCTCCAGGTCAGGCCGCCTGGTTCACGGCCTGACCACCTGGCGAATCGTGGGCGGGCAGTCGGGGAGGTGGGTTGGAAAAAGCGGGAGAAATGCCGCGGGTGGCGATGAGCCAGGCGTCTGTTTCTGGTTGCCCAGCCTCCGCTGGAAGTCGGTGGGGAACGGTGGATGGTGTACAACGCGGTAGTTGGGCGACTGCTTGGGGGATGGCGCCCGAGGGGGCAGTATGTTGAAGCCGGCGTACGACAAAGTCCTGGTCCTGGCGCTGGCCACGCCCGTCTTGGTGTTGACCGTCCTTCTTGCCCGCACGCCCTCCAAGGGAAGCGGGGCACCTGTATCCGCGCAGTTCTGGGCGGAGCGCCGCTCCGCGTCACGCATCGAGGCCCGGCTCACGCACCCCGAAGCGGACCGCTACCGGCCACGCATGTCGGCGGGCGGCTGCCCCGTCGCGCCCGAACCCATCCCGCTGCGAGACCTCGCCCGGCTTGAGGAAGCGGGCGACCTGTCCGGTATCGCCTCCGCGTATGCCCTTCAGGGCGAGTGGAACCAGGCGGCCTCGTTCCTGGAGCGCATGCCCGCCTCTCCGGACCGCGACAGTGATTTGGCCGCGGTGTACCTCGCTCGCGGCGCGCATGAGCAGGCCTTGCGGTTGCTGGACGGCGTGCTGAAGGCGCAGCCGAAGCATGCGCAGGCCATGTGGAACCGCGCGCTGGTGCTCCAGGCGATGGGGCTCACGATGAAGGCGGCGGACACCTTCGAACAGGTGGCGCTGATGGGTGAGCCGGGCTGGAGCCGCGAGGCGAAGGCCAACGCTCGCGAGCAACGCGACGCCACGATGGAGCGCGCCCGCCGGTGGAAGGAAGCACGCGAGGCCACGCTGGCGCTGGTGGATGACCCTCAGGCACCGCTCCCACTGGAGGCGGCCCGCAAGGACCCGGGCATCGTCCGGCAGGCTTTCTATGAAGTGGTCCGCGCGGCGCCGTCGAAGGAGCGCGTCCTGGCCCTGCTGCCCCTGGCGCAGGAGCTGGACCGCGGCCACGGTGGCTCCACGCTGGCGGACTACGTCAAGCGGGTGAGCGGCCGGAACTTCACGCGCCGCGGCGCGCTGTCGCGCGAGTACGCGTCGCTGGTGCGCGGCAAGCTGAACAAGCCGGACAAGCTGCTGGAGCGGGTGCTGGCGTCGGGAGAGGACGACCTCTTCCTGGGCACGGCCCAGCACACGCGGGCCACGCGCCGCATGTTCTCGCAGGTGGTGGAGCGGGCGAAGCGCCAGAACGACCCCTGGTTCAACCTCTACATCGAGCGTGAGGAGGCCATCCGCGAGACGGCCGAGGGCCAGT
The DNA here is from genome assembly GCF_900101905.1 of Myxococcus virescens. NCBI lineage: Bacteria > Pseudomonadati > Myxococcota > Myxococcia > Myxococcales > Myxococcaceae > Myxococcus > Myxococcus virescens. The sequence continues at coordinate 845,030 of NZ_FNAJ01000001.1, read as the reverse complement.
GGTGGAAGGCCGAGCAGCGCATCTTCAACGCGCTCCAGCGCTGCCGCGAGGGCGGCCTGTCCGCGCGCTGCGTGGACCTGGAGCTGCGCCTGGGCATCCTCTACGCCGACCTCCAGCGCCTCACCGAGGGCGAGCAGCACGCCCGCGCCGCCTGGGCCTGGGCGCGCCAGCTCCGGGAATGGGACATGGAGTTCACCGCCCTGGAGGCGCTGGCCGCCATCACCCGCTCACGCGGGGACTTCGCCAGCTCGCGTGCCTATGTAGAGGAGTGGTCCGCCCGCGGGCACGTCAACTGCGTCTGGCCCCGGGAGAACCTGGCCCATACGTACTACCTGGACAACCGCATGGACGACGCGCGCCGCGAGGTGGACGCGAACGCCGCCTGCAAGAACGAGCCGTTGAGCCTGCTGTTCGCCGTCAACCTCGCGGAGCTGTCACGCACCCGGCCGAAGCCTGGGGATGAGGCGTTGCTGCGGCAGGCCCTCACGTGGGCCGACCACAGCAACCCCATGCCCAGCGACGCGGTGTATGCCCGTTACGTGGAGGGCCGCTTCCTGCTGGACTCCGACAGAGCCCGGGGGCTGGCGCTGCTGCGGCAGACCATCACCGAGGCGGAGGCGTTGCCTCGGGGGGATTCACTGGCGCGCGAGGCCTGGGCGCTGAGCTATTCGTCGCTCGTCACGGACGCGGGCAGGGCGGGCGAGTACACCCAGGCGCTGGAGTTGATGGCCGCGCAGCTCGGCACGCCCGTGCCCCAGCGCTGCGCCCTGGCGGCGGCGGTGCATGGCGAGCGCACGGTGCTGGTGGCGCGCGGGACGCAAGGCCAGGTGCTGGGCCACTACGAGACGGACCGGCAGGGGCCATTCATCCGCGCGGACACCTCGCGGCTGGTGCCGGATCGGCTGCGTGAGGTGTTGCGTGGCTGCGAGCGCGTGGACGTGCTCGCCTGGCCGCCCGTCTTCGGCCGCACGGACCTGTTGCCGCCGGAGGTGCCGTGGAGCTTCCGGCTCGGCCGCACGGCCCAGCCGCGCACCACGCCCACGGCCCGGCGGCTCGTCGTCTCCAGCGTGGATGCGCCCGCGCTGCTCCAACTGCCGCGGCTGCCGCAGTGGTTGCCCTCGCAGGAGCCGGAGGCGGTGCCGCTGCAGGTGCTGTCCGGCTCGGACGCCACGCCCGCGCGCGTGCTGGCGGACATGCGGGACGCCACCGAAATCGAAATCCATGCCCACGGCATCATGGACCCGGCGCTCTCGGATGCGTCGCTGGTGGTGCTGTCCCCAGAGACGAGCGGCCGCTACGCGCTCACCGCGGACGTGGTGCGGCAGCAGAAGCTCACGGGGGCGCCCATGGTGTTCCTGGCGGCGTGCAGCGCCGGACGCGCGGCGAGCACCACCACCAGCCACGAGCCCTTCAGCCTGCCCGCGGCCTTCATCGACGCGGGCGCGCGGGCGGTGCTGGCCTCCACGGTGGACATCCCGGATGCCGCCGGCCGCTTCTTCGATGGGGTCCGGCGCCGCATTCGCGAAGGGGCCGCGCCGGCGGTGGCGCTGCGGGACGAGCGTCAGCGCTGGCTGGAGCGGGACAGCCGTGCCGGGTGGACCCGGCACGTCATCCTCGTGGAGTCATATTGAGCGCAGGCGGCCGCGCGGTGCGGCCGTCTACTGCGGAGTCCTCAGGTGCGTGTTGCCTCCCGGGAGCTGGAAATGATGGAACGTGACAGTGGCGCTCACGTCCAGTGCGCGCACCCAGTGCCACCACCCCACGGGCAGGAAGAGCAGCTCGCCTGGCTCCACGACGCCCTCCAGGACGGTGGCCTCGCCGTAGAGCGGGAAGCGCGCCGCGTCCGGGCTCGCCGCGTCCACGGAGCTGAAGGTGCCGTGGCGCGGGTAGACGAGGTGGCGCTGGAAGGACGGCACCAGCCGCACGTGCTTGCGGCCCATCACCTGGCCCAGCAGCACGTTCATGTTGTCATGGTGGAGCGGGGTGACGGTGCCCGGCGGTCCCAGCAGCAGCGTCGTCATGTCGGGACGCAGCTCCGGGTCGATGATGCCGGCGGGCGCGCGGATGTCCTCGCGCAGCCGGGCCAGTCCGTCGCGCTTCCAGTTCTCGTTGCGCGGCACCATGTAGAAGTCATTCGTCTCGCCGCCCGTCTCCATCCGCTGGACGTAGTCGCGCAGCTTCACCACCTGGCGGTGTTTGTCGGGCTGCGAGGCATGGTCCGGGTTGGCGTCGCGCCCGGACATGATTTCCACCTCCACGTCCCCGAAGCGCTCCCGGAAGTCCGCGAGCGACCAGCGGCGCATCGCCGGCCAGTCCTCCATGAAGCCTTGCAGCACCACCGGCCGGTGACCGAAGTAGTAGCGGGTGAAGAACTCCTCCGGGCTCACCCCTCGGCGCTTCTCCAGCGTCACCGCGCCGGACTGGCGGTGCAGCTCCGCGTAGAGGTCCGCCAGCGCCTCCAGCCACTCGTAGCGCCGGCCAATCCGCCGCGCCGCCACCACGTAGGGGTGCGCCTGTGCCGCGGCGATTTCCCGCTGCGCCAGCGAAGCCTCCACGCCCGCATCCACGAGCACCCGCTGCGCGTCCTCCGCGCTCACGCCCAGGGCGAGGTTCTCCGCCAGCCAGGTGTGCCACTCCAATGCCAGGCGCGAATCTTCCCTGCTCATTCAGAACTCCGTGAATTCCATGTCGCGAGTTGCCCCGTCAGATGCGCGGGGTTGGCGCGTGTCATGATAAGGACTGTACGTGTTGCCGTATCATCCATGTCTAGCTTTCAGACCATCCCCATCGCGAGGTGCGAGCGCTCATGACGCCCGTCGAATCCCTTATGGCCGGTAGCTTGGATTCCGAATCCGGTGAAGCCCATGTCAAGAACACCTACGTCAACTGCGACACGGCCAGCGTCGCCCCGCGCAAGCGGCTCCCGCTGCCGTCGCCGGCGGTTCCTCCCCTGGTCGGGCCGGAGCATCCGAACGCCAGCCAGGTCCGCTGATCTCCAGGCCCGGGCAGGGTTTTTCACCCTCCCGGGCATTTTTCTGTCCAGGTCCTTCTTTTTTATTCTCAAGGATTGGACGGCTGCGCGTCTTTGACTGGGTAACGCGCAGGCGCGCATGTGAGTGGGGCTGCATGTCCAACCTCTTCAACCGGGACCGGAGGCGCTTCGAAGCGTTCATCCGTCAGCATCGGCCCAGCCTTCTGGGGCTGGCCCGCCGGTTGTGTGCCCGCTCCAGCCTGGAGCCGGAGGACCTCGTCCAGGAGACCTTCGAGCGGGCGATGCCGGAGTTCGAGCATCTGAAGGACCGGACGGACTCCGCGGCGGCTGCGTGGCTGTGTACGACGATGACGAACCGCTTCCTGGACTACTGCCGCCGCCAGCGGACGGAGTCCCGGGGCATGCCGCACCTGGCGCTGGTCCAGGATTTGGCGGTGTCACCAGAGGAGACCCAGGAGAACTGGGCGCTGGTGAGCACCGACGCCTTCCAGAAGGCCATCGAGCGGCTGAAGCCGCACCTGCGTGACGCCTACCGCCTGCACGCGGAGGGCAAGCGCTACAACGCCATCGCCGAGCATTTCAATGTTCCCGTGGGCACCGTGGGCAGTTGGCTCACCCTGGCCCGTAGGGATTTGAAGGAACTGCTGCTGCCCCAGGTGGCGGTAGCCCGGGAGCAGGGGGCCACGAGCTCATGACGACGCCATGCACCAATCTGCACCTCTTCGTGGACGGAGAGCTGTCCGCTCCCGACGCGGAGGTCTTCCGCCAGCACCTGGGGCGCTGCCCTGAATGCGAGGCGGGGCTGAGGGAGCTGCTTCAGTTGGAGCTGCTGGCCTCGCGCGCCCTGGGGGGTAGCGCCAGCGTCGCCGAGCCGCCGCCCGCGAAGGTGACGCCGCTGCGGCCGTGGATGCAGCGGATGTCCCGCACGGTGGTGCCGGTGGCGTTGGCGGCGGGGTTGGCGGCGGTGGGCGTGTTCCGTCTCCAGACGCAGCCGGAGGCCCCCACCGACGTGTGGTTGGCGGGCGCGGACGTGCGGACCTTGGAGGCGCGGCTCAGCCACCCGATGGCGGACCGCTTCCGGCCCTACGAGCCGATGCGCGGCACGTCCGGCGCCGCGAACCCGCTGCCGCTGCGTCCCCTGGCGGAGCTGGAGGAGCAGCAGGACTTCCGGGGCATCGCCGCCGCCTATGCGCTGCGCGGGGACTGGCAGCAGGCGGAGTCCTTCCTGGCGCGGGCACCGGCCTCGGCGGACCGGGACAATGACCGCGCGGTGGTGGCCCTCAGCGGTCAGCGGTGGGAGGAAGCGCTGAACCTGCTCGGCGGCGCGCTGCGACAGGAGCCGCGGCATGCGCAGGCGCTGTGGAACCGGGGGCTGGCGCTGCGGGGGCTGGGCCTGCTGAAGCAGGCGGAGGCGTCGTTCCGCGACGTCGCGTCGCTGCCGGGCCAGGCGGCGGGCTGGCAGGTGGCCGCGGAGAAGCGCGCGGACGAGATGCGTGCGCTGCGTGACGCGGAGGCCGCGCGGTGGCAGCGCCAGGTGCGGGAGACGTGGACGCAGCTCACCGAGAAGACGGCGGATGCGGCGTACCTGGTGCGGCAGCAGCCCGCGGTGACGCGAGCGGCCCTCTATGAAGCGGTGCGTACGGCCACTTCGGCGGACGCGGTGGCCTCACTGTTGCCGTTCGCCTCGGCGTTGGATCGGCTGGGTGAAGGCACGGTGCTCCAGGACTACGTCCGGGATGTGGCAGCCCGCGACTTCAAGGTGCGTGCGCCGCTGGCGGAGGACTATGCGCGGCTGGTGAAGGGGGCGCTGGTTCCGGGGCTGCTGGAGCGACTGCGCGCCTCCCAGGAGACGGACCTGTACGTCGGCGCGTTGCTCCACACGGGCGAGGCCGCCCGGGATGCGGAGTCGCTCAAGGCCCTGCAGCGCTACGCCCACGGCTCCAGGGACCCGTGGCTCAACCTGCTGGCCGAGCGTGAGCGGGCCCGGAGCGAGGAGGCGTCCGGCCGCGCGGCCAACGCCGAGCACCTGCTGCTGGCCACGCTTCGCACGTGTGGTGCGTACAACACGCTCTTCCCGTGCGCTGAAATCAACTGAGCGCTCGCTTCGGATGACGTCGCGCGGAGGCCGGCCTGTGACAGGGCCGGCCTCTTGCTTTTGTGGGCTTCGTGCAGGCGCGTGTCCGGGACCGGGCGAACGCGGGACTCGTGAAGGACGTCCCTGGCGTGCCGTGGCAGGCTCTGGCGGTTGGTTTCTTCCGCCCAGGAGTCGGCCACCATGCCCCTGTCACCCCCTCGGAACATGAAGGACTACGAGGCCACCCGCCGGGACTTTCGCTGGGAGCGGCCCGAGCACTTCAACTTCGCGGCCGACGTCATCGACCGGCACGCCGCCGAGCGCCCGGAGGCGCTGGCCCTGCTGTGGTCCGACGAAGCGGGGCAGACGCGGCGCTTCACATGGGAGGACTTGCGGCGGCGCTCGCTGCACGCGGCCCGCTTCCTGACGGAGCAGGGGCTTCGCCGGGGGGACCGGGTCTTCATCATGATGCCGCGCGTGCCGGAGTGGTGGTTCCTGGTGCTGGGCTGCATTCGCGCGGGCATCGTCTTCATGCCGGGCACGCCCATGCTCACGCCGAAGGACATCCGCTACCGGTTGGAGGTGGCGGAGGCCCAGGCGGTGATTGCGGACGTGAGCTGCCTGGAGCGCTTCGACGGCCTGGTGGGGACGGCGGGCAAGGTCCGCACCTGGGTGTCGGTGGGCGAGGGCGCGCCGTCGCCGTGGGGGCGCTACGTGTCCGGCGTCGCGGAGGCGGAGGCGGGCGCGGCCTTCGAGCCCTCGCGCGCGGATGCGCCGCTGCTCATCTACTTCACGTCTGGCACCACGGGCATGCCGAAGATGGTGCTGCACACGCAGGCCAGCTACGGGCAGGGGCACGTGATTACCGGCCGCTACTGGCTGGACCTGACGCCGGAGGACCGGCACCTGACGCTCAGCGACACCGGCTGGGCCAAGTGCGCATGGGGCAAGCTCTTCGGCCCGTGGAGCCAGGGCGCGTGCAACGTCGTCCATGACTTCCGTGGCCGCTTCGAGCCCGCGAAGCTGTTGAAGGTGTTGGAGACTCAGAAGGTCACCACCTTCTGCGCGCCGCCCACCGCGTGGCGGGCGCTGGTGCTCCAGGACTTGAAGGACTTCGACCTGTCCTCGCTGCGGCACACGGTGAGCGCGGGCGAGCCGCTCAATCCGGAAGTCATCGACACGTGGAAGGACGCCACCGGGCTGCACATCCATGAGGGCTACGGGCAGACGGAGACGGTGATGATTGTGGGCATGTTCCCCTCCATGGCGCCGCGCGTGGGCTCCATGGGCAAGCCATCCCCGGGCTTCACGGTGAGCGTCATCGACGACCAGGGCCAGGAGGTGGCGGACGGGCAGGAGGGGGACATCGCGGTGCGGGTGGCGCCCGAGCGGCCCGTGGGGTTGTTCCAGGGCTATCTCGGGGATGACGCGGCCAACGCGGCGTGCCGGCGTGGTGACTGGTACGTGACGGGAGACCGGGCCGTGCGCGACGCGGACGGCTACTTCTGGTTCGTGGGGCGCGCGGATGACGTCATCAAGACGTCGGGCTACCGCGTGGGGCCCTTCGAGGTGGAGTCCGCGCTGCTGGAGCACGACGCGGTGGCGGAGTCGGCCGTCATCGGCGTGCCGGACGAGAAGATTGGCCAGCGGGTGAAGGCCTTCGTGGTGCTGGCCCCGGGGCATACGGCATCCCCGGCGCTCGCGCAGGCGTTGCAGGAGCACGTGAAGCGGACGACGGCGCCCTACAAGTACCCGCGCGAAATCGAGTTCGTCACCGAGCTGCCCAAGACGGTGAGCGGGAAGATTCGCCGCGCGGAGCTGCGCACCCCGCGGACGTAGCGGGCGCGCCGTCAGGCTTCGAAGAGGACGGGGAAGCCCAGGAGCGCGCTGCCTTCCTGGGTGAACCAGCCCTCCGCCACGGCCGCGTGCTGGGTGAGGGTGTGGATGTCGCGGAAACGGCGCTGGAGCGATGCGCCATCGCGCACAGACGTGGCGCCGCCCGCGTGGTAGCAGGCCGTCACGACCTCGGCGGCTGTCTCCACGGCCCACGTCAGGGTGGAGGACACCTGCGGCGCGAGGGCGAAGGCCTTCACCGGGGACTGCTGGCAGGCATCCCAGAACACCTCACCCATGCGGCGGAGGGCGTCGTGAGCGGCGCGGGCGCCCGTCTCCGCGCGGCCCAGCCGGTTGCGGAACACAGGGGAGTCCACGAGCGAGGTGCGCGCATACAGCCGGCGCTTGCCCGAGCGGGCCAGGGTGAGCAGGTCGTCCACCGCGCCCTGGGCGATGCCCACCGCCACCGCGCCGATGTGCATGGCGTAGTGCAGCACCGGCACCACGAAGTTGGCGCCCGGCACGGAGGGCTGGCCGGTGAAGATGTCGAAGGTGCGTTGCTGGGGGACGAAGGCGTCGATGGCGATGTCGTGGCTGCCGGTGCCGCGCAGGCCGAGCACGTCCCAGTGCTCGATGATGCGGACCTCGTTGGCGGGGAGCAGCATGGCGCGCGTCTCGGGCATGCCCTCGGCGGGGCCAGGGCGGGGCTTGCCGTCTGGGCCAAGGACGACACAGTTGCCGAACAGCCATTCACTCTGGCGGCAGCCGGTGGCGAAGTTCCAGTGGCCGGTGACGCGGTAGCCGCCGTCCACCTGCACGGCCTTGCCCTGGGCATTGAAGGCGCCGCCCACGGTGGCATTGGGCCCGGCGGCGTAGATGGCATCGAACTCCTCGCGGAGGAGAAGGGCGAAGAGTTGGGGGCTCTCCGTGGCAATCATCATCGTCCAGGCGGTGGAGGCGTCCGCGCGGGCCAGCTCGGAGAGCACGTCCAGCCCGGTGACAAGATTCAGCTCCAGCCCGCCATGGCTGCGAGGGACAAGCATCCGGTAGACGCCGATGTCCTTCAGCGTGGCGATGAGGTCCAAGGGGAGCTGCCGTGCCTGCTCAATCTCCCCACTGCGAGCGGAGAGGGCAGGGGCCAACTCACGTACCGCATGCAGCAGGTCCGCTCCGGCATCCAGCGTCATGGTCGAGGCTCCGGAAAGAGAGCTTCAAAGATGCCTGATGCTCGATGTCTGTGAAAGGTGCAGTGCGCTAAGGGTTTCTGGTTCCGCGCGCCAGGGTATTCAGTGAGCAGGAATTGCCGTGTCCGCGGCCCGGGCGTCCGGCTGCGCGCCCGGGTCATGCAGGCCCCTTGCTACTTGCCCCACTCCGTGTGGACGAAGCCCGCTTCCGGTCTGTCCTTGCGCTGATAGGTGTGTGCGCCGAAGGCGTCACGCTGTGCCTGGGTGAGGTTCTGCGGCAGCTCCGCGGTGCGGTAGCTGTCCAGGTACGCCAGCGAGGAGCTGAACACCGGCACGGGGATGCCCACGCGCGTGGCGACGCCCACCACCTGCCGCCACGCGGGGGCCATGCGCTCCAACACCGGCGCGAAGGCGTCGGACACCATCAGGTTGGGCAGCGTCGGCTGCTGCAGGAAGGCCTCACGCAGGGGCGTGAGCAGCTTCGCGCGGATGATGCAGCCCCCCCGCCAGATGCGCGCCAGCTCCGCCAGGTTGATGTTCCACTGATACTCCTGGGACGCCGCCTGGATGAGCCGCATGCCCTGCGCATACGTCACCACCCGCGCCGCGTAGAGCGCGTCATGTGTCCACGCCGCCAGCTGCGCCCGCTCCTCCTTGCTGAGCTGCCCCACCGGGCCGTTCAGCTTCGGCGCGGCGGCCACGCGTTCGTCCTTCATGGAGGACAGGATGCGCGCGTCCAGTGACGCGGCGATGGAGGGAATCGGGACGCCCAAATCCAGCGCCACCTGCACCGTCCATTTGCCGGTGCCCTTCTGGCCCGCCTTGTCCAACACCAGGTCCACCAGCGGCTTGCCCGTCTCCGGGTCCTTCTGGCGCAGCACCTTGATGGTGGTCTCCAGCAGGAACGAGCCGGCGATGCCATGGTCCCACTGGGACAGCAGGTCCGCCAGCGCGTCCGCGTCCAGCCCGAGCCCGCGGCGCAGCACGTCGTACGTCTCCGCGAGCAACTGCATGTCCGCGTACTCGATGCCGTTGTGCACCATCTTCACGAAGTGCCCGGCGCCGTCCGCCCCCACATAGGTGACACACGGCCCCAGGTCCGTCATCGCGGCGATGGCTTCGAACACCGGACGCACCAGCTCGTACGCCGCGGGGGCACCGCCCGGCATGATGGAGGGGCCGTTGCGCGCGCCCTCCTCGCCGCCGGACACGCCGACGCCCAGGAAGTGGATGCCCTTGGCCTTGCACTGCTCCTCGCGGCGGCGCGTGTCCAGGAACCACGAGTTGCCGGCGTCCATGATGACGTCGCCTTCCGCCATCAGCGGCAGCAGGCGCTCCAGCATGGAGTCCACCGCCGCGCCCGCCGTCACCATCAGCAGCACCTTGCGCGGGCGCTCCAGCCGCTGAACGAAGGCCTCCAGGGACTCGGTGCCCCAGACCTCGGGGTGTCCGTGCTTGCGGTGCATCTCATCGATGCGCTCCGCATGCCTGTCCCACACGGCCACCCGGAAGCCGTGGTCCGCGATGTTGAGGGCGAGGCTCGCCCCCATGACGCCCATTCCCGCCACGCCGAACTGCGCGCCCGTTGCCTCACTCATCGTTGGTTCCTCCTGGAAGGTTCGCGACTGGGAGCCCTCATCGCCCGGCGGCGGCGGGGTCCAGCATCCACTCCGAATTCGTCACCCGGGCGGCGGGGAGGCTCAGGTCCCCCGCCAGCGCCCGGCGCACCGTGTCCTGCTTGCCCGCCCCCGATACGAGGGTCAGCACGTGCCGCGCGGACCGCAATACCGGCAGCGTCAACGTCATCCGCCAGGGCGGCGGCTTGGGCCCCACCACCGCCAGGACGCGCTGCTCGGATTCCTCGAGCGCGGGGTGGCCGGGGAAGAGGCTGGCCGTGTGCCCGTCCTCTCCCATGCCCAGCAGCACCACGTCCAGGGCAGCGGGCAGCTTCGCCGCGTAGTCCTTCGCGGCGGCGTCCCGGTCCTCGCGCTCACCCTCCATGCGGAACACCTGCGACGGCGACAGCCGAAGAGGACGCAGCAGCGTGTCCTCCACCATCCGGTAGTTGCTGTCCGCGTGGTCGGGCGGAACGAAGCGCTCGTCCACGAAGTAGACGTCCACGCGCTCCCAGGGAAGCACCTGCGCCGCCAGCGCCCGGTACGCGGGGCCCGGCGTGCTGCCGCCCGACAGGGCCAGGCTGACGCGACGCTGGGTGGCGAGCGTGTCCTGGAGCGCGCGTGCCATCCACACCGCGGCTTCCCGGGGCAGGGACTCGGTGGGCACGACGTGCGTGCGCGCGGCGCTCATAGTCCGGTCCACCGGCGGCCATCCCGGGCCAGCAGCGCGGCCGCGGCATCCGGGCCCGCGCTGCCACCGGGGTAGGCGTGCGCCGGTCCGCCCTCGCCGGACTCCAGGGCTTGGAGGATGGGCGTCACGAAGGTCCACGCCTGCTCCACGCTGTCCTGCCGGGCGTAGAGGGTGGCGTTGCCGCGCATGCAGTCCAGCAGCAGGCGCTCGTAGGCCTCGGGGACTGGCCGCTGGAAGGTCTCCTGGTAGTTGAAGTCCATGGTGACGCCCGCGATGTTGACATCCTCGCCGGGCACCTTGGATTCGAAGGAGAGCGCGATGCCTTCCTGGGGCTGGATGCGCAGCGTGAGCACGTTGGGCTGCAGCCGCTGGCAGGTGGCGCCTTCCCCGGAGAAGAGGCTGATGGGCACCGATTTGAAGTGGATGGACACCTCTGTCACGCGCCGCTTCAGCTTCTTGCCCGCGCGCAGATAGAAGGGCACGCCCGCCCAGCGCCAGTTGTCGATGTTCATCTTCATGGCGACGTAGGTCGGCGTGCGCGAGCCGGCCTTCACGCCCTTCTCCTGGAGGTAGCCCTCGTACTGGCCGGCCACCACCGCGCGGGACACCTCGCGGCCCTCCATCGGGCGCAGCGCGCGGATGACCTTGTTCTTCTCATCGCGGATGTCCTCGGCGCCGAAGGACACGGGCGGCTCCATTGCGCACAGCGCGAGCACCTGGAGCAGGTGGTTCTGCACCATGTCCCGGATGACGCCCGTCTCGTCGTAGAAGCCGCCGCGCCCCTCCACCCCCAGCGTCTCCGCCGCGGTGATTTCCACGTGGTCGATGTGTTGCCGGTTCCACAGCGGCTCGAAGATGGCGTTGGCGAAGCGGAAGACGAGGATGTTCTGGACGGTCTCCTTGCCCAGGTAGTGGTCGATGCGGAATATCTGCCGCTCGTCCAACACCGCCGCCAGCTCGCGGTTGAGCGCGCGGGCGCTCTCCAAATCGTGGCCGAAGGGCTTCTCGATGATGAGCCGCTGCCACGGGCGCGGGTCGGCCTGTTCCTGGCGCTTCAGCAACCCCGACTCCGTCAGGCCCTGGAAGATTTGGGGGAAGGTGGAGGCCGGGGTGGCCAGGTAATAGAACTGGTTGCCCTGGGTGCCGAACTTCTGGGCGACCCGGTCGAGCTCCTCGCGCAGGCGCACGAAGGACTTCGGGTCGTCATAGCCGCCGGAGATGAGCTCCAGGCGCGGGGCGAAGTCCTTCCAGACGGCCTCGTCCAGGGGCTGGGTGCGGGCGAACTTCAGCAGGGACGCCTTCACATGCTCGCGGAAGGCCTCGCTGTCTCCTTCGGAGCGGCTGAAGGCGACGACGGCGAAGTTCTCCGGCAGCAGGTGGTCTCGCGCCAACTCGAAGAGGGCCGGGAACAGCTTGCGCTGGGCCAGGTCTCCGGTGGCGCCGAACAACACCAGCGCGCACGGGTCGGGCCGCCGGGCGCGAACCAGCGGGTCTCCTTCTCGAGGATGGGTCTCGATATGCAGGCCCTGATGCGCGTCCATTCGCTGCCTCCCTCCGGGTTGGGTCCGGCGGGCACCTTACGCCTTCCGCGCAACCACCGGGCAAGGGAGAGTGCGGGCAGTGACGCCGGTCCGACACGTTGGGGAGCGCGCCTGCTCCGCGCCCTTCAAGGCAGGCAGAGCAACTGGTACCGCTGGGTGTCGTGCTGCTTCACTTCGCGCAGGTCGACACGGCACGCCTGTTCAATGTCTTCGAAAGGCGACACCCGACCCCACAGGCGGCGCAGGTGGCTCTGCTTCGCCTTGAAGTCGTCGGGGGACACGTAGGCGCGGATGTTCCGGTAGTGACCTTCCAGCACCTCGCAGACGCGGCGAGGGTCGGCTCGCGCATACTCACCCCGTCCGTGGACCTTGATGTAGAGGATGGGCTTGTCCGGACGTTCGAGCGTGGCCCTCATGCCGGCCAGCACGTCCAGCTCGAAGCCCTCCACGTCGACCTTCACGAAGTCCACGCGTGACAGGCCCTGCTTCTGGACGAAGCCGTCCACGGTGACGACCGGGACGGTGATACCCCCCGCGCCCTCTTCGGGAACGTGTCCGTTGAGGCCCGTGGCGAAGGTGATGACGCCTTCCTGCGAGCCCACCGCTGCCTGGATGGCCTGGCAGTTGCGCAGGTGGTTGTTCTGGAAGTTGGCGTTCAGCTCCGCGTAGTTCTCCGGCTCGGGCTCGAAGCTGAAGAGCTGTCCCAGCGGGCCGATGCGGCTGCGCAGGTACATGGACAGGTAGCCGATGTTGGCTCCCACGTCGAAGGCCACCATGCCCGGCCGCAGATGGGGGGCGATGAGCGGGAGGTCCGACAGGAAGTCGTCGCCCTGCAGGTACAGCAGCATGTGCGTCGTGCTGCGGTGGGCCTTCAATGTCAGGTCATAGCCAAACAGCCTGCGCTGGACCTCGAGCGGCTGCTGACCGTTCAGCTCCAGCAGCAACCGCGCCGTGCGCAGCTGGCTGAAGGGGACGAACGTGTGGGTGAGTCGGGCGGCTCGGAGCGCGGGGGCGATGGGACGCATGGGAGCACTCCCGCCTTTATGGCAGCGGCAGGTCCACGGGCAAGGAGCGGCGAATTGCCCTTGGGGGCTGGTCTCCATGGCGCCCCCCGGGCCGGTCGGCTGGATGGGAGGGGCGCGGCCGTGGGAATGCAGGACCGTCAGGAGGGGAGCGTGGGATGGGCCCGAAGGTGGTATGCCTGGGGCCTCGCCATGAAGTACGCCGTCACGCTCTGGTTCTGGGTCGTCTTCCTGCTCACCGCCCCGGTGCTGTTCACCCTGGGCGCGCTGCTGCTCGTCGTCACGTACCCGTTCGACCGGGACCGGCGGCTCTTGCATTCACTGGTCTGTCGTTGGTGCTACGGCCTGTGGCTGCACGCATCCCCGGGCTGGCGCACGCGAATCGAAGGCCGTGAGCGCATTCCGCCCGGGCCCTGTGTGATGGTGGTCAACCACCAGTCCGCGGCGGACATCCTCGCCGTCATGGGCCTGTTCCATCCCTACAAGTTCGTGGCGAAGGCGTCGCTGTTCTCGCTGCCCCTGGTGGGGTGGATGATGACGCTGCTGGCCTACGTGCCCATCGTCCGGGGCTCGTCCACCGCCATGAACCAGCTCCTGGACCCGTGCCGGCGCTGGCTTCGTCGTGGCATGCCGGTGCTCATCTTCCCGGAGGGGACGTACTCCAAGGGCGGGCAGTTGCTGCCCTTCAAGCGGGGCGCCTTCCAGCTCGCGCTGGAGGAGCATGTGCCGGTGGTGCCCGTGGTGGTGGAGGGCACGCCCGGGCTGCTGGACGGAGACGGCCCCTGGATGAGTCCCACCGCCTCCATCCGCGTGCGCGTGCTTCCCGCGCTGCCGCCGGAGTCCTTTGGTCCGGACTCGCAGGCGTTGGCCACGCAGGTTCGCACGCTGTTCGAGCAGACGTTGGCGAAGACGGGCTGAGTGGCCCCACGCACGCGCCTGTCCACGAGCAAGCCCACCCTGGTGCATCCAATGGGGGGCGGAAACACTGACACAATCCAATACAGGATGGGTGCGCCCTCGCGAACGTCTCATGCGTGCTGAGGGGGGACATCGCGCTATCCTCAACACACATGCGCTCTATTTTGATGTTACTTGGGTTGTTGGGGCTGTCTTCGCCCGCCTGGGCCGCGGTGCCCTCCGGCTTCGTGGAGACGCCCTTCACCTCCAATACCCTCACGCAGGCCACGGGGATGGCATGGGCGCCGGACGGTTCAGGCCGCCTGTTCATCACCCTCAAGACGGGCGAAATCCGGGTGGTGTCGCTGAAGGATGGCCAGCCTGAAACGCAGCCAGGGAACAGCACACTGGTGACACAGGTGTTCGCGACGGAGGAGCAGTTCGTCTACACCCATAGCGAGTGCGGCCTCATCGGTATCGCGTTCGACCCGAACTACGCGGTCAATCGCTACGTCTATTTCTTCGTCACCGTCTCCGCGTCGGAGCAGCAGATTGTCCGTTACACGGATGCGGACGGGAGGGGCACGGCGCGCACCGTCATCGTCAGCCGGCTGCCCACGCGGGGCGCGAACAATGACGGCGGCGCCATTGGCTTCGGCCCGGACGGAAAGCTCTACTGGGCCATTGGCGACCTGGGCAACGGCACGGGCGTCAATGCGGACCTGACGTCGATGGCGGCCAAGGTGAGCCGCGCGAACCCGGATGGCACGCCCGCCAGCGACAACCCCTTCAACGACGGCGTGGGGCCCAACAACGAGTACATCTGGGCGCGCGGCCTCCGCAATCCCTTCACCTTCACCTTCCAGCCCACCACGGGCCGGTTGTGGGTGAACAGCGCGGGCACCGACTACGAGCAGGTCTTCGTCGTCAGCCGCCGAAGCCATGCCGGCTACAGCGACTACGAGAACAACCAACCCAGCACCAACGACTTCATCACTCCCGTCGTCAAGTACCGCACCAACGGCGCCGACACCCGCAACCTCGCAGCGGGCGGCGCGATGCGCAGCAGCGGGGTGGCCACCTTCACCACCACCGGGAACCATGGCTTCCGCAAGGGTGAGCGGCTCACGCTCAGCGGTGTGGAGGATGCGAGCTTCAATGGCCTGTTGCGGGTGGCCAGCGTTCCCTCCCCCACGACCTTCACCGTGGCGCAGCCTTCGCTGCCAGACGCGGCGAGCAGCGGGGGAACGGCCACGACGCAGGAGCTCGGTGGCTCCATCACCGGTGGCACCTTCTACGACGCGACCCTGTTCGACGAGGCGTACCAGGACAACTTCTTCTTCGGGGACTTCAACACCGGTCAGCTGACGAGAGTCACCCTGGAAGAGGACCACTCGGTGGCCACGGTGGATGAATGGGCCACCGGCTTCACCTCGCAGGTGGACATGTCGGTGGGGCCGGACGGCGCGCTCTACACCATCGGCGCGTCGGGCGGCGTCCTGCGGCGCATCACGCCCGCGACGCCGGGACAGAAACTGGTGGTGTCCGGGCTACAGCCGCGCGTCGAGGAGGGCGGACGCGCTGCCTTCACCGTGCGCCTGGCCGAAGCGCCGGTCTCCGATGTCTCCGTGCAGGTCTCCCGGGCGCTGGGCGGCTCCGAGGACCTGAGCATCGTCAGCGGCGCGGCGCTTACCTTCACCGCGTCCAACTGGAGCGTTCCCCAGGTGGTGACGCTCACCGCGGCGGTGGATGAGGACACGACGCCGGATGTCGCCACCTTCATGGTCGTGGCGGACGGGCTGCGGGAGGTGGCGGTGGTGGCCACCAGCATCGACAACAACTCGCCGCGCCTGGTGCTGACCGAGTCGCAGGTGACGGTCGTGGAGGGCGGGACGGCGACCTTCGGCGTGTCGCTCTCGCAGCGGCCCCCGCGCAGCGTCACGGTGACCGTGGCGCGCACCCGCGGGGACGAGGACCTCACCGTCCAGTCCGGGGCGACGCTGAGCTTCACCACCTCCGACTGGAACACGCCCAAGGACGTCACCCTGACCGCCGCGCCGGACGCGGACGGCGAGGACGGCACGGCCATCATCACCGTGGCCGCCCCGGGCGTGGACGCACGTGCGGTGGAGGCCTTCGAGCAGGACACGACGCCCCTGCCGCCCGTCATCCTCTCCGAACCGGTGACCCGCGCGGTGGTGGGCAGTCCGTACCGGTATGCGGTGCAGGCGACGGCTCGGCCCGCGCCCACGTATGCGCTGGTGAGCACGGTGCCGGGCATGGGCATCGATGCCGCCACTGGCGTCATCACCTGGGAGCCCACCGAGACGGGCACGGTGGAGGTCTCCGTGCGCGTGAGCAACGGCGCCGCGCCGGACGCCGTGCAGGACTTCACCATCACGGTGAGCCCGGACGCGCCGCCCACCGCCATCCTCACGCGTCCCGAGGACGGTGAGCGCGTGTCCGGCACCACGGCGGAGTTCTACGGCGACTGCCACGACGACGTGGGCTGCACGCACGCGGAGTTCTACGTGGACGACGTGCTGCGCTACACCGACGAGCGGACCGAAAGCCCCTACTCCTACGGCGGCGAGCCCAGCCGCTGGGACACCACGGGCCTGACGCCGGGCTGGCACCGCGTCCGCTTCGTCGTGGTGGACTCGACGGGGCAGCAGGGCTCCGCCGAAGCGACGGTGTGCGTGGGGGATCTCCCCTGTGCGCCGCCGTCGTCGGATGGGGGGACGGATGCCGGAACCGACGCGGGCACCGAGCCTCCGCCTCCCAACGAGCCGGGCGGCTGCAACTGCAACGCGATGCCGCTGGCGCCGTTGGCCTGGGGCTCGCTTGCGTGGCTCGTGCTCCAGCGGCGGCGGTCACGTCGCAGCTGAGCGCGCCTGGCTGCTCTTGCGCGCGCGGCCCTGCTCGGACACCTCGTGCAGGGCACCCTTGAGCAGAAGCGCTGGCGTCATCATGGACTCCAGCGCTTCGACGCTGTCGGGCCTGCCGAGCGTCACCGCCTGACGCCGCTCGTCCTCGAGGGTGACGTTCCCGAAGCGGCGGCAAATCATCATGAGCGGATGCCGCACGCGCGGGGCCCGCGGCGTGTCAGCAGGGTCTCCCGCTTCAGGACGGGGTGCCTTCCTGTCCGGTGCCCTCCGACCGCCACTGGGTATGGCCGCGCGTGCCCTGCACGGCGTCGGCCAGCTCACGCACGGGCGTCAGCAAGCCGTACAACTCGACGGAGGTGCATGGGACTTCGTTTATCACCTCCGCCGACAGGACGCCGTTCTCGATGGAGAAGGCCTCGAAGGCGAGGGCCAGGTTCAGCAGGGGGCGCCGCATGCCCGCGCTGAGGAGGATGGCGCGGGCCTGAGGGGTGACGTTCTTCAGGTCCAGCACGGCGTCGAGGCCGGCATCGCCAATTTGCTCGTCCTGTACGCCGAACAGCTTGAGGAACTTGTCGCCCAGCCCCTCGGGCCGGATGACGACCTCGCGCGGAAAGTCGTCGCCGAGCTCGTGCCGGATGATGGTGGCGATGCGGTACGCCTTCTCCTGGTGGCGGTACTCGGTCTCCAGGGTGAGCGGACGCCCGGCGTAGCTGCCCTCCATCTTCAAGGTCCCCGCGGAGTACATGAACCTGCCGGGCGTCGGCATGAAGGACCAGCCACGGGTGGTCGCGAAGTCCTGCCAGACCTGGATTTGCTGCTTCCAGCGGCGCCAGCGGAAGTAGCCAACGATGCTCGAGACGCCGACGCCCGCCCCGAGGATGCCGGCGAAGATGCCAATTTGTAGCCCGGTCATTCCCGCGAGCATCTCCGCTCGGAGCGTATTGGCCAACCCCCTCCGTGCGTGAGGGCCTCCAGAGGGGACGTGGCGGGGCGTCTTCTCCTGAACGGCCAGGAATTACAGGAACTTGCGCGCATGTCAGGGTGAGGGAGTAAGGGAGCAGGCGCCCGCCGCTTGGAGCGGGCAGCCCCTCTGTTGGAGGCTGCCCGCTGGCCAGAGCGCCACGGGAAAGAGGGAGGGTGGACGCCTGATGCGCCTGCTGCACACGTCGGACTGGCACCTGGGACACACGCTGTACGACGTCTCGCGGGATGCGGAGCACGCGGCCTTCCTGGCCTGGCTGCTGGAGACCCTGGAGGCGCAGGCCGTGGACGCGCTGCTGGTGGCCGGGGACATCTTCGACACGGCGAACCCCAGCGCGGAGGCGCAGGCGGCCTGGTACCAGTTCGTCGCGAAGGCTCGGCGGCGGATGCCCCGGCTGGACGTGGTGGTGATTGGCGGGAACCACGACTCCGCGGCGCGGCTGGACGCGCCGGACCCGCTGTTCGCGGCGCTGGGCGTGCACGTGGTGGGCGGACTGCCGCGGACCCGAGGCGCCATGGACCAGGAGCGGCTGCTGGTGCCGCTACACGACGCGAAGGGCCGGGTGGGGGCGTGGGTGGCGGCGGTGCCGTACCTGCGTCCCTCGGACCTGCCGCCCGTGCCCGGGGACATGGGAGACCGGCTGGTGGAGGGGGTGCGCGCGGTGTACGCGGAGGTGCTGGCCGCGGCGCGGCGCAGGCGTCAGGCGGGACAAGCGCTGGTGGCCATGGGGCACTGCTACATGACGGGCACGGAGCTGTCCGCGTTGAGCGAGCGGAAGATTCTCGGCGGCAACCAGCACGCGCTGCCCGTGGACCTGTTCCCGGACGACGTGGTCTACGCGGCGCTGGGGCATCTGCACAAGGCCCAGCGGGTGGGTGGACGCGAGGGGGTGCGTTACAGCGGCTCGCCGTTGCCCCTGTCGCTGTCGGAGGCGGGCTACCGGCATCAGGTGCTGCTGGTGGAGCTGGAAGGCGACGCGCTGCGCGAGGTGCAATCCCTGCCCGTGCCCCGGACCACGGACATGGTGCGCGTGCCTTCGCGGGACGCGGCGCCCCTGGACGCGGTGCTGACGCAACTGGAGGGCTTGCCGGCGCACGACGCGGACACGCTGGAGTGGCGGCGGCCCTACCTGGAGGTGTGCGTGTCGTTGCCCCGGCCGGAGCCCGCGCTGCGTCAGAAGGTGGAGAAGGTGCTGGAGGGGAAGGCGGCGCGGCTGGTGAAGCTGACGCCCGCCTATACCGGGACGGGCGGCGCGCTGGCGGAGGTGCAGCCGGGTCTCTCCCTGAAGGAACGCACGCCCGAGGATGTCTTCCGCGCGCGTTACGCCCGTGACTTCGAGGAGCCACCCGCACTGGCGCTGCTGGAGGCCTTCCATACGTTGCTGACCGACGTGCAGGAGGAGTCGCCGTGAAGGTGCTCGCGATTCGCGGTTCCAACCTGACGAGCTTCGCGGGGGACTTCGCGCTAGAGCTGGACCAGCCGCCGTTGGACCGGCTGGGCCTGTTCGCGATTACCGGCGCCACGGGTGCGGGCAAGAGCACGTTGCTGGATGCCCTGTGTCTGGCGCTGTTCGACCGCACGCCCCGGCTGGGGGGACGCGGCGGCGCGCCGGTGGGCCGCGCGGACGAGGACGAGGACGCGCGGCTGTCCGCCTACGACGTGCGCGGCATGCTGCGCCGGGGCGCGGGCGAGGGCTACGCGGAGGTGGACTTCCTGGGCAAGGACGGGCGGCGCTACCGGGCGCGCTGGTCCGTGTGGCGCGCGCGCAACCGCGCCGAGGGACGCTTCCGGCCCCAGGAAATGCAGTTGATGGACGTGGTCACCGGGCAGCTCACGGGCCGGACCAAGGGCGAGGTGCTGGCCGCCATCCAGGAGCGGCTGGGGTTGTCGTTCGACCAGTTCCGTCGCTCGGCGCTGCTGGCGCAGGGCGAGTTCGCGGCCTTCCTCAAGGCGGATGCCAGCGAGCGCGCGGAGCTGCTGGAGCGGATGACGGGCACGGAGGTGTACAGCCGCTTGTCCATGGCCGCGCATGAGAAGAACAAGGCGGAGCAGGAGTCGCTGGCGAAGCGGGCGCAGGGATTGGCGGCGATTGCCCTGATGCCAGAGGCGGAGCGCGCGGCGGCGGCGGCGGCGCACGGTGCGGAGTCCCGGGCGCGTCAGGCGGTGGAGGCGCTGCTCAAGGACGCGGAGGGCGCGGCGGCGTGGCATGTCGCGCGGGCGGGGCTGCGGGAGGCGGAGCTCGCGGCGGAGGCGAAGGCGCAGGCGGCCAGGACGGCCCTGGAGGAGGCGGCGCCGCGCGCGGCACGGCTGGAGGCGGTCCGCGAGGCGGAGGCCTTCCGGGGGCCGGTGGCGGCGGCGGAGGCCGCGGAGCGCCGGTGGGCGGAGGCGGAGGCGGCGCAGGTGGCGCGGGCGTCGGAGGTGGAGGCGGCGCTGTCGGAGGTCTCGGCGCGGCGGGTGGGGCAGCTGGAGGCGGAGACCGCGCGCGCCGCGGCGCAGGAGCGGGAGGTGGCGACGCGTCCCGCGCTGGAGGAGGCGGCGCGACTGGATGCGCGGCTGGAGGGTGTCTCCCGGGAGGCGCGTGAGGCGCGGGCGCGGGCGGAGACGTCCCAGGCGGCGCTGGCGGAGGCGAAGGCGGAGCTGGATGCCGTGCTCGTGCGCGAGGCCGAGGCACGGGACAAGGGGGAGGCCGCGAGGCACTGGCTGACGGAGAAGGCGCACTGGGTCGCGCTCACGAGCGAGTGGCCGCGCTGGCATCGCGAGCTGGAACGCTACGAGGGGGCGCAGGGCGAGCGGCGCAAGGCGGGTGAGGAGTCCGGACGGCTGCTCGGTGAGGTGGAGGGACTGCGCGAGACGGTGGGCCTTCGGCGGGGGGAGCGGGATGCCGCGGTCCGTGCGGAGGAGATGGCCCTGGCCGCGGCGACGCATGCCGAGGCGGCCGTGGGGACGGAGACGGGCGCGCAGCGGCGGGCGCAGCGTGAACGCCTGTTGGCGCGGCAGGAGGCCGTGCGGGTCTTGAAGACGGCTCACGAGGGGCTCGTCGCGGATGAGGCCGAGGCTCGCGAGGCGGGCACGGAGGTGAAGGCGGCGAAGGCGGAGGTCGAGGCCGCGACGGCGGAAGTGCGCGCGGCGGAGACCCGGCGGACGCAGGGGGAAGCCGCGCTCAAGGAGGCGCAGCGCTCGCTGTCGCTGGCGCAGGCGACGCAGGGCTATGCGTCCCACCGTGCCTTGCTGAAGGACGGTGAGGCGTGCCCGTTGTGTGGCGCGGAAGAGCACCCCTACGCGCGCGAGGTGTCCGCGCTCGAGGGGCTGGTCGCGGAAGCCGCTTCGCGTGTGGAGACGCTGGAGACGGAGCGGACCGCGGCCACCCAGGCGGAGGTGGCGGCGAGCGCTCGGCGCGCGGCGGCGAATGCGCGCGCCGGACAGGCGGAGGCGCGCAGGCAGTCCGCGGAGGCCCGCGCGGAGGCGCACGGTGAGGCCTGGCGGAAGGGGCGTGCCTCGTGGCTGGAGTCCATTCGGGAAGAGGGCGTGGAAGTGTCCTCCCGTACCACCTCCGTGCCGGAGTCTGATGGCAGCGCTCGAATGTCCAGTGTGGACGGGGGCGCCGAGGCTGCGCGGTCGTCGGCGCGAGCCGGAGGCGCTGACGCGTCGCCACCGGCCGCAGGGGGCTCGCCCGAGGCGGGAGCGTGGCTCGACGCGGCGCGTGCCGAGGTCGCGGAGCGGCTGGCGGCGCTGAAGGCCGACGAGCAGGCCGACGAGTCACTGGCCCGCACCGCGCGAGAGGCCCGCGCGGCGCTGGAGACGCAGCGCACGCGGCGCGAGGTGGCGGCGGAGTCGCTGCGCCGGGCGGAGGAGGCGCTGTCGCGCGCGGAGTCGGTGCTCAAGGACGTCCATGCCCGGCTCGAGACCGCGGAGCAGACGTTGCGGCAGGTGCTCGCGGAGGTGTCACCCGTCTTCACCGCGGACGTGGGCTGGGAGCGGAAGCTGGAGGAGGACCCGGCCACCTTCCGCCGCAAGTGTGGAGAGCGGGTGGTGATGTGGAAGGGGAAGGAGGAGGCCCGCCTGAAGGCGGAGGAGCGCGAGGCCGAGGAGCAGCGTCATCGCGCCCGGGCGCAGGGATTGGTGGAGGTGAGCACCCGCCACGCCGAGGAACATCAGGCCTTCGCCGTGCGCAAGGAGCAGGAGCGCGGCGAGCTGACCCGCGCACGCGCGGCCCTGCTGCACGGCCGTCCCACGGCGGAGGTCCGCGCCGAGCTCCAGGCACGGCTGGAGGCCACGGAGTCGGCCTTCGAGCAGGCACGTGAGCGCGCCGAGGCGGCGCGTCAGGCGGCGCAGGTCGCCACCGCGCGTGCCGAGGATGCCGTGCGCGCCAGGACGGAGGCGCTGGCCCTGCGTGAGTCGGAAGGCGCCGCGCTGACAACGCTGCTCGCCGCGCGTGGGACCACGCTGGAGGCGGTGCGGACGCTGCTGGCCTTCGACGCGGCCTGGCGTGAAGCAGAGGCTCGCGCATTGTCGGCCCTGCGCGAGGCGCTCGCCCAGGCGACCGCCGTGCTGGCGGAGCGAAGCGAGCGTCGCGCGCGGCACGAGGACTCAGGACCTCCGGCGCTCTCCGAGCAGGACGCGGGCGCCGAATGCGAGCGGCTGCGCGCGGAGGTCGAGGCCCGTCGTCATGCCGAGGCCGCGCTGCACGCGCGCCTGGAGGCGGACGACACGGCGCGGGCGCGGCACGGCACCGAGGCCGCGGCCCTGGAGGAGGGCCGCCGCGCGGCGGAGGTGTGGAAGGTGTTGGGCGACCTCATCGGCTCGCACGATGGCAAGCGCTTCAAGGTCTTCGCCCAGAGCCTCACGCTGGACGCCTTGCTGCTGCACGCCAACGCGCACCTGCGGGAGCTCGCGCGGCGCTACCGGCTGATGCGCGTGCCCGGACACGACCTGGACCTCCAAATCGTGGACGGGGACATGGGCGACGAGGTCCGCAGCGTGGCCAGCCTGTCCGGCGGTGAGAGCTTCCTGGTGTCCCTGGCGCTCGCGTTGGGGCTGGCGTCCCTTTCGTCGGAGACGACGCAAGTGGAGACGCTCTTC
Source organism: Myxococcus virescens (assembly GCF_900101905.1). Classification (NCBI taxonomy): domain Bacteria; kingdom Pseudomonadati; phylum Myxococcota; class Myxococcia; order Myxococcales; family Myxococcaceae; genus Myxococcus; species Myxococcus virescens. The sequence goes on along the minus strand of NZ_FNAJ01000001.1, from coordinate 822,231 downwards.
ATCGACGAGGGCTTCGGCACGCTGGACCCGGAGACGCTGGAGGTGGCCCTGGCCACGCTGGACGCGCTCCAGGCCACGGGCCGGCAGGTGGGCATCATCTCGCACGTCAGCGGCATGGCGGAGCGCATCGGCGTGCAGGTGCGCGTGGTGAAGCAGGGCGGCGGGCGCAGCCGGCTGGTGGTGGAGGGCGACCCGGGCATGGTGCCTCCTTCCATGGGACAGCAGGAGGTGGCGTAGCGACCCCTGGCGGGCTCAGGTCTCCATCAGTCCGCGCACCACCGCGGCCACGGCCAGGGGCGTGGCCACGCGGTCATCGCTCAGCGGCGCCAGGGCCCGGGCGAACTGCTCCGCGGAGCCGAAGCGCTGCGAAGGGACGGGCGCCAGCGCGCGATCCAACACCAGCGCCAGCGCGTCGGGGACGCCGGGCACACGCATGCGCACGGGCGTCACCCGGCCGCCGCGGATGGAGGACTCCACCTGCTCCTCCGGGCCGGAAGGGAAGGGCGACTCCAGCGCCAGCAGCTCGTAGAGCAGCACCGCCGTCGCCCACAGGTCCACCGCCACGGACACGTCGCCCGCGAGCAGCTCCGGGGAGCGGTAGTGCTGCTTGCCCAGCCGCCGGGTGTCCTGCACCGCGCCCGCGCGGGAGCGCGCCACGCCGAAGTCCGCCAGCTTCACCTCACCGGTGCGGGACAGCAGCACGTTGTGCGGGGACACGTCGCAGTGCACCACGCCCAGGGGGCGGCCCGTGGTGCTGACGGCATGGTGCGCGTGCGACAGGGCCTCCAGCACCTGCCGGACGATGAGCACGGAGATGTCGATGGGCAGCTCGATGCGGCGGCGGCGGCACCGCGCCAGCACGCGGCCCAGGTCGGGGCCTTCCACCAGCTCCAGCGCCAGGTAGCCACCGTCCGGCAGCTCGCCGTACTCCACGAAGCCGACGATGTACGGGTGGCGCAGGCAGCGGGCGAGCTCGGCTTCGTGCAGGAGCTGCTCGTGGGCCTCCGCGTCTCTCAGTCGCTCGGGACGCACGCGCTTGAGGGCCACCTGCGCTCCGGCATGTGGGCCCTGCTGCATCCGCGCGAGAAACACCTCCGCCATGCCGCCGCGTCCCAGCCGGGACATCAACTGGAAGCGGCCATGGTCGCGAGGCCAGATTTCCCGCACGTTCTCCATCACGTTCAGCCCACGCCACCCGCGAGGCTCGCCAGGTAGTCGTCCAGCGTCTGGGAGAAGGTGGCGTCGTCGTTGAGGAACGCCAGTCCCACGCCGCCCGTGTACGGGTCGTCCACCACGTGGACCACCACCGCGTCGCCCTGCAAGCGTTCGCCGTTGGGCAGCTTCACGTCCACGGTGACGACGCTGTCGGGGAGGGGCCGGTGCGCGGTGCGCACGAAGAGGCCGCCATTGGAGATGTTGAGGGCGTGCTCACGCACGAAGTCCAACTCGGTCCGGAACTCCATTTCCAGCTTCACGGCGAAGCGGCGACCGCGACGCTGAGGCCCCTCCGGCGGACGGACGAGCACCTGGTGCGGCTGGTTGCTGGGGGAGGGAGCGGGCGCCTCCATGGGCTTCGGGCTCGGTTGAGGCACGGAGGCCGCGGCGCCACCCACGGTGGGCCCCGCGGGACGCACGCTGCTGACGGGCAGCGTGGTCAGGTGCTGCTGAAGCACCCGCGCCGCGGCGGAGCATTCGTCTCCCCGGAAGGGGGTGCCGCCCCCGAAGGCCGCCGCGCGAAAGGCATCTCGCTCCGCCTTGGGCAGACGCCACAGCTCCACGAACGTGCCGCCGCTGCGCTTCGCGTCCTCCGCGAGCCGCTCCACGGCGGAGCGTGGATAGCCTGGAGCCTCCACCTTCAATTCAATGCCTGCTTCCTCGGGGCGCAGGGCCACCACGAGCTGGAGTGACTGCGCGGAGGTGAGCACCTCGCCAATCCCTTCCACCCAGGCCGCCACGCGCTCCGGGGGAGCCGAGCCATTCCACAATGCCGCAAGACCGAAGACGGGCACGGGTGCGACGATAGCCGAGCCCTCTCAACCCGCGAACCCCGTTTACCAACAGCCTGGGCACAATCCAGCCACGTCACTGGACTGGGATCATCCAGACCCCGACTCCGAGTTGCCCCAGGGGAACAGGTACTCGGAAACTCCCGCGTTGTTCTCTATTATGGAAGTCTGCTTCGACTCACCCCCCACTTGGAGTCGGAGTCATTGGAGTCAAAGACGATGCGCAACTCCCTGATGCGGTATTTCACCTGCGCGTTGCTGGCAGCGTCGTTGCTGACTGGCTGCGGCGGTGGGAAAGACCCTGACCCCAATCCACAACCGAACACCGATGCTGGCCCCGGTGGCGACGGGGACGGCGGTACGGATGCCGGCCCGCTTGAAGAAGACGCGGGCGTGATTCCGGATCCGGACCCTGACCCGGGTGAGGTGCCCACGGATATCGATGACCCTGACAACTCGACGAAGGACTCCGACTGTGACGGCCTGACGGACGCGGAGGAGTTCGCGACCATCTATCCCGGCGGCGCGAAGACGAACCCCGGCCTGCGTGACACGGATGGCGACGGCATCCGCGACGGCGTGGAGGTGGGCCGCACCTCGAGCCCCGACCCCCGCTGCAACTTCCCCGGTGACCAGGACACGACCACGCGCACCTCGCCGGTGCTGGCGGACACGGACGGCGACGGCATCCCGGACGGCCTGGAGGACCTCAACCGCAACGGCCGGAGGGACCCGGGCGAGACGGACCCGAACGCCATCGACTCGGATGCTGACGGCCTGTCGGACGGTGCGGAGGACGCCAACCGCAACGGCGTGGTGAGCCCCGGTGAGACGGACCCGCGCAAGCGCGACACGGATGGCGACGGCCTGGATGACGGCCTGGAGTCGCGCACCGGCACCAACCCGCTCGCCCCGGATTCGGACGGCGACACCTGCAGCGACGGTGACGAGGACATCAACCGCAACGGCATCGTGGACGGCAACGAGACGGACCCGCGCGTGGCGGACTGCGCCGCGTCGATTCCGGACGCCGACTTCGACGGCATCCCGGACTCGGTGGAGGTTGCGACGGGCACGGACCCGAACAACGCCGACACGGACGGTGACGGCATCCAGGACGGTGTCGAGGACAAGAACCGCAACGGCCGCGTGGACGCCGGTGAGACGGACCCCCGCCTGGCGGACACCGACTGCGACGGTCTCCAGGACGGCCCGGGCCGCAATGGCTTCCGCGGTGAGGACACCAACGGTAACGGCCGCGTGGACCCGGGCGAGACGGACCCGACCAACCCCGACACGGACGGTGACGGCCTGCTGGACGGCCTGGAGCTGGGTGTGACGACGGCGCAGGCGCCGCGTCAGAACTGTGGCTACGTGGGCGACGCGGACCCGACGACCACCACGTCCCCGACGAACCCCGACAGCGACGGTGACGGCATCCAGGACGGCGCGGAGGACGCCAACCAGAACGGGCGCGTGGACGAGGGCGAGCTGAACCCGAACGACTCCGCCGACGGCGCGGCTGGGACGCCGGCGGGCCAGGCCTGCCGCACGTCCAACCTGCGCACCGTCACCTTCAAGGAAGAGAACGGCGCGGACCTGCGGCTGGCGCTGCCCTCCACCTTCACGGACGCCAACCTGCGCACCATCCGCGATGGCAACAACGCGGTGGGCATCATCGGCTGGGACGCCACCAAGCAGGTGACGCTGATTGCGTACAAGCGCGGCCGCGTGGGCACGTCGTCCAACCCCACGAACGACGAGGCGGGCATCCGCTCCGCGTCGTTCAACTCCGCCACGCGTGACTTCCAGCAGACCTTCACCACCTGGGACGGCTACGCCGCGCTGTCGGCGCGCTACGCCCTGTCGGGTAGCGCGGACCTGAAGACGTTCACCAACACCCTGACCCGCTCGCTGGTGCCCGGAAGCACGGGAGAGCTGACGGGAACGGCCGGCATCACCGGGCCCTTCACCATGCAGGCGCAGTACGTGCACCGCTCCGACCAGAGCGTGGTGGTGGTGATGGCCATCACCCCGACGTCTCGTTACAACGAGGCGGGCAGCCTCTTCACGACGGCGGACACGGCGGGTGGCTCGGCGCTGGCGCAGTTCGGTGACGCGGACGCGGTGCAGTGCGAGAAGTTCACCGTGCGGCAGGCGGTGGTGGACTTCCTCTTCGTGGTGGACGACAGCGGCTCCATGGCCTCGTCGCAGCAGTCGCTGGCCAACGCGGCCTCGGCCGTGGCGGCCAAGCTGGCCAACGCGACGCTGGATTACCGCCTGGCGATGGTGAGCACCACCTATACCTATGGCAGTGGTTCGAACTCGGGGCTGCTGCGTGGCTTCACGCAGAACATCAACCAGTTCCGGGCGTGGCTGACGCAGAACAGCACCTGCGGCAACAACGGCCAGTGCACCACCGTCACCATCCCCACGGGGACCCAGCCCACCACCTGTTCGTCCAACGCGCAGTGCTGGGTGGGGCAGAGCGGAAACGGCACGGAGCGTCCGCTGGATGCGGCTCGCGCCGTCATCAACCTGCTGGGCTCCTCCGGTGGCACGACGGAGACGCGCTTCCGCACGGGCGCCAAGGTCGTGGTCGTCATCCTGACGGACACGCGGGACCAGTCCACCGACAGCATCGACACCTACACCCAGTACTTCCTGGGCACGGGCAACACCTCGGGGACGAACCGCAACCCCCTGAACCAGCCCATCGACGTGCACGGCATCCTCTGCCCGCACGAGAACGCCACCAGCGACACCAGCACCTGGTGCCAGACCCAGGAAGACCCCCGGAACCCGCGGCACCTGGACATCATCCAGGCCACCGGCGGCGTGTACGGCAGCATCCGGGACTCGAACGCCATCACCACCACCATCAACGCCATCATCGATAGCGTCATCGCGTCGGTGGGTTACCGGACGCAGAAGCCGCCCATCGGCGCCTCGCTGAAGGTGGCCATGGACGCGGTGACGAACATGTCGCAGTGCCCCACGCCGGGAGACCTGCCACGCAGCCGCACTCACGGCTTCGACGTGGACGGCATCAGCCGCGCGGTGTCCTTCTACGGCGGGTGCCGCCCGCAGAACGCGGGGACCACCCAGGCGGCGCTGTCCTACCGCTACTGGACGGACCGCACGACGAACCCGAACGGCATCCCCGCGCCGTGCGCGGCGGACCCGTACCACGACCCGAACGACCCGGACTTCTGCGAAGGCAAGCTGACGTGCAACCGCACCACGGACCAGTGCGAGTGCCCGGCGGACTGCGGCGGCGGCGGTGACCCGGGCCAGGTGTGCAACACGGACCCCGCGGTGTGCGCCTTCACCTGCGCGCCGGACTGCGGCGGCACGTGCGGCACGTACGAGACGTGCAACACGGACACCTGCTCGTGCTCGTGCGTCCAGTCGGCCACCTGCGCGCCGGGCTTCAAGTTCGACTCGAACGCGTGCGGCTGCGTGTGTGACACGGCCGCGCTGAACTGCGGTGACCGGTACCAGGCGGACCCCAACACGTGCGCCTGTGCCTGTAAGTCGGACTGCGGCGGCTGCGGTCCGAACGCGGTCTGCAACCAGAGCTACTGCGCCTGCGAAGGCATCATCGGCTGATGATGCGGAAGCGCTCCGGCCTTCGTTGAAGAAGGAGGCCGGAGTCAGCAGGGCTGAATGAAAAACGCCCCGGGGCCTGCTGGCTCCGGGGCGTCTTCATTTCATGGCCAGACTTCCTATGGCTTCGCCGGCTTCCCCGCCGCCAGCCCCTGGGGCGCGGCCTGGATGCGCAGCACGGGGTAGACGCGGAGCTGGACGTCGCGGGCCGGGTGGCGCTCATAGAAGAAGCGCAGGCGGGCGCGCGCGTCCTTGGCGAAGGCCGGGTCCTTCAGCTTCGCTTCCCACTCCGCCTTCACCGAAGCGTCCTTCGCGAGCAGCTCCCGCGCGAAGGGCTCCAGCACGTAGTCCTCCACGTACTCCTTCTGCTCGAAGTGGGCGTTGAAGAAGCCCCAGGACAGCAGCGAGTCCGGCCCGGTGGGCTCAAACAGGTGCGCCACCAGCTCCACGCCCTCCTGCGCCACCGGCACGTACAGCGTGCCCGCGGGGAGGGCCTGTGACTGTGGCTCCCACGCGCCCTTCACGTTGAGCGTCTGCCGGTTCTCCACGGACTGGATGCTCCACTTCGCCTCGGTGGCGCGGAAGCGCTCCACCGCCGCGCTGGCCACGGGCTTGGAGAGGCGCTGCGAGCGCAGGCCGTGCGTGGCCAGCTTCGCCTCCACCCAGGCGGCGTGCGCGGGCGGCACCAGGTAGCCCCCCGCGGGCAGCGGGGCGGTGAGCGCGGGCTGAATCTCCTCGAAGTAGGGCACCTTCCAGACCTGGGGCTTCGTGTCGTCGTAGCGAATCCACGTCTGGCCAGACACGTCGGAGGCGCCCCGCTCATAGGCGTAGCCCCGGAAGTCGATGGTCCGCTGCTGCTCCGTGTTCTTCCACGCGAGCACCACCTCGCGCGTCTTGCCGGCCGCGTCCGTCGCGTCCGCTGCCTTCACCGCCGCGCGCAGGGCGGCGCCGTCACGAGCCACCAGCCGCAGCAGGCTGGCCACGACATGCCGCGTGGCCTTCACGCGCTCCGCATAGGGCTTCCACGAGTGCGTCTCCACCAGCACGCCGAAGCGGCGGTGCGCGGCCCAGTAGGCATGGCTGAAGCGCGGCGGCGGCACGCCGTAGGCGAAGCCGGAGCTGGGGTCATCGTCCTCGATGAAGGACGGGTAGAAGGGCACGGGCAGGTGCTGCTGGGACTCCAGCTCGGTGAAGAGCTCCTCGCGCAGCTTCACGCCCAGCTCGCGCAGCGCGGCCGGTCCGGACTTCTGCGGCTCGATGCCCACGGACACGTCATGCTCGAACTTGGCGCCGTTGGTGGCGTGCAGGTCGGCGTAGACGAGCGGGTCCCACGCGTGGAGGTACTTCAGCAGGGCCACCATCTCCGGGGCCTCCGCCTTGGCGTAGTCGCGGTTGAGGTTGAGGTTCTGCGCGGTGGCGCGCCAGCCCATCTCCTCGGGGCCATTCTGGTTGGGACGGTGGTTGGGGCCGAAGCGCTCATGGCCGTCCACGTTGAAGACGGGGACGAAGACGGCGGTGACGCGCTTGAGGACGCCGGGCTGCTCCTTCCCGGCGAGCAGGTCGCGCAGCAGCCAGAAGCCAGCGTCCTTGCCGTCAATCTCACCGGAGTGGATGCCGCCCTGGAAGAAGACGACGGGGCGCTGCTTGCGCGCCGCGGCGGCGGGCGTGAGGGTGCCATCCGCGCTGGCGACGAGCGCGAGCAGCGGCCGGCCTTCCGGCGTGGTGCCAATCGTGTCGCAGCGGACCTTGCCTGGGAATGCCTTGGGGAAGGCGCGGCAGAGGGACTCCACTTCCGAGTAGCGGCCCGTGCGCGTCCAGCCGCTCTGTTCGGAGACGGTGGTGAGGGACGACGGTGCCTGATGCAGCGTCATGGCGAGGAGGGTGGGCAGGAGCATGCCCTTCCCACAACATAGCCCCTGGTGGGTTTCAACCGTGGCGCACGGTGAGTGTTCCACCTACCGGCAGCACTTCGACGCGCTCACGCGCCAGGCCCCGCCGGGTCCACTCCGCGTCCAGGCGGCGGGGCGGCTCGTCGAGCGGCTCGTCGGTGAGCTTGAAGGTGCCCCAGTGCATGGCCAGGAAGCGCGCGGCGCCCAGGTCCTCGAAGGCCTGCACGGCTTCCTCGGGGTTCATGTGCTGACGGCGCATGAACCAGGCCGGGTCATACGCGCCAATGGGCAGCATCGCGGCGTCGATGCCCGGGTAGCGCAGGCCAATCTCCTTGAAGCCCTCGAAGTAGGCGGTGTCGCCGGAGTGGAAGACGCGGGCGCTGGAGCCTTCGATGACGAAGCCACCCCAGAGCATCTCGTTGACGTCGTTGAGGCCGCGCCGGCTCCAGTGCTGCGAGGGGACGAAGTGCACCGTGACGGCGCCCACCTGCGTGGAGCGCCACCAGTCCAGCTCCGTGACGCCCAGGCCCGAGCCCCGGAACACCGGCGCATGGCCCAGGCCGGTGACGATGGGCGCGCCCACCTTCTCCAACGTGGGCAGGTCCAGGTGGTCGTAGTGGTTGTGGGAGACGAGGCTGGCGGTGATGGGCGGCAGCTTCTCCATGGGGACGCCGGGCGGGACGTTGCGCCGGATGACGCCGCTGATGGTGTCGCGCAGCACCGGGTCGATGAGCAGCGACAGTCCGTCCAACTGCACGAGCCAGCTCGCATGCCCCAGCCACGTCAGCCGCGCGCCTTCTCCCGTCGCGGGCGGCGTGGCGAGCAGCGCGAGGTCGGGCTTCACGCGGGGGACCTCGGCGCGGGCTGGGGCCTTGCGGCGGCGGCCGGCGAGCTTGTCGGCCACGGCCCACTTGAAGATGCTGCTGAACGGCTGCGGCCCGCTGCCATCGAGGTTCTTGAACCGCAAGGCCATGTGCTCGCTCCCTCGTCTGGCGGGGCTGGGAGGGCCCCGCGCGCGTGCCCCTGTCATGCTCGGACCGGGCACGGCGCGCAAGGAAGACGTGGCATCCGTCAGAAGGCGGGCACCACCGCGCCGCCGTAGGTGGACTCGATGTAGCGGCGCACCTCGTCGGACTGGAGCGCCTTCACCAGCGTGCGCACCTCGGGGCGCTGCTCGTCACCCTGACGCACGGCGAGCACGTTGGCGTAGGGGTTCTCCCGCGCGGCCTCGCGGGCCAGCACCTTCGCGTCCAGCTTCAGGTGCTTCTGGGCCTCCAGGAAGTAGTTGCCGTTGATGACGGCGGCGGCCACGTCCTCCAGCGTGCGGGGCTGCTGCTCCGCATCAATCTCCCGCAGGTCGAGCTTGCGCGGGTTGCCCACCACGTCCCGCACCGTCGCCGTGGCGCCCGCGTCCTCGCGCAGGCGCAGCAGGCCCTGGGCTTCGAGCAGGCGCAGCGCCCGCGCCAGGTTGCTGGGGTCGGCGGGCAGCGTCACCTGCGCCCCCTCCGGCAGCTCCGCGAGCTGACGGTACTTCGTGGAGTAGAGCGCCAGGGGCTCCAGGTGCACCGGGCCGGCGCTCGTCAACGCGAGCTTCCTGTCTCCGGCGAAGCGCTCCAGGTAGGGCACGTGCTGGAAGTAGTTGGCGTCGAGCTGTTTGTCGGAGAGCGCGATGTTCGGCTGGACGTAGTCGGTGAACTCCACCACGTCGACGCGCACGCCCTCGCGCAGGGCCACGGCGGCGGCGGCGCGGAGAATCTCTCCGTGGGGCACGGGGTTGACGCCGACCTTCAACGTGCGGACGCCGGAGGACTCGCCCGAGGACGCCTCCGGCTTCTGGCAGGCCGTGAGCAGCAGCGTCACGGAGAGCAGCAGCGGGGTGAGCAGGGAACGAGAGGGGGACTTCATGTCGGAAGACTCCAGGGACAACGGGGAGGAGAGGGCGCGTCAGCGCGACGAGCGCGCGCCGGTGTGGTCGAAGCGGGAGGCCAGCGCGTCACCCAGCCATTGGACGAGCTGCACCAGCACCAGCAACACCACCAGGCAGCCCAACATGACGTCGGTGCGGAAGCGCATGTAGCCGTACTTCACCGCGAGGTCGCCCAGGCCGCCGCCGCCCACCGCGCCCGCCATGGCGCTGTAACCCAGCAGGCTGATGATGACGAGCGCGGTGCCGCGCACGAGCGACGGCAGCGCCTCCGGAATGAGGACGTGGAAGACGATGCGGCGGTGGGTGGAGCCCATGGCGATGGCGGCCTCCACCAGCCCGGCGTCCACTTCGCGGAGGCTCTGCTCGACGACGCGGCCCATGAAGGGAATGGCCGCCACGACCAGGGGGACGATGGCGGCGGTGGTGCCGATGGTGGTGCCCACCAGCAGGCGGGTGAGCGGGACGATGGCCACCATGAGGATGATGAACGGGACGGAGCGGCCCACGTTGACGAGCGTGCCCAGCACCCGGTTCAGCGCCGGGCGTTCCCACAGGCCACCCCGGTCCGTGACGACCAGCAGCACACCCAAGGGCAGTCCCACGAGGAGGACGAGCGCCGCGGCCACGGACGTCATGTAGAGCGTCTCACCGGTGGCCACGCCCAGCAGGCGCGGAAGCTGGCTATCCATGTGCGGCCTCCTCGAGCGTCAGTCCCTGCTCGCGCAGGTAGGCGAGTGCCTGGCTCACGGCATCGGCGGAACCCTGGAGGTCGACGAGGAGCCTCCCCACGCGGGTGTTGCCCACGCGCTCCATGGCGCCTTCGACCAGCAGGGCGTCCACGTCGAACTGGCGCGCCAGGGTGCCCAGGAGGGGCCGCCGGGCGTGCTCGCCCGCGAGCGTCAGCGCCACGCGGCGGCCCGAGGGCGCGTCCGTTGGTGGGGCGAAGGCCGGAAAGCACAGCTGATGCAGTCGGGTGCTGGGGTGGGCGAGCAGCTCCGTCACCTTGCCCTGCTCCACGAGCCGCCCCCGCTCCAGCACCGACGCCGAGTCGCAGATGGCCTTCACCACGTCCATCTGATGGGTGATGAGGAGCAGCGTCACGCCGAGCTTCTGGTTGATGTCACGCAGCAACCCCAGCACCGAGCGCGTCGTCTCCGGGTCCAGCGCGGAGGTGGCCTCGTCGGAAAGCAGGACGCGAGGCCGGGGCGCCAGCGCCCGCGCGATGCCCACCCGCTGCTTCTGTCCGCCGGAGAGCTGCGAGGGGTAGGCCTGCGCCTTGTCGGACAGTCCCACGAGCGACAGCAGCTCCTCTACGCGCTCGCGGATGGCCTCGCGTGGGGCGCCCGCCACTTCCAGCGGGTACGCGACGTTCGCCGCCACCGTCTTCGAGCCGAAGAGGTTGAAGTGCTGGAAGATCATCCCGATGCCCTGGCGTGCCTTGCGCAGTGCCTCCGGACTGAGGGCCAGCAAGTCCTGTCCGTCGACGGAGACGGAGCCCTCGGTGGGGCGCTCCAGGAGGTTGGCGCAGCGGATGAGTGTGGATTTGCCGGCGCCGCTCTGTCCCAGCACGCCGTGGATTTCACCGGCCTCCACCCGGAGCGACACGTTCCTCAGCGCCGCGACCTCCCGCCCGCCCGCCGTATAGACTTTGCTGACTCCGCGAAACGCAATCACGGCGTGGCGCTCCGGCTGGGCGTGGCTCGCGCGGGCCCAGGGGGCCGCTGCTCATTCGTGTCCGGGGTGCCGCGCATGGACTGCTCCTGGGGACTGCGAAGGTGGGACGGGGGGCTCGCACGAGGTGCGCGAAGGACGGCCCGTGCCTGGACGAAGCAGGCAACGGGCCGGGAGGAACGTCGGTTCGTTTCGTGAGGGAGGCTCAGCGCGCGCGAACGGACGGACCCGTGGGGGCATGACAACACATGCCTCCGCGACAGAATCCGAACATGGCGCAACCAGCGAGCATCGGCACAGACAGGTAATGGAGCCGACGCGCCATGTCAACCTGACGGCCTATGCCGCCGCGCGGGCTGCCTGCGTGAATGCCCGCACGAAGTCCTCTTGCAGGTCCTCCAGGTCCTCCAGTCCCACCGAGAAGCGGATGAGTCCGTCGGTGATGCCTCGGCGCTCCCGCTCGGCGACGGGGACGGAGGCGTGGGAGTGCCGCGCAGGGACGGTGACGATGCTCTCCACCGCGCCCAGCGACACGCCCAGCAAGGGAATCTGGAGCGATTCCACGAAGGGCGCCGCCAGCGTGTCCTGGGCCAGCCGGAACGACACCACCGCGCCCGTGCCCGGATAGAAGACCCGCCGCACCTCCGGCCGCTCGGTGAGCCACTTCGCCAGGGCTCCCGCCGTGCGCACCTGCCGCTCCAGGCGGACCTGCAGCGTCTTGATGCCCCGCTGGAGGAGGAAGCAGTCCTGGGGGCCCAGCACCGCGCCCACCGCGTTCTGGAGGAAGCCGAGCTCCTGCGCGAGCGCGGGCGTCTTCACCACCACCGCCCCGGCGACGACGTCACTGTGGCCGCCGAGGTACTTGGTGGCGGAGTGGATGACGATGTCCGCGCCTTCGGTCAGCGGACGCGAGAGGGCCGGGGACAGGAACGTGTTGTCCACGATGAGCAGCGCCCCATGCGCCTGGGCCACTCGCGCCATCGCGGGGATGTCGGTGCGCTTGAGGAAGGGATTGCTCACGCTCTCCACCAGCAGCGCCCGCGTGTTGGGGCGGAGGGCGGCGCGCACGGCGTCCGGGTCGCTGGTGTCCACGAAGGTGGCCTGCAGGCCGAAGCGGCTGAAGACGCGCGTGAGCACCCGGTAGGTGCCGCCGTAACAGTCATCCGTCACGACGACGTGGTCTCCCGCGCTGAAGAGCATCAGCACGCTGGACACGGCGGCCATGCCGGAGCCGAAGGCAAAGGCCGCGTGGCCTTCGTCCAGCGCAGCGAGCACGCCCTCCAGGGCCTTGCGCGTGGGATTGCCGGAGCGCGCGTAGTCGAACTCGCCGGGCGTCTCCAGGCCCGGCTGGTCGAACATGGACACCTGGTAGATGGGGACAGCGGCGGCGCCCGTGATGGGGTCCTGCTCATGCCCCGTGTGCAGCAGACGGGTCGCGAAGCGCGTGGGCCAGGTCGGCGATGATGTCATGGGAGTCCTCGATTCCTACGGAGAGCCGGAGCAGCCGGTCGGAGATGCCCAGCGCCTCCCGGCGCTCGGCAGGGATGTCAGCGTGGGTCTGCGTGGTGGGGTAGGTGATGAGCGTCTCCACGCCGCCGAGCGACTCGGCGAAGAGACACAACCGCACGGACGCGAGCACCTGGGGCACCAGGGCCACATGGGCGACGGTGAAGGACAGCATCCCGCCCACGCCGGGATAGAAGACGCGCTCCACGCCCGGGTGGGCGCGCAGCCACGCGGCCACTTCCCGCGCGTTGGCCTGGTGCCGCTCCATGCGCAGGGCCAGCGTCTTCAGGCCGCGAATCACCAGGTACGCGTCCTGCGGACCGAGAATCGCGCCGATGCCGTTCTGGAGGTACGCGAGCCGCTCGCCCAGCGCGGCGTCCTTGACGACCAGCGCGCCCGCGACGACGTCGTTGTGTCCGGCCAGGTACTTCGTCGCGCTGTGCACGACGATGTCCGCGCCCAGCTCCAGCGGGCGCTGGAGCCACGGCGTGAGGAAGGTGTTGTCGACGATGAGCAGCACCCCGGCCTTGCGGGCAATGGCCGCCAGTTCGGCGAGGTCGGCGGTGCGCATCATCGGGTTGGTGGGCGTCTCCACGACGATGGCGCGGGTGTTGGGGCGCAGCGCGTCCCGCACGGCGCTGGGGCGCGAGGTGTCCACGAAGGTGCAGGGGACGTGGAGGATGCGGTCCACCAGCCGGTAGGTGCCGCCGTAGAGGTCCTCGGTGAGGAGGACGTGGTCCTCCGGGCCGAAGAGCTGGAGGGCACAGTGCAGCGCCGCCATGCCGGAGCTGAAGGCCAGGCCCCGGCTGCCACCCTCCAGTTGCGCCAGCGCATCTTCCAGCGCGGAGCGGGTGGGGTTTCGCGTGCGCGAGTAGTCGTAGCCGGTGGACTGCCCGAGCGCGGGGTGCTGGAAGGTGGCGGATTGGTAGATGGGGACGGCGACCGCGCCGGTGGTGGGGTCGCGGCGCACGCCGGCGTGGACGAGAGCGGTGGCGAGTTTCATGAGAGGAGCCTTTCGGTGGCGCGCTCAGCGACCGCGCAGCGTCTGGGAGATGCGGAGGATGTCCGCCAGCACGCCGGACGCGGTGACGGCGCCGCCCGCGCCCGCGCCCCGGACGGTGAGCGGGAAGTCGCTGTGGCGGGTGGTGGTGAAGGAGACGAAGGACTCGGAGCCGCGGAGGTCCGCCGCGGGGTGGCCCGCTTCGACGCCTACGGGGCCCACGCGGATGACGGGACTGCCCGTGCCCGCCTTCGATGGGTCGATGCGTGCCAGGTAGCGCAGCACGGTGCCGGCGTGGCGGCAGCGGGCCACGCGCTCCGCGTAGGCCGCGTCCTGCGTGGCGAGCACCTGGAAGAACGAGTCCACGCTGGCGCACTCGTCCGTGGCGATGAAGGGCTCCAGCGCCACGTCCGACAGGGAGAGCGGCAGGCCCAGCTCCCGAGCGAGGATGAGCGCCTTGCGCGCGACGTCCGTGCCGCTCAGGTCCTCGCGAGGGTCCGGCTCCGTGAAGCCGCGCTCCCGGGCGGTGCGGACGGCCCGGGACAGGGGCACGCCGGCCGTCAGTTCGTTGCAGATGAAGCCCAGGCTGCCGGACAGGGACGCGGTGATGAGGCGAACGGTGTCACCGGTGCGCACCAGGTTCGCCAGCGTGTCGATGACGGGCAGGCTGGACGCCACCGTCGTCTCGTAGTGGTACGCGACGTGGTTGCGGCGCGCCGTGTCCACCAGCGCTTCGCGGGCCTCCCATGGCAGCGCCAGCGGCTTCTTGTTGGCCGCCACCACGTGGATGCCGCGCTGGAAGGCCTCCGTGTAGAGCGCCTCCAACCCGCCCGCGGCGGTGCAGTCGACCAGGATGGGGACGGGCAGCCGCCGGAGCGCGTCCAACAAGGGGACCAGGGTGCGCGCCTGGGGCGCTTCGGGCGTCACGCCTTCGAGCCGCGCCTCCACGCCGTCGAGCGTGAGCCCCGCCGCGTCGAAGAGCGCGCGCTTGCTGTCCGCCAGCCCCACGACGCGCAGCGCGATGCCGTGCCTGTCCCGGAGCAGCGCCTGCTGGGCGCGCAGTTGGGCCAGCAGCTGTCCGCCCACCGTGCCTCGGCCGAGGACGAAGAGGCTCACCTGCTGATGGGCCAGGTTGAAGGCCGCGTGCGTGGTGCGCGCGGCGACGGCGGTGTCCGCCGCGTCGACGACGCATGAAAGGGAGCGGGAGCTGGCACCCTGGGCGCTGGCGCGCACGTTGACGCCCACCGCACCCAGCGCGCTGAAGAAGCGCCCGGCCACGTTGACGCCGTGGCCCATGGTCTCCGCCACCAGCGTCAGCAGCGTCACCGGCTGGCGGACCTCCAGCGGTTCCACTTCGCGGCGTGACAGCTCCTGCGCCAGCTCGGCGGCGAGCACGGACCGCGCGTGCTCCGCGTCGGGGCGGGGCACGACGACAGCCAGTGACTGGCCATTGGCGGACTGCGCGGTCATCCACACCGTGACGCGCGCTTCTCGCAGTGCGGCCAGCACGCGCTCCCCCAGTTGGAACTGGTCGGACAGCTTGCGCACCTCGATGCCGAGCAGCGCCAGGTCCTCGCGCGTCGCGATGCAGGCGGGACGCTGGCCGTCGCGCGAACCGATGGCGTCGATGAGCGTGCCCGGGTGCTCTGGCTCCATGGTGTTGCGGATGCGCAGGGAGATTCCGGACTCGATGAGCGGAATCATCGTGCGCGGGTGCAGCATGCGGGCGCCCACCGCCGCCAGCTCCAGGCCCTCGCCGTGGGTGAGGTGCGCCACGGGGTAGGCGTCCGTGACCAGCTCCGGGTCGGCGGTGTGCAGGCCGAGCACGTCCGTCCACACCGTGACTTCCGACGCGCCCAGGCCCTGGGCCACCAGCGCCGCGGTGTAGTCAGAGCCGTTGCGGCCCAGCGTGGTGGTGCGTCCATCCGGCGTGGCGGCGATGAAGCCGGGGAGCACGGGCACCTCGACCCCCCACGTCTCCCGGGCGGCTTGGAGTCGCTCCCGCGTCCGAACCAGGTCCACCCGCGCCGCGCCGAAGCGGTCATCCGTCACCAGGAGCTGGCGCGCGTCACGGAAGGTGGCGGACGTGCCATGGGCCGTGAGCAGCTCCGCCAGCAGCGTGGCGGACACCAGCTCACCGAACGACAGCACCCGGTCTCTCGTGGGGGCGGAGCACTCTCGCGTGAGTGAGACGCCATGGAGCAGCTGACGCAGCGGCGCGAGGAGCCCGTCGACACGCTCGGCCAGCGCGGTGGCTTGTCCGGGCGCCAGCGCCGCGGCGTTGGCCTTCGCGAGGTCGGCGATGCGCGTGGCCACCGCGAGCGCGCCTTCCAGGTCACCCTCGGTGGCGAGGCGGGCCGCGTCCAGCAGCCAGTCCGTGGTGTCGCCCATCGCGGAGACGACCACTGCCAGCGGGCCTTGCCGCGCGTGCTTGCCAATCAGCTCCACTACCTGGCGGAGCCGCGTGGGCGAGCCCACGGATGTGCCACCGAACTTCATCACCTGCAGGGACGTGCTGCTCATCGAAGAACCTCGAGGGGGCCGGCGGGCCCTGATTCGAAAGGGAAGGGCAGACGCGGCGCCCTGTGCCGGACACACGCCGGCCAGACGCGGCGCGCGAGCGCCCACGGAGGGAAGAATGAAGGGGTTGGAGTTGGAGCCCTGGCGGACTAGTGCGTGCCGCCGGGCCAGCGCATTCGATGCGTGACACGCGCGCGGCGAAGCACGGGCAACACGGGCGCGGCGGTCAACGGTGCGGGTGCGGAGCAGGTGGATGGAACCACGGAGGTCCTCTCTCACCGAAGCGGGAGGGAGCCCTCCGGCTTCGGACGCTTGGATTGCTCGGGGAGCCCCTGCTCCTCGAACCGCATCGTTTGGACACCTTGGAGGTCCGACTCCAGGTTGTCGGGCCACCGCGCGAGGCGGCGGCCGCTCTTGATGCTGCGCAGGAAATAAGCGTGGACCCGGGTGTCTGTCAATGCCTCGTGTGGTTTTACTTCCGTCACGGCATCTTCCATTCACGTCAGGGTTTGGCGGGAATGCCCGGTGCCCGGGGCGGATGCCGGCGCCAAGGCGTTGAAAACAGGGGGCCGGAATGTGCAGATGACAGGAGGGAAAGGAGCGCGGCGTGACGGAGACCGGACAGCTGAGTGACGAGGTGGTTCGTGCGCTGGTGGACAACCACCGCCAGTTCCTCGCCTTCCTGGAGCGGCGCGTGGGCAGCCGCGCCATCGCGGAGGAAATCCTCCAGGCCGCGTTCGTGAGGACGCTGGAGAAGGGCGGCGCGCTGAAGGAGGGCGAGGGTGCGGTGGCGTGGTTCTACCGGCTGCTGCGCAACGCGCTGGTGGACCACTACCGGCGCCAGGCGGCGGAGGGACGCGCGCTGGAGCGCGAGGCACAGGAGGCGGAGGGGGCCATGGTGGACACGGAGCTGAAGCAAGCCGTCTGCGCGTGCGTGGGGGAGCTGGTGCCCACGCTCAAGCCGGAGTACGCCGACATCCTGCGGAAGGTGGACCTGGCGGAGCGCGGTGTCCCGGACGTCGCGCGCGAGGCGGGCATCACCGCGAACAACGCGGGCGTGCGGCTCCACCGGGCCCGCCAGGCGTTGAAGAGGCAACTGGAGCGAAGCTGCGGCAGCTGCGCCGCGCACGGATGCCTGGACTGCTCTTGCAAGCCATCCCACCGGGCAGGCGAGGCCTTGGCGTCTGGCTCGGCGGACGTCTGAAAGCGCTTGCACCGGGACGGTCCGCTTCGTTAACTCCCACCCAGGTGCCGAGGGGCGCCTGCCCGAAAAGACGACGTCACCCTCGCTTCTCTCCGCCGTTCGACAGTTCCAGATGAGTTCCTTCCACGGCCCACGAACGGGTGAGGGCCGACGCCAAGGGACTTTTCATGCGAACCGTCGTCACCCTCCACGAATGCAAGGTCCGCGCGTCGCTCCTGCTCAAGGCGCTGGCCTCGGCGGATGCGTCGCGCGCGGCCCGGGCAGCGGAGCGGCTGCGCGTCCTGCCCGGCTTCGCGGGACTGCCCTTGGGCGAGGTGCTCGCGCGCAAGGAGACGGTGCAGCGCAAGCATGCGCTGACCGTCATCGCGCGTGAGCAGGGGCACGCCACCTGGGGTGAGTTGAAGCAGGTGCGTGAGCTCGACTTCGAGCACCTGCTCGCCCCCGTGGGCGGCTCCCACCTCAACCGCTGGTTCTCTTCCTATGCGGAGGCCGCTGACTCCCTGCGGACGCAGGGCGGCTTCCTCTTTCCGTTCCGTGAGCAGTTCTTCGTCTGCGAGGCCAGCCTCGTCGAGGCGCTCGGCGTCGACCCCGCGGACGCGGACTGGCCGCTCATGGGCCGCGACTGGATGGCGCCGAAGGATGGGGCCGCGCAGGCCCGGCTCGCTCAGCGCTTCGCCCTGCATTCGCCTTCCCACGCTTCAACTTCCCCAGACACGAGGTCTCCCATGTCCGCTGGCTCCCGCCGCTCCGAATTGAAGCGTTCCTACCGGGAAACACCGCCTCCCATGGGCGTGTACGCCGTGCGCTGCCTCGCCAATGGCAAGGTGTTGGTGGGCGCGAGCGCCAACGTCCAGGGCATGCTCAATCGCATCCGCTTCGAGCTGTCCACGGGCATGGACCGCCTGCCCACGCTGCTGGAGGACTGGAAGCGCTACGGGGCGGAGCAGTTCACCTTCGAGGTGCTCGACGTGCTGAAGCCTTCCGACGAGCCCGTGGTGGCGCCGGAGGAGGATCTGAAGGTGCTGGAGGCACTCTGGTTGGACCGGCTCAAGCCTTACGGCGAGGCGGGCTACAACGTGCAAGGCGGCTGAGGTGGGCCGCCTGTTTCCTTCCATGGGGCAAGTACAGCGGCCTGTGGCAACTTGCCACGTTCTCCACCCGTCGGGATTGCGTTACGCGGAGACTCCATTCCAAGGGAGTCCGCCATGGTGTCCGCTCATCGTCGTGCCGTCCGTCTGCTTCCCTTCGCGCTGCTGGGCGTCCTGGGCTGTGGCGACGGTATGGAAGTCGTCATCCCCTTCGAGGCCCGGGTGGGCAGCGAGCCCTTCGCATGTGGCCGCAGCTACACCGGGGTGGGGACAACGGGGACGACGTACGAGCCCATGGACCTGCGCGTGTACCTTCACGATGTCCGGCTCGTCACGGCCGAGGGCGCTGAGGTGCCACTGAAGCTCGAGCAGGACGGGCGGTGGCAGACACAAGGCACGGCGCTGCTCGACTTCGCGGACAAGACGGGCCTGTGCACCAACGGCACGGAGGCGACGAACCTGCGCATCACCGGCACGGCGCCCGAGGGTGTCTACACCGGCCTGCGCTTCAAGCTGGGCGTGCCGGAGACGCAGAACCACCTCGACGTGTCCACGGCGCCCTCGCCGCTGAACGACACGAGCCTCTACTGGAGCTGGCGCTCGGGCTATCTCTTCACGCGCATCGAGGGCCGGACGACGGGACTTCCCGAAGGGCACGTCATGCACCTGGGGAGCACGGACTGTGCACCGCCGCCAGAGGGGCGGACGAACGGCACCGCGGGATGTACGTTCGGCAACCGTCCGGAGGTGGCTCTGGACTCGTTCGACCTGGCGTCTGGCAAGGTGGTGCTGGATTTGGGGGCGCTCTTCTCAGGCTCGAACCTGGACGAGAACGCGGAGGTGCCCAACACCTCCGTGGGGTGTATGTCGCAGCAGGCGGACCCGGACTGCGCGCCCATGTTCGGCCGGATGGGGCTGACGCACCGGAGCCAGGAGATGGCACCGGGGCCTCAGTCATTCATCAAGGCGGAGTAGGAGGGGGACGTCATGGTGTGGCGCGTGGGAAGACGAGCAGGGGTGCTGGTGGTGCTGGCCTGGCTGGGCGCTGGCTGTGGCAGCAAGGACAGCGAGGCGGAGCGCTACGTGTGGAAGCTGCCCACGGGGTTTCCCACGCCGCGAGTGCCGGCGGACAATCCGATGACGGAGGAGAAGGTGCAGCTGGGCCGGAGGCTCTTCTTCGACGTGCGCCTGTCACGGAACGAGACACAGTCCTGCGCGTCCTGCCATGACCCGGCGCGAGCCTTCACCGAGCCCCTGGTGACGTCGCAGGGCAGCACGGGCGAGACGCACCGCCGCAACTCCCAGGGGCTGGCCAACGTCGCCTATGCCACGAGTCTCACCTGGGCGAATCCCTCGCTCACGACGCTGGAGGCGCAGGCGTTGGCGCCCTTGTTCGGCAAGGAGCCGGTGGAATTGGGCTTCGGCGACAGGGAAGAGGAGTTGCTCGGCCGGCTGCGCGCGGTCCCGGGGCTGGAGGCGGAGTTCCAGCGCGCGTTTCCGGAGGCCGTGGAGCCCGTGTCCGTGGCCACGCTGACGCGGGCGCTGGCGTCGTTCCAGCGCACCCTCATCTCCGGTAACTCGGCGTATGACCGCTATGTGTATGGCAATGAAGTGGAGGCCATGACGCGGCAGCAGAAGCGGGGCATGGAGTTGTTCTTCTCGGAGCGGCTGGAGTGTGACCACTGCCACTCCGGCTTCAACTTCCAGGACGCCACGGTGCACGAGACGACGGTCGAGCCCATCCTGCCCTTCCACAACACGGGCCTCTACAACGAGGACGGCCAGGGCGCGTACCCGGCGAAGGACCCGGGCCTCATCGAGCTGACGGGCCGTCCCGAGGACATGGGCCGCTTCCGCGCGCCGTCCCTGCGCAACGTGGCCGTCACCGGGCCGTACATGCATGACGGCAGTCTGGCCACGCTGTCGGACGTGCTGGACCACTACGCCGCGGGAGGACACGCGCGGATGGTGAGCGGCGGCGAGGCCAGTCCGCTGCAGAGTGGCTTCGTGAGAGGCTTCACGCTGACTGCGGAGGAGAAGGAAGACGTCTTGGCGTTCCTCGAGTCGCTCACCGACACGGAGTTCCTGACGGACCCGCGCTTCTCGGACCCGTCCACCGTGCCGTGACGCCAGGAGAGGCGGGATACACGAATCCCGTCTCTCCTGGGGCCTGGAGTCGTCGATATCAGAGATATGTCTAGGCAGGAAGGGTGCGTTTGGTTTTCAGGATTCGAATTGACGCCCAGTCCCACTGGCATAAAGCCTTCTCAGATGCCCTGGCATTGGAGGCCAGTCGACGAAAGGCGTTCGAGCTTAGAGGCTGACGAGAGTGCACGGCCCGCCGCAGCTGTCCACGCAGTCAGCGCGGACGTAGGGAGCGGTCTGCTCGATGCCGCCGGCGCACGCAGGCGCATAGAATTCGAAACGGACGTCAGGATTGCTCGGACAGTAGTAGTAGCCTCCCGGGCCGGGGCAGAGCAGCGCGGCGGTGTTCTCGCCAGTGGCGGGAGCCTCAGGCGAGTCCACCTGCTCAGGACCACAGGCCGTCAGTCCGAACATGGTCGAAAATGCCAGCATCAGCGAAATGGTTGTGCGCTTCATGGCTGTGAATATCCTTTCGGGCTGAAAGTCTGCTTAAATGCCTGCTTCATTGCAGGCATTCTCTGTCTATTCGATCTTGTCGATGAAAAGCCAGTCAATTCAGATTGGTTGTGAGGAGTTTGTGGGTGGCGTTATTGTTTGATGTTGATGTCTTTGCAGGGCCACCTGTCGGGGACTCCTCTTCGTGACATGGGTAATAGGCGTCGCTTGCGGCGTAGGCGTAAGGAATTTGCTTTCTTGCGGTGAATTCTTGTTCACAATCGGTGGGCGCGTGTGGCGGATGGGAATTCGGTACCCCAGGGACATTGATCTGTCGGGAAATTCCGACACGGGGTTCCTGGTGGACCCGCGCTTCGCAGATCCGTCCTCCGGCTGTGAGGAGCGAAGTGCTTACTGTGAGGCGCTCAGCGCCTCTGTCGCGAGGAATCGCTCGGTTGTCAGTACATGGAGAAAAGCGAGGAGGGCGTCTGCTTCCGAGTCATTCAAAGACAGATCCGGCTGCCCTTCACGCAGGAACGCGGCGTCCAGCGTGGTGGATGGCACCATGCCGCTGCGGTAGTGCTTCAGCACGTCCTCCAGGGGCGCGAGCCGTCTGTCATGCATGTACGGCGCGGTGACAGCCGCGTTGCGCAGGGGGGGCTTGACTCGGCCCGCGTCCTCGGGGAGTTGGGTGACGCGCCCCCCTCCTCGCGACTCCGCTTCGCCTTCGCCAAAGGCCGCGTCTAGATCTAGCCCATTGTTGTGGCAAGCGTTGTCGGTAAAGAACTCCGTGACGTGGCATGTGGCGCAGTGCCGCTGGACGAGCGCCAGTCCGTGTTGCTCCTGGGCTCAGGTTTGCTCCTGGCTCGCCCTGAAGCCACCTGTCATAGCGGGAGTCCGCGGAGACGAGAGTCCGTTGGAACTGCGCCAGGGCGCGCAGCAGGTTCCCCAGGGTGAGTCCGCCAGGGCCGAAGGTGGTCTCGAAGCGCTCGACGAACTCCGGCTCCGAGGACAGCCGCGTCATCATGAGCGGAGCTGGCTATTGCCCATCTCGTCCGGGTGCTTGAGCGGCGCCAGCGACAGGGATTCCAGGTTCTTCGTGCCACCGTCCCAGATGAGTCCTTCCACCCACGCCAGGTTGATGAGCGCGGGCGCATGCCGGGCCAAGGGGCGCCCGCTGACGCCGCGTTGGGTGAGCGCCGCGTCGTCAGCGAAGGCGCGCGCTTGCTCATGGCAGGTGGCACAGGAGACCTGTCTGTCGGAGGACAGATGTGGTGCGTAGAAGAGCCAACGCCCCAGGGCCACTCCCTCGGGGGTGAGGGGGCGAGGGAATGGACGATAGGCAGGTGCCGCGGGAATGGGCCCTCCGCGTTTGGCGAGGAGGGGCCTTTTCCACATGCGCCCATCAGGAGCAAGCCCAGGGACGCGGCGGCCATGCCCCGAGGCGTGGCGGGGCTCATCGGTCGGCGTTCTCCACCGACACCAGGGCGAACATGTTGGCGAAGCCGTCCGACAGCGTGGCGCTCTCGGTGCTCTGCGTGGCGCCGATGCTGGGCGTGGTGCTCGGGTTGAGCGACGCGAACAGGGGCGCCACGTTGGCCTGAAGGTTCACCGTCAGGCGCTTCTGGGAGTTGACGGTGACGGTGATGGGGAACGGCAACTCTACCGTGCGGTAGTTGGCGTTGGTGCCAGTGTCCCAGGCGAAGTCGCCCTGCGTGCCCTGGGCCGTCACGTAGGTGCCGTGCGTCTTGGTGAAGATGTAGCTGGTGAACCACATCCAGCTTACGGACGCCATGTTCTGGAGGACGTGCAGCTCACCCGCCTGGCGGCTCAGGTCGTCGTTGTAGGTGGGGTCCACGCCGATGCTGAACCGGATGCCCGAATAGGTGTCCGCGGGAACCGCGCGGGCCTGGACGCGCTCGCGGCGGTTGGCGGGAAGCGTCACGGGGTTCGAGGTGCCGTCCAACTCCTGCGCGTTGATGACCTCCATGAGGTGGTAGCTGTCGGTGAGTGCCCTCGTGGTGCCGTCCTGCTTGAGCAGCGTCACGTTGGAGAGCCAGTAACGGACCTGGGAGAAGGTGACGGTGTCTCCGCCCGCGGTTGCGTACGTCTGGCCCAGGACGAATGGCGCGGTGCCGAACACGAAGGCCGCGTTCAGCTCCAGGCTTCCGTTCATGGCGGCCAGCTGGGTACGCAGCGCCGCGAGTTCCGCGCGCACCTGGGTGAGCTGTTGATAGACGCCCTCCCAGTCCTGCGATGCCACCAGTTCCCGTGCCTCTTCGAGCTGCTGGGTGACGTCGGCCAGCTCCGCCTGAGCTGTTTCCGCATCCTGCTGCTGCCGCGCGAGCTGGGCTTCGAGCCGGGTGACCTCTGCCTCGAGCTCCGAGACCTGCTGCTCGAGTTGGCGGCGTTGATCCTCCGATGCCTGGAGTTGCTCGTTGGTCGCGCCGTCATCACCACGGGCGGGCAGTGCCAGGAGTGCGATGGCGGCCAGGGCCAGCATCCGGCCCAAAGCGGAGAGTGAAGAGAGCGAAGTGTGCTTTTTCATGGCACGGCACTGTGCCGAGTGCACGGCTGGGCGGGGCTGTGGCTGGGTTGCGGGTGGCTCACATGACCATGTGACGCCAGTTGAGGGGCATTGGGTCGTGTATGACTCTTGTGCCGGCCTCAATGTGTGGAGTTTGATTGATTGGGAATGGTTGAAAACTCCATGAAAAAGTGCTGAACTACGTGGGTCTTCTCAGGTGAATGCGCGGACGCAGTGCTCGCCCCGGGGGGGGGAATGAACAGAAAAATCGTGTTGTGTGTCGTCGTGTTTGCGCTGGCTGGCTGCGGGCATCGTGGGTTTTACGCCCATGTTCCCATTGCGAGCGCTGCGCTCGTCCACGCTTGCGCTGTTGCGGAGACGGACTTCCATTTCCAGAAAGCAGGAGGAAGCCTGGCTCGAAAGCTTGAGATGGAAATGGCGGCTGGTGGCGAGGCCACTTCGACAGTGGAGATTGAGGTCTCAAAGGCGACGCCTGGATTTGAATCGACCGCTTCGTCCGCCAAGACGCTCAAGTTCGAAGTGGCCACCATTCCTTCATTGGATGCCTGCCTCAAGTGGGGGTATCTGCCTCAACTGGGTCTTAATGGTTGCCTTCCGAATGGCGGTAAATCCGCCCCTTGTACCTCGGCGAATGCACGCGATTTGCTTGCATCGCTCCAGAATGAAAAGGCGATTCAGCAGAGGGCGAGCGTTGACCTGGCATGTCCAGCAGGTCCCGTCTTGGTGAGTTTGATGGGGTTTTCACCCAAACAGGGTGTCTACAAGGCTGAGGGATGTGGGAAAGCCGCGCGTTACGTCGTCGCTAATGCAGCGGGAGGGCCCCAATCTCAGCAGGGAGCAGACAGCCCCATGCGAGAGATTCGGAGGGAAATCGAGCCGGGGACGGGAGTATCCCAGGACAGTCTCTAGGGAGGCTCGTCCTCGGCGTCGAAATGTGAGGCGGGACCTGAACGCGTTGATCACGCATTCGCGACAGGTTCCACCGCCACCGCCTCCTCGCGGCGCTGCTCGTTGTAGACGGACAGCCGCAGCGTCAGCACGTAGGTGACGCAGCAGGCGAGGACGGCGGGCGGGCCATACGCGGAGCCGAACACCTCCAGCACCAGGGCAATGGCCGCCAGCGGTACGCCGACCACCGCGACCAGTGCGGAAGCGATGCCCACCACCACGAACACCGTCACGTCCGCCGGCCCCGTGCCCGTCACCGACGCGAGCATCTGCGCCGTGGCCGCGCCCGACACGCCGCCCAGCACCATGCTGGGGATGAGCATGCCCGCCGAGCCACCTGACTGCACCGTGAAGCCCGTGGTGAGCAGCTTCCCACCCACGATGAGCAGCAGGTACCACCATAGCGACAGCGGCCCCGGCGCATCCGCCAACAGCTGGGCGATGGTGTACTCGCCCATGCCCAGCACGTGCCGGAAGTCCATGCCCGCGCCGTAGTAGAGCCCTCCGGCCACCAGGACGGTGCACAGCGCCCCCATGGCACCGCGCAGTACCGGGCTGACGCGCTCCACCACCTGGCGCGTGTGCTTCATGGTCAGGCCGAACAGCAGCGCGACGGGCGCGGACACCGCCACGGCCACCAGCGCGGTGAGGCCGTACTCCCCCAGCGTGTACGTGTGCGGGTGCGGCGGCGCCACGAAGATGGGCTTGAAGCCGAGGAAGCGGTTGTTGAGCGCGTACGCGATGATTCCCGCCAGCAGGCAGTACGCCAGCTTCCGGTAGACAATACGGTTGCCGTAGACGACCTCGAGCGCGAAGAGTGCGGCGGCGAACGGCGCGTTGAGCAGCGTTCCCACCGCCGCGGCGATGCCCGCCAGTTGGCAGGTGCGCAGCGTGTGCTCGGAGCGGGCACGGGTGAGGCGGGCCACGCCCGCGCCCAGGGACTCGCCCACCAGCACCACCGGACCCTCCAGCCCGCCCGATGCGCCGGTGCCCAGCGTGAGCAACGTGGCCACCGCTTTGCGCAGCGCGAGCCGGATGGCGGGCCGTGAGTAGCGAGGGCGCGGGTCGTCCGCCGGATCCTCGTAGGTGATGTGGTAGTTGAAGAGCGCGACATTCACCCCATCCGAGGCCACGTCGCTCCAGCCGGGCCGGCGGTTGAGCAGTCCTCGCAGCAGTCCGCCCAGCAGCAGCACGCCCGCGAGCACCAGCGGCGCCCACCAGAGGCTCCGCCCCGACGCGAACGCCAGCAGCGTGTCACTGGTGGCATGGACGCCATACCGCAACGCCGAGCACACCCCCCAGATGAGCACCGTGCCCAGGACCACCCGGCCCACCGTGCGCAGCACCGTGTCCCACGAGTCGTGAAGGGCACTCTGCTCTTCGTCCAGGGGCTCTCGACGGCCAGCCATGGAGCGAGAGGGAATGTGCTTGGAGGTCAAGATGAATGTCCGTGGCCGGAGGAGCGATTGCCTCTAGAGAAACACCCAGTAGGAGCCGGCCGGGTGCTTCGTTGGCCTGGGCGATTCGTTGGCCTGGGCGAAAGGAGCCTCGAAGCGCCAGGCCCCAACACCCTTCGCACGCGCCGCATTCCCGCGCGCCCCCTCCCTCTCCGGCCGGGGAGGCGCCCGCCATCGACCCCGTTTACGGCATGAAGGTGGACCCGAACGCCCCGAAGGGCGGTCACCCGGAGCACGCCGGGTTGACCTACGCCTTCTGCAATCCCCGGTGCCGGGAGCGGTTTCGCGCGGACCCGGAGCGCTACCTCTCGCCCGCGGAGACCGCGCCGGAACCGACGCCGGCGCCGGGACGGACATCGCGATGGAGAGCGCGGCGGTGACTCTGGTGAAGGGGGACCTTCGGGCCATCGCTAGGGCACGCTGCGCAACATCCGGCAGAACCTCTTCTTCGCCTTCATCGACAACGCCGTGGGTGTGCCGGTGGCGGCGGGCGTGCTGTACCCCGTCTTCGGTCTGCTCCTCAGACCCATCT
The DNA here is from genome assembly GCF_900101905.1 of Myxococcus virescens. Classification (NCBI taxonomy): domain Bacteria; kingdom Pseudomonadati; phylum Myxococcota; class Myxococcia; order Myxococcales; family Myxococcaceae; genus Myxococcus; species Myxococcus virescens. Next base: position 795,746 of record NZ_FNAJ01000001.1, on the reverse strand, counting down.
TCGCCAGTGCCGCGATGAGCCTCTCGTCGGTGTCCGTCATCGGCAATGCGCTCCGGCTGCGGAAGCTGAAGCTGTAGGCCCGGTCGTGAGGGAGGCCGTCTGTACCGGGCTCCCTCCCTCGGGCCGGGGGCGGACGGCCCGCCGAGGCCCACCCGCGCGGCGCTGGGATGCCCACCCTTGAGCTCGAAAGCACCGCACCCTGGGAGAGGTGGACACCATGGCCCTCGCCGAAGTGATGAACGCCGACAGCGACATGCGCCAGTGCATCGAGGACTGCCTGGCCTGTCATCGCATCTGCATGGAGACGCTGACGTATTGTCTGGGAATGGGCGGAAAGTATGCGGAGGCCAGACACCTGCGCTTGCTGATGGACTGCGCGGAAATCTGCCAGACGAGCGCGAACTTCATGCTGCGGGGCTCGGAGCTGCATAGCCGCACCTGCTTCGCCTGCTCGGAAGTCTGCGGGCGCTGCGCGGAGTCCTGCGCGCAAATGGGCGAGGACGTGGTGATGAAGGCCTGCGCGGACATGTGCACCCAGTGCTCGGATTCGTGCTGGAGGATGGGCGGCGGTGTCATGCCGCGGACGCCCAACCCGGAGGCCGCCCAGCGCGCCGCCGACCTCCCCGCGTGAGGGGTCGCCCGGAAGAGTCCAGGCAAGCCGGAACGGCCCTGTCGCGGAGCCCTTCACGCGCCGTCGAGGCCGATTAGAGTGCGCTCCATGAGCTCTCGCGAGGAGGGGCGCACCTCCGGTACGCCCGCTGGACATATCTCCGTCGTCCACCTGCCCAACGCCTGGTTCATCCTCTGTGCTTCGAGTGAGCTGGGAGACAAGCCCCTGGCGCGCACGCTCCAGGGCTCGCCCCTGGTGCTCTTCCGAGGTGAGGGCGGCAAGCCTGCGGCCCTGGTGGACCGCTGCCCGCACCGCAACGTGCCGCTGTCGCTGGGCCGGGTGAAGGAAGGCCAGCTCCAGTGCGGCTACCACGGCTGGCGTTTCGACGGCGCGGGGCAGTGCCGCGCCATCCCTGGCTTCCTGGGCGAGCCCGGCGCGCGTGCTCGCTGTGCCACGGCGCATGCCACGCGTGAGCAGGATGGCTTCGTCTGGGTCTACTCCACGCCGGGCGTCGAGCCCACCACGGAGCCCTACCGCTTCCCGCTTCTGGAGGCGCGCGAATACACCACCGTGCGCCGCACGCTTCGGGCCCCCGGTTCGCTGCACTCCACGCTGGAGAACACGCTGGACGTGCCCCACACCGCGTACCTCCATGGTGGGCTGTTCCGCACCGAGGAGAAGCGGAACGAAATCGACGTGGTGGTGCGCCGGAGCGCGGACAAGGTGGAGGCCGAGTACATCGGCGAGCCGCGTCCCAGCGGGCTCGTGGGCCGGCTGCTCGCGCCGGGGGGCGGGGTGGTGCAGCACTTCGATCGCTTCCTGATGCCCTCCATCGCCCAGGTGGAGTACCGCATCGGTGATACCAGCCACATCATGGTGACCTCCGCGATGACGCCCGTGTCGGACTGGGACACGCTGGTGTACGCGGTGGTGACGTTCCGTCTGCCATTGCCCCGCTGGTTGGTGCGCGCGGCGCTCCCGCTCCTCATGCCCGTGGCGCTCCACATCTTCGGGCAGGACGCGCGCATCCTCCGGCAGCAGACGGAGACCATCCGCCGCTTCGGCACGGAGGCCTATGCCTCCACGGAAATCGACGTGCTCGGTCCCGGCATCCTCCGCCTGCTGCGCGCCGCCGAGCGCGAGAAGCCTGGCGCCGTGGGGGACGCGGTGCATGAAACACGACTGAAGATGCGGACCTGAGAGCCATTGCGACGCGGCGTGTCGTGAGACACGGTGGAGACACTGGGTCTCACGATACCTGGGGCCGCTCCATGTATCTGAATGGAGCGCTGGGCTGAAACACTTGCCTGCTGTTAGCGTGGCGCCCCCTCGCAATTCCCCCGGAGTCCCCATGCGGTTTCCCGTTCGCGCGGCGCTGGCAGGCGCGGCGCTGCTGTTCGCGCCCCAGGCGTTGGCCACCAACTACACCCTGTGGATTCACGGGAAGAACTCCGGAGGCACGAAGCCAGGCAACTACGCCGACTTCTCCGCCTGGGGGCCCGCGTCCACGGCGGCCGGGGTGAACAAGAAGGCCGTCAACTGGGACGGGCGGCAGCGCATTGGCGGGCAGAATGAGCGCATCCGGGATGCACTCGACTGCTACTGCACCGGAGACAACTGGTGCTACATCGCGGTGCACAGCGCGGGGAACCTCCAGATTGGTTACGCGCTGGCGCTGTATGGCGGCTCGGCGCGCTACAAGAAGAACGCGAAACCGAATGCCAACGGTGTGTGTGGCAACACCGATGGGAAGACGCAGACGGGCTGGAACATCAAGTGGGTGAACGTGGCGTCGGGTGCCGCTGGAGGCAGCGAGCTGGCGGACATGGGGGAGTGGGCCGTGAGTGACCCCATCGTCAGTGACCTTGTGACGACCACCGCGCGCGCCATGTACAACCACAACACCACGCGCGGCATCCGCTTCAATATGTTCGCGGGCGCCAAGGGCAAGGTGTACTCGGGGCTCCTCCCGGGGCAGGACGACGACGCGGTGTCGTACCACTCCACGGGCGGCGTGTCGGGCAGCGCGGGCGGGGCCTACTGCAACCCGTCTGACTGGTTCTGCAACGACCTGACCACGGGCACCACCGCCTGTGAGGGTGGCCGTGCCAAGTGGACCAACCACTTCGTGAAGTTCCGCGACGACGGCGAATCCCACGGCCATGGCGCCAACGGGAAGTGGGAAGGCATCGTCGGCAAGGTGCGCGCCGACATGGTCACCAACGCGAAGTAGTCGCAGGTTCGCCGCCGCCCTGCGAGGACAGGGCGGCGGCTCCCCTGGCGGTGCGTCGTCTCAGGGCGCCACTGACGTCTGTGCCCGAGCCGCCTTCCGGGCGGCCATCCGCTGTGCCACCCGCTCCTGCCACCCGTGCACGAAGGCGTAGAAGGTGGGCAGCACCAGCAGGGTGAACAGCGTGGAGGTGACGAGCCCGCCCACCATGACGACGGCCAGGGGGCGCTCCACTTCCGTGCCGTGCAGTGGCAGCACCAGCAGCGGCAGCAGGCCCAGGATGGCGGTGCCAGCCGTCATCAGCTTGGGGCGGACGCGGCCGATGCTCGCCTCTCGAATGGCCTCCTCGAAGGGCTTGCCGTGCTGCATGAGCAGCTTCGTCTGCGCCACCAGCACCAGGCCATTCTGGACGGCAATGCCAAACAGTCCGATGAGGCCCACCAGGCTGGACACGTTCCACGTCTCCCCGGCGATGAGCAGCGCGAGGATGCCGCCGACGAAGGCGTCCGGCAGGGTGGCGATGATGACCAGCGACTCCGCCAGCGAGCCCAGCGCCAGGTACAGCAGGATGAACACCGCGAGCAGGGCCACCGCGATGGCGACCGTCATCGCCTGCGCGGCGCGCTGCTGGCTCTCCACCCGGCCGCCCACGTCCAGGAAGTAGCCGGTGGGCAGCTTCAGCTCCGCCGCCAGTCGCTCGCGCACCTCGGCCGCCGTGCTGCCCAAGTCCCTGCCCGCGACGCTGGCCTCCACGGCGATGCGCCGGCTGCCCGCCTCGCGGCGGATGCTGCCCGCGCCGAACGTCTCCTCGATGGTGGCCAGCTGGCTCAACGGGATGCGCGTGCCGTCATGGCCATCCACCAGCAGGCCCCGGATGGCGGTGGCGTCACCCCGGCGGTGGTCCGCCAGCCGCAGCAGCAAGTCATAGCGGCGCTGGCCCTTCCACACCTGGGAGAACTCCTGGCCCACCATCCCCACCTTCACGGCGTGGATGACGTCTCCGGGTGTCAGGCCCACGCGCGCCACCGCGGCGCGGTTCACGGTGATGCGGAGCTGGGGAAGGCCGGTCAGCTTCTCCGCCCGCAGGTCCTCCACGCCTTCCACCTTCGCCATGATGGCCTGCGCCCGCTCGGCCAGTCCGGCCAGCGTTTCCAGCTCCGGCCCGAAGATGCGCACGGAGAGGTCCGCCGGGCTGCCGCCAAGTCCTTCATCAATGCGCATGCCCAGCGGCGTGGTGAACAGCGTCGACACCCCAGGGACCTGTCCCACCGCCTCGCGCATCGCGGCTTCCAGGTCCTCCATCGAGCGTCCTCGCTCCGGCTTGAGGATGACGAGCACGTCCGACAGCGTGTGCGGCATCGGGTCCTCCGTGCGTTCGGCACGGCCCGTGCGGCGCACCACGTCCTCCACCTCGGGGAACTTCAACAGCGCGTCCTCCACCAGGTGGTTGAGCCGGTCCACCTCCTCCAGCGACGCCTCCGGCGGCAGCACCGTCTGGAGCAGCAGCGCGCCTTCATCCAGCTTCGGCATGAAGTCGCTGCCCACCACGAAGGCCAGTGACAGCGCGGGCACGGTGACGGCCAGGGCCACCAGCCGCACGAGGCCCGCGTGGCGCATGCACGCCTCCAGCATGGGCGCGTAGACGTGCTTGATTTTGCGGATGACCCACACGTCCTCGGGCTGTCCTTCGCGGGGCGCGCGCAGGAAGAGCCCGGACGCCACCGGCACCAGCGTGAGCGCCAGTCCCAGCGACGCCGTCAGGCAGGCCACCACGGCCGCGGCGAGCGGTTGGTACATGCGCCCCTCGATGCCCGTCATGGCGAACAGGGGGATGAACACGGAGACGACGATGAGCGTGGCGAAGGCAATGGGCCGGGCCATCTCCATGGACGCCGCCAGCGCCACGTCGCGCCGCGAAGCCGTGCCCTTCGCTTCACGCAGGCGGTGGACGATGTTCTCCGTGACGATGATGGCCGCGTCCACCAGCAGGCCCACGGCGATGGCCAGCCCTCCCAGCGTCATCGTGTTGATGCCGATGCCGGCGAACTTCAGCAGCACGCCCGCCAGCGCCAGGGACAAGGGCAGGGTGAGCGTGACGATGAGCGCCGCGCGCCAGTCTCCCAGGAGCAGGAAGAGCACGAGCACCACCAGCACCGCGCCCAGCAGGATGGCCCGGCTGACGCCGCCCAGCGCGGAGTCCACCAGCACCGATTGGTCATACACGATGCGAAGCTGCACTCCGGGCGGCAGGCCCTGTTTCAACTCCTGGATGGCGACGCGGATGCCCGCCGTCACCTGCTGTGTGTCCGCGCCGAACTGCTTGATGACCCGGCAGCTCACCACCTCGCCCTTCAGCCGGTGGGCGATGCCCCGGCGCACGGCGGGGGCCTCGCGGATGTCGGCCACGTCACCCAGCAGCACGGGCGTGCTGTCGCGCACGGCGACCACGGTGTCGCGCAGGTCCTCCACGGACTCCGCGCGCCCCACCGCGCGCACCGTCCACTCCATGGGGCCCTGGACCACGAAGCCGCCCGAGGCGTTCAGGTTCGCGCCCTCCAGCGCGTGCTCCACCTGGTTCAGGGTGATGCCGCGCGCCACCATCTGGTCCGGGTCGAGCTGCACCTGGAACTGGCGCAGGTAGCCACCCAGGCGCTCCACACCGGCGACACCGGGCACGGCGAGCAGCCGGTTCTTCACCTCGAACTCAGCCAAATCGCGCAGCGTCATCAGCTCCGCCGCGCCGGGCTCCGCTTCCAGGGTGAACTCGAACACCTCGTTGAGCCGCCCGGTGAGGCTGGAGACCAGCGGCGCGTCCGTGCCGGGGGGGAGCTCGCTCTGCGCCTGGGCCACGCGCTCGACGACGTACTGCCGGCTGCGGAAGTAGTCGGCGTCTGGCTCGAACTCCACCGTGAGCTGGGTGACGCCCAGTTGCGAGGTGGAGCGGATGCGGCGCACCTCGGGCAATCCCGCGAGCGCCACCTCCATGGGGATGGCCACGGCCGTCTCCAGCTCCTGCGCGCCCATCGCCGGGTTCTGCACGATGACGTTGAAGATGGGCGCGGACAGGTCCGGGAACACGTCGCGCGTCAGCCCCTGGAGCGCCACCGCGCCGAAGGCGGAGAGCGCCAGGGCCAGCACCACGGTGAGACCAGGCCGGGCGAAGGAGGCCCGCAGGATGCGGTTCATCCAGGAGTCGGGGGCCTCAGTGCGCATGGCCGTCACTCCCTCCGCCGCTCAACTTCTCCGCCTCCGCCTTGAGGAGGAACGCGCCTTCCACCACCACCTGCTCGCCGGGCTTCAGTCCGGTGAGGACCTCCACGTCGCCGCCCAGCGTGCGGCCCCGGCCCACCTCGCGCCGCTCGAAGACGCCGCGCGCGTCCGTGGGCAGGAAGGCCACCCAGCCACCTTCCAGCCGCTGGAGCGCCGCCGCGGGCACGGCGGTGATGGGCGCTCCCGGGTCCCCCAACGGGATGTAGGCCGACGCGGACATGCCGGGCCGAAGTTGGCCGTCGGCGTTGTCCAGCTCCAGCCTCACGGGGATGGTGCGTGATGTCGCATCCACGCGCTGCCCCACATGGCCCACCTTCGCCATGAACTCCTGGCCCGGAAAGGCCGCGAAGGTGATGCGGGCCTGCGTGCCACGCTGGATGCGCACGGCGTCACGCTCGAAGGCGTGCACCACCAGCCACAGCGAGGACACGTCACCAATGCAGAACAGCGGCAGGTTGGGGTCCGCCATCTGCCCCATCCGCGCGGTGCGTTCGACGACGGTGCCGGACAGGGGGGCGCGCAGGACGAAGCCCGGGGGGACGTTGCCGCCGCGCAGCTCTTCTTCGCTCACGCCCAGGGCCACCAGCTCCGCGCGCGCGGCGGCGACAGCGGCCTCGGCGGCGGCGGCCTCTGCTTCGGCGGCTTGCACGTCCTTGCTCGCGATGATGCGCTCGTCCGCGAGCGTGCGCTTGCGCTCGGCGGCCTGACGCGCGGCCTGGGCCTGGGCCTGGGCCGCTTGCAGCGCCGCGCGCGCCTTGCCCAGCTCGGGGCTGCGCAGGTCCGCGAGCTTTTCGCCTCGCTTCACCGCCTGACCGGTGGTGACGAAGACGGCGCTCACACGGGCGGCGATGGGGGAGGCCACCTCCGCGTAGGCGTCCTCGCTGAAGGTGAGCTCTCCCAGGACGGTGACATTCTCACCGCCCGGGCGCACGCCCACGGGCGCGGTGGTGATGCGCAAGTCTCTCAACATTTCCGACGCGATGCGGACGTGGGGCTCGCCATGGTCGTCGTGGTGGGCAGCTTCCTGGGCGGAGGGCTCGTCATGTCCATGTTCCTGCTCGTCGTGCGGCGCCTCGCGCTTGCAGGCGGTGAGCAGGAGGAGGGCGGCCACCGCGGCGTGGAGGGGCCTCATGGAAGGGCTCCAGTCTCCACGGCCAGTTGGATGCGGGCGAGGGCTGCCTGGAGGAGGCTGTCGAGGTAGGCGGCACGCGCTTCCAGCGTGTCGCGGCGAACGAGGAGGAATTCGGCGAGGCCCATCTCTCCGGCTTCGTAGGAGCGGCGAGCGAGACGCTCGTTGTCATTGAGCAGCGGCAGGGCGTCGGCTTCCAGCAGCGTCACGGCTTCCAGTCGCTTGCGGTGCTGCACGCGCGCGGCCTCCACCTGGACGTCCACTTCCACCCGGGCCGCGGCCAGCAGGGATTGGAGCCGGCGCACGCGGGCATCGCCCGTCACCCGGGCGTTGTCTCCCCGGTCGAAGATCGGCAGCGGCACGCTCAGGGCGCCGAGGTAGGCGGTTTCATCAATCTCCCGCTGGTACAGAAACCCCGCGGTGATGTCCGGCCAGACGCTCGCCCGGCCCATGCGGCGGTCGGCATCCGCCTGGGCAAGCTCCGCTTCCAGCGCGGTGATATCGGGCCGCGCCGCCACGGTGTCTGTCTTCGTCTCCATGACAGGCTGGAGCGCGAGCACTCGCAGCTCACCGCGGATGGCCAACGGATGCGTGAGCGGAAGGCCCAACATCGCGCGCAACTGGTGGAGTTGGACGGCCTCGTCCCCCTCCGCGGTGGCCACCTCCGCGCGCAGGCGGGCCAGGGACACGCGCGCCACGTTGACGTCCACCACGGGCACATCACCGGCCTCGAAGCGCCGCTGGGCGGAGTTCGTGGTCTCCCGGGCGGCGGCCTCGGCTTCCCGCGCGAGGCTCAGCCGCTCCCGCGCGTGCAGCGCCTGGAGGAAGCGCGCGGCGACGTCGCCCAGCACCCGGCGCTCGGCGTCGCGCTGGAGGGCCGTCTCCATCTCCAGACCGGCGCGCGCGGATGCCCGGCGGGCGCCGCCCTTTCCGCCCAGCTCGAAGGCCTGGCTGATGCCCACGCTCAAGTCCAGCCCGCGCACGGCGGGGTTTCCCGGCGAGCCAGGGGCACTGCGCGGGCCCGCCTGGAGCTCGAAGGTGGGGTTGTCGTTCAGCAGCGACGCGGCGGCCGCCACGGGGCCCTGGGCCTCGGCGGCGCGGCCCGCGGCATCCAGCAGCGCGGGGGCGCGCTGGCGGGCCAGGGCCAGGGTCTCTTCAAGGGACAGCGCGGCGTCGGCGGAGCCCGGCTGGGCCGCGGCGACACGTGGAAATAGGAGTGCGGCGGCGAGCCCGAAGGCTGCCACCGTGAGTGGATGGGGCACGGCGATGACCTCGCGAAAGGGAGGCGTGCGTCAGGTGGAGCGTGCCCCGCGATGACACACGGGCACACCTGTCCTGGCGGACGCGAGCGAACGAGACGGCGGACGCGACCTACGCGAGGGGGGCTATGGGGACGTGGAGGATGTCACGCCCGTCGGCCGACAACGGTTCGGCCTTCTCGTAGGCGACGCGCAAGGGCCGCGACACGAGCAGCACGAAGGAAGGCGGCGGGGCATGCGCGGCCACGGTGCGCACGTGGGCGCAGCAGGTGCAGTCGATGCAGTCCGGGGCGCACTGCCCCTGGTCATCATCGTCCGGGCAGCTCTGCGTGCAGACCTCGCCCACCGCGCCAGTGAGGGTGGGCATCAAGCCCCCCAGGCCCGGGGCGAACAGGAACAGGCAGACGATGAGCCAGATTCGGAGCACGCTGGCGACCTTCTACCACGTTTCCAAACGCAATGCGTGCGAGGGACTCACACCGGGTGAGCCTCCTCGCACGCAGGGGAAGACGACTGTCAGGAGATGCCCTTGCGCAGCCGGTTCCAATCGAAGTTGGGCGCCGGGTCGTTCTTGCGGCCCTTGGGAACCGCCACGTCGGCGTGGCCCACGATGTTCTTCATCGGAATGTTGTGCTGCTGCTTCAGGTAGCCGGTGAGCTGGGTGAGCGACTGGTACTGCGCCTCGGTGAAGGGCGTCTTGCCGCTGCCGTCGTTCACGATTTCGATGCCGATGGAGCGGTTGTTGATGTCCGAGGGCACGCCGTGCAGCTCGCCCTTGCCCGCGTGCCAGGCGCGCTTGTCGTCACCGACCAGCTGATAGATCTTCCCGTCGCGGTCCACCATGTAGTGCGCGGACACCTTGCTCTGCGGATTGCGCATCCACGCCAGGTCGCCCGCGCCGTTGTTGGTCGCGGTGTGGTGCATGACGATGGTGTCGATCTTCGTCCCGCCGCGCGAGTTCTGGTTCGGCGAGGGCGCGTTGATGACCGCGGGCTTGGTGAACTTGCCGCCCGGGGTGGTGGGCGTGGTGGGGCCGCTGGTGCCCAGCGCCTTCTTCAGCGCCGCGTGCGTGAGGTCACCGTAGAAGCCGGTGGTGGGCAGCTTGTTGTCCGCCTGGAACTTCTTCACCGCCGTTTCCGTCTGCGGACCGAAGGTGCCGGGGCCCGTCGTCACCTGGGCCTTCGTCATGTAGCCCACCTTCACGAGCGCATCCTGCAGCTGCTTCACCTTGGGCCCGGTGTCGCCCTTGCGCAGTCCCGCGGGCGGCGCGGAGACCGTGGAGGCCGCGGCGGCGGCGGTGCGGGGGGCCTGCGCCTGAGGGGCGCGGAACACGGAGGAGAGCGAGGGCAGGCGAAGGCTCATGAGGGCTTCCAGGGGGTAGAGGCTGCGTGAATCTGCCCGGATTATCGGCACCCAGGCCCCGGGAGTTGCGTAACTCCCGGGGCGAACTCGAGTGTCCAGATTCAGCCAGATTGCACTTTTTCAGGCTGTCTGAGTTTCGGCGGGCAGGGGTGGCTCTCCTGTGCCTTCCTCTGGCTGCTCCTGGGGAAGGTGGCGCCGCTTCCAGAGGGCGAAGATGGCCGGATATACGGTCAGCTCGAGTAAAAACGACGTCACGAGTCCGCCCACCAGCGGCGCGGCGATGCGCTTCATCACGTCCGCGCCCGTGCCGGTGCTCCACAGCACGGGGAGCAGGCCAATCATGTCCGTCATCACCGTCATCAGCTTGGGACGGATACGACGCGCCGCGCCATCAACGATGGTCTCCGTCAGGTCGGCCATGGAGCGCAGCCGTCCCTCCTGGCCCGCCTTCTGATGGGCCAGGGTGAGGTAGAGCAGCATCACCACGCCCGTCTCCGCGTCCAGCCCGGCCAGCGCGATGAGCCCCACCCACACGGCGATGCTCATGTTGTAGTCGAGCAGGTACAGCAGCCACACCGCGCCAATCAGGCTGAAGGGCACCGCCAGCAGGACGATGCCCATCTCCACCACCGACTTCGTGCTGAAGTACAGCAGCAGGCACACCAGCAGCAGGGTGACGGGAATCACCACCTTGAGCTTCTCCGTGGCGCGCTCGAAGTACTTGAACTGGCCGCTCCACTCCACGCGCACGCCGGTGGGCGTCTTCACCTCGCGCGCCACCGCCGCCTTCGCGTCCTTCACGTAGTCCGCGATGGGCCGCGCGGTGTCCACGAAGACGTAGGTGACGAGCTTGCCGCCCTCGCTGCGAATCATCGGCGGGCCCTGCACGAAGCGCACGTCCGCCACCTGGGCCAGCGGCACCTGCGCGCCGGCCGGGGTGGGGACCAGCACCTCCTTCAACAGCTCGGGGCTGTCGCGGTACTCACGCGCGTAGCGCACGTTGATGGGGTAGCGCTCGCGGCCCTCCACCGTCTGGGAGACGTTCTCTCCGCCGATGGCGCCCATCACCACCTCGTTGATGTCCTTCACGCCCAGGCCCAGGCGCGCGGCCTCTTCCCGCTTCACCTCGATGTCCACGTAGAAGCCACCGGTGGAGCGGTCCGCGAACGCGCTGCGCGTGCCGGGCACCTGGGCCACGGCCTTTTCAATGGCCACCGCCGCCTGCTCCAGCGTGTCCAGGTCGTCGCCAAACACCTGGATGCCCAGCGGACTTCGGATGCCGGTGGCCAGCATCTCCGTGCGCGTCTGGATGGGCATCCAGAAGATGTTGGGCATGCCCGGGTACTGGAGCGTCTCGTCCATCTCCGTCAGCAGGGCTTCCCAGGTGAGGCCCTTGCGCCACTCGGACTTCGGCTTGAGCACCACCGTCGTCTCGAACATGGACAGGGGCGCCGGGTCCGTGGCCGTCTCCGCGCGGCCCGCCTTGCCGAAGACGCTGACCACCTCTGGAATGCGCTTCAGCTCCGCGTCCATGGACTGGAGGATGCGCGTGGCCTCGGTGATGGACATGCCCGGCGGCGAGGTGGGCATGTAGAGGATGGCGCCTTCGTTGAGCGGCGGCATGAACTCATGGCCCAGCCGCATGAAGGCCGGCACCGTCAGCGCCATGGCCACCACGGACAGCGCCACCACCACCTTGGCGTGCCGCACCACGAAGCGCACCACCGGCATGTAGAGGGCCACCAGCCAGCGGTTGAGGGGGTTCTCGTCCTCCCGGCGGATGCGTCCGCGGATGAAGAGCACCGCCAGCGCGGGCGTGAGCGTCACCGCCAGCACCGCGGCGAAGCCCATGGAGTACGTCTTCGTGTACGCCAGCGGCTTGAAGAGCCGGCCTTCGGTGGCCTCCAGCGTGAAGACGGGGAGGAAGGCGACGGTGAGCACCAGCAGCGTGCCGAAGATGGAGGGCCCCACCTCCTGCATCGCGGAGATGATGACCTCGCGCCGCTCGCCGGGGCGGCCTTCCGCCTCCCACGCCTCCAGCTTCTTGTGGATGTTCTCCACGATGATGATGGAGGCATCCACCATGGCGCCAATGGCGACGATGATGCCGCCCAGGCTCATGATGTTGGCGGTGAGCTCCTGGTAGTACATGGGGATGAAGGCGAGCAGCACCGCCAGGGGCAGGGTGAAGATGGTGACCAGCGCGCTGCGCGCGTGCATCAGGAAGAGGAAGATGATGAGGCTGACCACCAGCATCTCCTCCACCAGCGCCCGGCTGAGCGTGCTGATGGACTCCTCGATGAGCCCCGAGCGGTCATAGGTGACGACCAGCTCCACGCCCTCCGGCAGGCCCGCGCGCACCTCCTCCAGGCGCTCCTTCACCGCGTCGATGACGGTGAGCGCGTTCTCCCCGTAGCGCATGACGACGATGCCGCCGGCCACCTCGCCCTTGCCGTCCAGCTCCGCGACACCCCGGCGGATGTCCGGCCCCAGGCTCACCGTGCCCACGTTGCGCACCAGCACGGGCGTGCCGTCCCCGCTCACCTTCAGCGGGATGTTCTCGATGTCCTGCGTGGAGCGGATGTAGCCACGTCCTCGGATGATGTGCTCGTGGCCCGCGATTTCCATCACCCGGCCGCCCACGTCCTCGTTGGACTCGCGGACCGCGCGTGTCACCTCGCCCAGCGTCACGCCGTAGGCGCGCAGTTGGTTGGGGTCCACCTGCACCTGGTACTGCTTGACGATGCCGCCCACGCTGGCGACTTCCGCCACGCCGGGCACGCTGGAGAGCGCGTAGCGAACGTTCCAGTCCTGGAGGCTGCGCAGGTCCGCCAGGGAGTGCTTGCCGCTCTCGTCCACGAGCGCGTACTGGAACACCCAGCCCACGCCGGTGGCGTCCGGACCCAGCATGGGCGTCACACCCGCGGGCAGGCGTCCGCGCGCCGTCTCCATGTATTCGAGCACGCGGCTGCGCGCCCAGTACATGTCCGTGCCGTCCTCGAAGATGACGTAGATGAAGGACATGCCGAACATGGACTGGCCACGGACGGCCTTCACCTTCGGCGCCGACAGCAGGGAGGAGGAGATGGGGTAGGTGATCTGGTCCTCGACCAGGTCCGGCCCACGTCCCATCCATTCGGTGAAGACGATGACCTGCGTGTCGGACAGGTCGGGGATGGCGTCCAGCTTGGTGTTGCGAACCGCGTGGACGGCCCACGCCGCCAGGCCGCCCACCAGCAGGAGGGTGAGGAACGGGTTGCGCGCGCACGCACCGATGATGCGGCCGATGAAGCCCTGTCCGCCGTTCTCAGTGGGCTGCATGGCTGCCTCCGAAGTCATCCGTGGCGGAGCGGATGCGGCTCTCCGCCGCGATGAGGAAGTTGCCGCTGGTGACGACGACGTCGCCGGGCGACAGGCCCTCCAGCACCTCGTAGGTGCCGTTGCCCTTGATGCCGAGCTTCACTTCCTGGGGCCGCAGCCGGCCCTCGCCCAGGTCCACGAACACCAGCCGCCGCGGGCCGGTGTAGATGACGGCCGAGTCGGGAATCTGGAGTCGCGGCGCGCCGCCCTGCAGAATGAAGCGGACGTCCGCGTACATGTCCGGCTTCAGCTCCAGCTCCGGGTTGGGCAGCTCGATGCGGATGCGCCCGGTGCGCGTGGCGCCTTGCAGGGACGGGTACACGTAGCCGACGCTGCCCGCGTATTTCTTCCCAGGCAGGTAGGGCAGGGTGACTTCCACCGGATGGCCCGGCTTCACGCGCGCCAGGTCCTGCTCGTACACGTCCGCCTCCACCCACACCTTCGCCAGCGGGGCGATGCGGAACAGGCGCTCACCGGCCTTCACCGCCGCGCCCTCCACCACGTTCTTCTCCAGCACGTAGCCGCTGGCGGGCGCCAGGAAGGGCATGTTCTCCACCGGCTGGCCTCGCTGGGCGACGCGCTCGATTTGCGCCGCGGACAGGCCCCACAGCTCCAGCCGCTTGCGCGCCGCGCCCACGAGCGACGCGTTGGCCGCGCTCTGGCTCTGACGCGCCAGCAGGTACTCCTGCTGCGCGGCGTAGAGCTCCGGGCTGTAGAGGGTGAAGAGGACGTCGCCCTTCTTCACCGGCTCGCCCGTGGCGTTGACGCGCAGCTCGTGGATGTAGCCGTCCAGCTTGAGGGTGACGTCCACCAGCGACTTCTCGTCGAAGGTGACGCGGCCGAGCGCGCGCAGGGACAGGTCCATGGAGGCCTGCTCCACCTTCGCCGTCTTCACGCCGATGCGCTGCCGCCGCAGGTCGTCCACCCGGATGATGCCGCTCGCCAGCTCGGCGCGGCTGACGGGGGTCAGGTCCATGCCGCAGATGGGGCACGCGCCCGGGCTGTGCTGCTTCACGGACGGGTGCATGGGGCAGGTGTAGTGCGCGATTTCACCCTCGCCGTGAGCACCCGCGGGAGCGGCCGAGCGCCACTCGCTGGCGGAGCCACACGCCAGCATGCGCCGGCCCATGTACGGGTTCTCCAGCTTGGGCTCGCGCTGGAGCCACTGATTCACCCCCTCCACCATGGGGCATTCGAAGACGTGCCAGCCTTCCTGGAGCCGCGGATCGGCGGACGCCAGGGCGATGAGCGCTTCACTCACGCGCGCGAAGTGCTGGCGCGCTGCCTCGGCGTCCTTCGCCGAAGCGAGTTGCGCGGCGCCGTCCGCGCCCTGCTGGAGCCAGGCCGTCAGCGGCGTGCCATGACCCTGGGTGGCCTCGGCGGCCTGCTGGAGCGCGGCCTTCAGCGCTCCCGCCCTGGCCTCGAGTCCTTCCAGGGTGTCCTGCGCGAGCAAGGCCCGTGTGGCTTCGTAGGACTCGAAGGCCGCGCGCGTGTACTCCAAAGCGGCGTCGGGCAGCGGCGTGCCCGCGCCGCTGTGAGCCTCATGCGTCGCGGGCGCGGTGCCGGTGTGGGACGTGGAGCCGAAGAACCAGCCCGCGAGGGGCTTCCAGGCCACGGCGACGAGGACGGCGAGGGCAACCACTCCCAGCCAGGGGGCGATGCGGCGGCGGTTCGGGGGGCTCATCGCGTCTCTCCGTTCCGGGGCAGTCCCGGGGTGTGGCCCATGGCCTTGTCCAACTCCGCCCGGCGGCGCTGCACGTCCGCCAGGGCTGTCTGTTCACGCAGCTCCACGCGGCGCAGGCCGCGCTCCGCCTCGATGAGGACCTGGAAGCTGTTCTTGCCGCTCTCGAAGCCCGCGCGGGCGGCGGACACCTGGTCCTTCGCCGCGGGGATGAGCCGCTCCTGGAAGAGCGCCACCACGCGCCGAGCCTCCTCGGCGCGCGAGCGCGCCTGCTCCACCTCGACGCGGATGTCGGAGATGAGCTGCTCTTCCTCCCGGCGCAGGCGCTTCAGGCCGGATTCGGCCTCCCGCACAGCGGCCTTCCGCTTGCCGAAGTCGAGCGGGATGTTGAGGGTGACGCCCGCCATGAACTGGTGGGGCGTGTCCATCCACATGGAGTTGTACTCACCCATCACCATGACATCCGGGTAGTAGTCGCGCTTCGCGAGCCGGACGGCGGCCTCGCCACCAC
The DNA here is from genome assembly GCF_900101905.1 of Myxococcus virescens. Lineage (NCBI taxonomy): Bacteria > Pseudomonadati > Myxococcota > Myxococcia > Myxococcales > Myxococcaceae > Myxococcus > Myxococcus virescens. Next base: position 780,334 of record NZ_FNAJ01000001.1, on the reverse strand, counting down.
CGAGCCGGGCCCGCAGGCCCTCCAGCTCCGGGCGCAGGCGCAGCGCTTCGTCTTGCAGCCGTTCGGCGGGCACGGACTCCGCGGCATGCGTGGGCATGGCTTCCGGCAGTGGCGGCAGCGGTGCCTGGGGGGCGCGGTGCAGCAGGCCGTTGAGCTGGGCGCGAAGCCGCTCGCGCTCGGCTTCGAACATCACCTGTTCGCGCAGCACCTCGCTCAGCTCCACCTCCGCCTGGAGCGGATCCTGCTGCGAGGCGCGGCCGGTGACGTATTGGGCCTCCGCGCTCTTCTTGAGCTGCCCGAGCAGCCGCAGGTGCTCCGCCGTGACGTCGAGCGAGCGCTCCACGACGAACAAGTCATCGAAGAGCGTGGAGGCCGTGAGGGCCAGGCGCAGACGCAGGGCCTCGCGGTCCTCGCGCATCGCCTGCGCTTCCGCCAGCGCCATCTCCCCTCGCAGGCCGCGCTTGCCGGGGAAGGGGAGCTGTTGGCTCAGCCCCACGACCTGTCCGAAGGGCACGCTGCCCGTGATGCTCAGCGGCGCGACTTCATAGGTCAGCATCGGGTCTTCGAGCGCCGTCTCACGCGGGTAGCGTTCGAGACTGGCGCGCCACGCCTCACGCGCTGCTTCCAGTGAGGGGTTGCGCGCGAGCACCTGCCGCACCAGCTCCGCGCGCTCCAGCACGGTGGCGCTCGTGAAGGGCTCGGATGCCTGTGCCTCCGGTGCCTGCCGGGCAATGGCTTCGAGTTGGGATTGATACCGCTGCTCATTGGCTCCGGCCGCGCCGGGGCCCAGCCACACAGCGACGCCGGTGGCGAGCACGGCCCGCGTGGCGGACCGCCTCCAGGTTCCATGGGACGACATGACTTCCTGCTCCAGATGACGGGATACGAGCCTGTCGCCGGGAGAAGGACGTCACCGGCGGCGGGCGGAATCCGGCCGGTGGACACACGTCCACCCGCCAGGCCTCAGCGCATGCGGGCCGGACGTCTCAAATGAGGTAGGAGCAGTGCTGCAGGTACAGCGGCGGCGCGGTGGCGCGATGCACGCCCCGGATGCGCACCCACGACGTGGGCAGGGCCTCGGGCGCTGGCGGCACCACGGGGACAGCCTGGGGAAGCACCGCCAGGGGCGTCAGCGCCCACGCATGGCGTGCGCTCGCGGTGACGGGCTCTGGCGCCGGGAGCTGCACGGCGAGTTCGCCGCAGCAGTCGTGGTGGTTGCCACGGATGCCCGCTTCCTGAGCGTCGGGCGCGGCCTTCGTCCGCTTCGACTGGGGGCAGACACACGTCAGGTCCAGCTTCACCGTGCCCTGGCAGAGATGGAACAGCCCCTCGGCCGCCCCCGCGATGGGAGGCAGCCCCAGGACCACCAGCAATGTCAGGACTCGGACGAGCATGAGCGTGGGCTTGCCCAGCAGATAGCGCGGCGTGACGGCGCGTGCAACTCCGCACGCGCCGCGCCATTCCCATTCAACTCATGCCGCGCCGCGTGTTGGCACGGGCTTGGGCTGGATGAGCTCGGTGGAGAAGTAGCGCTCCATGCGGTCGGGGAACACCGTCACCACCTGCGCCCCCGGGCCCAGTCGCTTCGCGGCTTCCACCGCGGCGACGTAGTTGAGGCCGGACGACGGCCCCACCGGGAAGCCGCGGCGGATGAGCGCCCTGGCGGTGCTCATGGCGACGTCGTCCGACACGTCGATTTCAACGCGGCCCGGCATGTCCGCCTCGCGGTACAGCCGGGACATGCCATCCACCACGCCCGGGACGCGGGGGCTGAAGCTGCAACATTCGATGTCGCAGCCCAGGCCGGCGATGGGGCGCGCCACGAAGGCCGTCACCGGACAGCCTGCTTCCGCGAAGGCCTGGTACAGGCCCACCACGGTGCCGCCCGTGCCTACGCCGCTGACCACGCCGTGCACCAGCCCGCCCGGGATTTGCGACAGAATCTCCTGGCCCGTCCACACCCGGTGGGCCTCGGCGTTGTCCAGGTTCTCGAACTGACGCGGCGCGAAGGCCTTGCGCTCACGCGCCAGCTCCTCCGCCTTCACGATGGCGCCGTGCACGCCGGCTTCGCGCGGCACCAGCACCACGTCACCCCCATAGGCGCGGATGGTGAGGATGCGCTCCCCGGTGACTCCCTCCGGCATCACCGCCGTGAAGCGCAGGCCCATCTGGGCGCAAGCCAGCGCCAGGGCGATGCTCGTGGAGCCGCTGGACGCCTCGATGACCTCGCCGCCGGGGACGAGCTCCCCCTGGCGCCACGCCTTCTCCAGCATGTAGCGCGCGATGCGGTCCTTGGTGGAGCCGCTGGGGTTGAGGAACTCCAGCTTGCACCAGATGGTGGGGCCCTCCTCGTGGAGACGTACGGGGACGAGCGGAGTGGGACCCACGGCCTGGAGGAAGCGGCCGTCCGCGGGAAGAGGGCGACAGGGAGGACGCATGCGGCCTTCCCTATCGCGAAACGGCGCGTTCGGCACTGGCCATGAACTTTTTGCTGGGTTCCTGGACAGGCGCTTGTCTGCCCGCCCCGACAGCGCGCCTGTTGGTGCCCGTAACATCTGGCGTTCAGGCGGAGGCGCGGCTACGAAAGAGCCTGGCCCACACACCTCCGTATGCCTCCCACTTCCGCGCTCATCCTCAACGTCAACGACGACGCGGCCAGCCGCTATGTCACCTCCCGCGTGCTGGAGCTCGCGGGCTTCCGCGTCGTGGACGCCGCCTCCGGGATGGAGGCGCTTGCCCTGGTGACCGAGGACACGGACCTGGTCATCCTGGACGTGCGGCTGCCGGACATCAGCGGCCTGGAGGTGTGCCGGAGGTTGAAGGAGACGCCTCGCACACAGGGTGTCCTGGTGCTCCACCTGTCCGCACAGGCCGTGGGGCCGGGCGATCGGGCGCAGGGCTTGGAGCGCGGCGCGGACGGCTACCTGGTGGCGCCGGTGGACCCGGAGGAGCTGGTGGCCCAGGTCCACGCGCTGCTCCGGCTGCGCCAGGCCGAGCGCGAGGTGAAGGAGCTGTCCCGCGAGGTGGTGCACCAGCGCCAGCTCCTGGAGTTGGCCATCTCCTGCGCGGCGGACCCCATCGCGCTCTACGACGAGACCGGGCGCGTCCTGTCGGCCAATCAGTCCCTGTATGCCTCACGCGGCAGCCACGCCGTGCATGCACCGGGCAGGACACTGGATGAGCTGCAGGCCGCGGATGGGGCGCTGACGCCGTACCTCGAACAGGTGCGGGTGGCCCTTCGCACGGGGCAGGTGCAGCGCGGCACCATGGTCTTGGGATCGGACCGGGGCCCGCGGTACTTCGACTACGTCCTGTCGCCCGCGCTGGGGGCCGGCGGCGAGGTGCTGGCGGTGATGTCCTCCCTGCGGGACGTCACGGAGTCGCGCAGCGCGGAGGAGTTCCGCGAGCAGTTCATCGGCATGTTGGGGCATGACCTGCGCAACCCGCTCAACGCGCTGTCCATGTCCGCGCAGCAGCTGCGGCGCAAGGGTGGGCTGGACGAGCGCCAGGGCATGCTCACCGAGCGCATCCTCACCAGCGCCGAGCGCATGGACCGGATGATTCGCCAACTGCTGGACTTCGCGCGCTCGCGGCTGGGCGGTGGCATTCCGGTGGTGCGCTCGCCGTGCGACGTGTTCGAGGTGGTGCGCCGCACCGTGGACGAGCTGCGCGCCAGCCATCCTGGCCGGGTGGTGGAGCTGGAGTCCAAGGGCGATGGCCTGGGGAAGTGGGACTCCGACCGCCTGGAGCAGGCCGTGGGCAACCTGGTGGCCAACGCGTTGAAGTACAGCCCGGCGGAGAGCACCGTGTGGGTGGGCGCCGAGGGCTCCGAGCGCGAGGTGGTGCTGCGCATCCACAACCGTGGCACGCCCATCCCCGCCGAGGACCTGCCCCATGTCTTCGGCGCCTGGCGACGGGGCCGGCGCGCGGCCAGTGACGCGGGCGCGCCCAGCGGCCTGGGCCTGGGGCTCTACATCACCCGGCAGATTGTCCGGGCGCATGACGGGGACGCGCAGGTGGCCTCCAGTGCGACGGAGGGCACGACCTTCCTCATTCGCCTGCCACGTTGATGAGTAGCTGACGGTTGGGGCACCTCACGACTCCCCGTTTGGGGTTGCCGCTACCACCTTCCGTGCATGGCGTCAGAGAAGCTCATTTTCGCTCAGTCCGTGGAAGCGCTCTTCGTGCGGGCGCTCGGGCCGTATCTCACCCGGGATGGACGCCAGCGCTTGAAGGCGGTGGGGCTCGACCTGTCGGAGCCGCTGCGCCCCCAGTACACATTGGAGCAGTGGCGCGCCTTCCTGCGCGTGGCGGCGCAGGATGTCTTCCCGACCCTGCCACCGCACGAGGCCAGCTTCGCGTTGGGCGCGCGCTTCCTCCAGGGCTTCCGGCAGACGTCGGTGGGCCGGGCCAGCCTGTCGCTCGTCACGCAGTTGGGGCCGCGGCGCACGCTGGAGCGGGTGCCGTACAACGTCCGCGCCGGCAACAACTTCAATGAGGTCCGCGTGGAGGAGTCCACGCAGGACAGCGCCACGCTGTGGATGAAGGACGTCACGGCGGACACGCCGGACTTCGCGGCGGGCTTTCTGGCGGAGACGCTGCGGTCGGCGGGCGCGGGGCATGTGGAGGTGAAGCCCATCGCCTTCGACGGCACGGCGGCCACCTTCCGCGTCACCTGGTCGAAGGTCGCCAGCCGGGCGCCCGTGGCCGGTGCCGGTCCCCGTCGCGTCCACTGAGGCGGGAGCGCCGCCGCGACGCGCCCTTCCTGCTGGACTCGCTCCGTCTCCGAGTGTCTCGGTTGCCGGTGGAGGCGCTGGAGCACCCGTTCAGGGCGCGCTGGCGCTGGCCCCCTTCCGCGAGCTGTCGCACGATGCCGGCCGGACGCGCTCCCTGTCCGGAAGGAAGTCACCGCATGGCCCGGTTGTTCGTCGAGGACCTCCACGTCCGGCTCGGCGCGAATGACATCCTGAAGGGCATCACCGCCGATTTCCGAGATGGCGAAGTGGTGGCGCTGCTGGGCCGCTCCGGCAGCGGCAAGTCCACGCTGCTGCGCTCCGTCGCCGGACTGGAGACGCCGGTGCGAGGGCGCATCCACATCGGCGAGCGCACAGTGTTCGACGCGGCTGCGAAGGTGAACCTGCCGCCAGAGCGGCGTGACCTGGGGCTGGTGTTCCAGTCCTACGCGCTGTGGCCGCACAAGACGGTGTTCGACAACGTGGCCTACGGCCTGCGGCTGCGCAAGCAGCCCCGCGAGCAGGTGGAGCGGGCCGTGCGCGAGGTGCTCCAGGGTGTGGGCCTGGAGGGGTATGGCGACCGGTTCCCCAGCCAGCTCTCCGGTGGGCAGCAGCAGCGGGTGGCGCTGGCGCGGGCGCTCGTCTACGGGCCGCCGCTGGTGCTCCTGGATGAGCCCTTGTCCAACCTGGACGCGAAGCTGCGGGAGGAGGCGCGCGTGTGGATTCGCGCGCTCATCAAGCGGCTGGGGCTCACCGCGCTCTTCGTCACCCATGACCAGGTGGAGGCCATGGCCATCGCCGACCGCATCATGCTGCTGGACGGTGGGCGGATGGTGCAGGACGGGACGCCGGAGCAGCTCTACACGGAGCCCCGGAGCCTGTTCGCCGCCGACTTCATGGGGGTGAACAACACCTTGTCCGGCCGCGTGGTGGAGCGGCGCGACGGCGAGGCGCGGCTCCAGGTGGGAAGCCAGTCATTGTGGGGCCTGCTGCGTGGGGACGGCTCCGGTGGCGACACGGCCACCGGCGTCATCCGCGTGGAGGAGCTCCAACTGGCATCCGGGCCCGGGGAGAACCGGCTCCCGGCCGCGCTGGTGAGCTCCATCTACGTGGGCGGGCGCTGGGAGCACCAGTTCCATGCCGCAGGGCAGACACTGCGCGCCTCGACGCGCCAGTCGTTGGCCCCGGGGGCCTACACGCTCGCGTTCCCCAAGGAGCGCCTCTGGATTTTCTGAGAGGCGCCGGGGCAGCGCGGTGCCTCATGGCGCGAGCCCGGTGGGCGCTGTCTCGGAGCGCTGCCCCGCGGCGGGCATCAGGGCGGGGAAGGCGGTGTGCCGGTTCTTCCAGAAGGGCGCGTCGGGCCACCGTTGCTCCTCGCGGTAGGTGCAGCTTCGCCTGTGCAGGTGGTCGTCGAAGCGCAGATGAAGCGTTTGCTCGTAGGCGCTGAGCGCATCCGCTTCACCGCGCAGGTATTGCTCCAGGGCTTCGGCGGCGAGGAGCGCGGAGTCCAGCGCGCTGAAGATACCCTGGGCGGACAGCGGGTCATGGGTGCAGGCCGCATCGCCCACGGCGAGCCAGCGCTCACCGTGCATCTGGTCGAGTTCGCCGACGAGCACGGGCGCCGCGACGAGAGGCTCTCCGGCGAAGTCGCAGACCGCCAGCCTCGCCTGGGTGACGGGGGCTTGTTCGAGCAGGGCCGTCCACGGTTCCGGCGTCGCCCAGCGCAGTCCGTGCAAGGAATCTCCATCACCCACCAGGGTGACGGCGACACAGTCCGAGGGCAGTCGCGCGGAGTGCCACCAGCCTTCCGGACAGGATTCCACCAGGGCATCCGTGGGGAACGATTCCCCTGGCCGGAGCTGGAACGTGCCATGAACGGTGAAGCAGCGGTCGCGGATGCGGCGCCGCGCGCCCTGGGTCATGGCGAAGGTGGCTTTCCATCCGGTCGCATCCACGACGAAGCGCGCCCTCAGCGTGAGCGCGCCTGTCTTGCGTTGGGAGAGGTGCAGCCGATAGCCCTCCTTCGCGATGGACTCGACGTCCAGCAGGGTCGTGAGGCGAAGGACGCGGACGCCTTGCCGGGCTGCCTCCAGGCTGAGCCGTTCATCGAAGCGTGCCCGGTCCAGGTGCCAGGCGGAGCCCCAGGGCGACATCCGCATGTCCTGGACGCGGGGCTCCGCGCGGCTCCAGCACGAGGACGTCCCGCGCGAGGCCAGGTGTCCATCGCGCAGGAAGCTGCTCCAGACACCGAGCCGGGACAGGGGAATGCGGAGGTCGGGTGACAAGGTCTCGCCCGGGCGGTGTGTGTCGTAATCCGTGCGCTCGAGCATCACGACGGACAGGAAGGGCGCCAGGTCTCGCAAGGCCACGGCCATGGCCGCGCCCGCTGGGCCGCCTCCGATGATGGCGACGTCGTAGGAGGCTTCGCTCATGGCGCGCCCCTCCGCGCGGCGGCGGGCGTCCCGTTGCGGCAGGGCTCAGGGCGCCTGGTTTCGACGGGGGCCCGGGGAATCTCGTGGGTGGGGCTCAAGCTTTCGCTCCTCATGTTCCGAGGGGCGATGTGCAAGGCACATTCCTCCTGGCGGCGAGGCGCGGCGCCTCCGCGCGTGGGCTCCGCGTCACGGACTTCCGCTGTGTGCGGTGGCTCGTGCCGGGTGGCGGATGACGCGTCACGCTGCTCCCGTGACGTGTCAGCGTCATGCCCGCACGCAAGGATGGCGTCCCGCCGGGCCCCCGCCTGGTGCCGGGAGCACCCGCAGTGGGGGCCTACTCACGACGTTCTGTCGCGTTGACGCCGGGCTGTACCTGTGTTCAGGCTAGCCGTGGAGGTGCCCATGGCCCCGCAAATCAGCCTCGACTTCGCCACGGAGTACGCGGCGCATCCGGCGCTGGCACCGTTCCATCCGGTGGTGCGCCGCTGGTTCGCGGAGCGACTGGGCGAGCCCAGCCGTCCCCAGGTGGAGGGCTGGCCGCTCATCCGGGCGGGCCAGGACGTGCTCATCGCCGCGCCCACGGGCAGTGGCAAGACACTGACGGCGTTCCTCGCCGCGCTGGACGCGCTCTTCCGGCTGGCGCTGGAAGGCACGCTGCCGGACTGCACGCAGGTGCTCTACGTATCGCCGCTCAAGGCGCTGGGCAACGACGTGCAGAAAAACCTGCTCCAGCCGCTGGAGGAGCTGCTCGCCCGGGCCCGCGCGGAGGGCTTCCGTCCGCAGGAGCTGCGTGTCCAGGTGCGCAGCGGAGACACCCCGGCCTCCGAGCGCGCCCAGATGGTGCGCCGTCCGCCGCACATCCTCATCACCACGCCAGAGTCCTTCTACCTCTACCTCACGGCGGAGAAGGCGCGCGCCACGCTGCGCGCGGTGCGCACCGTCATCGTGGACGAAATCCACGCCCTGGCGCGCGACAAGCGGGGCAGCCACTTCGCGCTGTCGCTGGAGCGGCTCAAGGCGCTCACGGACGCGCGGCCCCAGCTCATCGGCCTGTCGGCGACGCAGAAGCCGCTGGACGCCATCGCCGGGTTCCTCACCGGCGCCTCCCACCGGGAGTGCAAGCGGGTGGAGGTGGGCCACCTGCGCCCGTGGGATTTGACGCTGGAGATTCCAGACGCGGAGCTGTCGTCGCTGGCCAGCCACGAGATGTGGGGGCAGGTCTACGACCGGCTGGTGGAGCTGACGGGGACGCACCGCACGACGCTCGTCTTCGTCAACACGCGGAAGATGGCGGAGCGCGTGGCGCACGACCTGGGTGAGCGCCTGGGCGAGGGCACCGTGGCGGCGCACCACGGCAGCATGTCGCGCGAAATCCGTCTGGCCGCGGAGGAGAAGCTGAAGTCCGGGCAGTTGCGGGCCATGGTGGCCACCGCGTCGCTGGAGCTGGGCATCGACGTGGGCAACGTGGACCTGGTGGTGCAGTTGGGCAGCACGCGAGCCATCTCCGTGTTGCTCCAGCGCGTGGGCCGCGCGGGCCACCACAAGGCTGGCATCTCCAAGGGCATCCTCTTCGCGATGACGCGGGACGAGTTGATGGAGTGCGCCGCGCTCCTCAACGCCGTGCGCGAGGGAGACCTGGACGCGGTGCGGATTCCGGAGAAGCCGCTGGATGTGCTGGCGCAGCAGATTGTCGCCGCGTGTGCCTGCGAGGAGTGGGACGAACGCGCGCTCTTCAGCCTCTTCCAGCGCGCGTACTCGTACCGGAACCTCACCTGGGAGGAGTACCAGGGCGTGCTGGAGCTGCTGTCCGAAGGCGTGGCGGCGCGCCGGGGCCGCGCGGGCATCCACCTCCACAGAGACCGGGTGAATCAGCGCCTCAAGGGTCGGCGCGGCGTGCGCATCACCGCGCTCACCAATGGCGGCGCCATCCCGGACACCTTCACCTTCAACGTCACCGCCGAGCCCGAGGGCAAGGTGGTGGGCACGCTGGACGAGGACTTCGCGGTGGAGTCCTCGCCCGGGGACATCTTCCTGCTGGGCAGCACCGCGTGGCGCATCCAGCGCGTGTCGGGCAGCACGGTGCAGGTGGAGGACGCGCGCGGCGCGCCGCCCAACGTGCCCTTCTGGCGCGGCGAGGCGCCGGGCCGCACGGACGAGCTGTCGCTCCAGGTGGGCCGCCTGCGCGAGGAACTCACGCAGCGCGAGGATGCGCCGGCGTTCCTCCAGAAGGAGCTGCGCATGCCGCCGCCCGCGGTGGACGCGCTGATGGGCTATCTGCGCACGGGGCAGAAGATGCTCGACGCGGTGCCCAGCCACACCACCGTGGTGGCCGAGCGCTTCTTCGACGAGGCGGGCGGCATGCAGCTCATCATCCACGCGCCCTTCGGCAGCCGCATCAACCGCGCGTGGGGCCTGGCGCTGCGCAAGCGCTTCTGCCGCTCGTTCGACTTCGAGCTCCAGGCGGCGGCGACGGAAGACGGCATCCTCCTGTCGCTCGGCGAGCAGCACTCCTTCCCGCTGGCGGAGATTTTCGACTTCCTCCACCCGGACCACGTGGAGGAGGTGCTGGTGCAGGCGGTGCTCCAGGCGCCGATTTTCGGCACGCGCTTCCGGTGGGTGGCCACGCGGTCGCTCGCGCTGCACCGGATGATGGGGGGCAAGCGCGTGGCGCCCAACCTCCAGCGCGCCCGCAGCGAGGACCTGCTGGCGTCGGTGTTCCCGGAGCAGGTGGGCTGCCAGGACAACCACGGTGGTGGCGACCTGGAGCTGCCGGACCATCCGCTGGTGAAGCAGACCATGGATGACTGTCTGCGCGAGGCCATGGACGTGGACGGCCTGCGCGAGGTGCTGCGCGGCATGCGTGATGGCCGCATCCGCCTGCTGGCGCGCGACGTGCCGGAGCCCAGCCTCTTCGCGCACGCGATGATTCACAGCCAGCCCTACACCTTCCTGGATGATGCGCCCGCCGAGGAGCGCCGCGTGCGCAACGTGGCCCTGCGCCGCGCCATGCCCGCCGAGGACGTGACGGCCTTCGGCGCGCTGGACGCGACGGCGATTGCCACGGTGGTGGCGGACGCCGCCCCGCCCATGCGCGACGAGGACGAGCTGCACGACGCGCTGTTGCAGCTGATTCTGCTGCCCGCCGAGGAGGTGCCGCGCGGCATGGCGACGCCCCTGTTCGAGCAGGGCCGGGTGGCGTGGATGGACCTGCCCGCGGGCCGCTTCCTGGTGTCGGCGGAGCGGGGCAGCGCGCTGCGGGTGCTCTTCCCGGACGCGCCCATGCAGCCGCCGCTGCCGGTGCTGGCGCATGACCGGCCCGTGGAGCGGGACGCCGCCGTGCTCCAGGTGGTGCGCGGACGCATGGAGATGCTGGGGCCCACCACGGTGGCGGAGCTGGCCCGGCTCGTCGTGTTGGACGAGGACTCCGTCAACGCGGCCATGCACCAGTTGGAGGCCCAGGGCAACGTGCTGCGCGGCCGTTTCCGGCCGCTGGAGGTCCCACTGGCGGATGGGGTCAGCCCGCCGCTGGAGTGGTGCGACCGGCGCCTGCTCCAGCGCATCCACCGGCTGACGGTGGGGCGGCTGCGCAAGGAAATCGAGCCGCTGAGCGCGCAGGACTTCATGCGCTTCCTCTTCCGCTGGCACCACCTGGAGGAGTTGGATGCGCTGCGCGGCTCCACGGGGCTGCTCAAGGCGGTGCGGCTGCTCCAGGGCTATGAGGCGCCGGCCTCCGCGTGGGAGCGCTTCCTGCTGCCCGCGCGCATGCGCGGCTACACGCCGGACCTGCTGGAGCGGGCCTGCTACGCGGGTGAGGTGGCCTGGGGGCGGCTGACGACGAAGGAGGCGAAGCCCGCGCCGGGGCCTCGCCGGGGCGCGCCGGTGACGCCGCCGGAGCCCGCGCCCACGCGCTCGCGAGCGTCGCCCACGCGCAACGCGTCGTTGACCTTCACCCTTCGCGAGGACCTGGAGTGGATGCTCACTGCGGCGCGGCCTCACGCGGTGCTGGCGGACGGGGACGTGTGGACGCCGCCGGACCTGAGCGCAGCCGCCAAGGACGTGGTGGCGGTGCTGGAGCGGCGCGGCGCCTGCTTCTTCCAGGACCTGGTGTCGCGCGCGCGCAGGCTGCCCGCCGAAATCGAGGACGCGCTGTGGGAGTTGGTGGCGCGCGGGCTGGTGACGGCGGACGCGGTGCAGAACCTGCGCGTGCTCCAGAGCCCGGCACACCGCAAGCGGCAGAAGCTGCTCCAACGCGGTGGCCCTGGCCGCTGGAGCCTGCTGACACCCGCGGAGCCGAAGTCGCAAGACGATGTGCTGGACTCGCTGGCACGCCTCTTCCTCCAGCGCTACGGCATCGTCTGGCGCGACCTGGTGATGCGCGAGGCGCTGGCGCCCACGTGGCGCGAGCTGCTCTTCGTGTACCGCCGCATGGAAGCGCGCGGTGAGGTGCGCGGTGGCCGCTTCGTGTCGGGCTTCGTGGGCGAACAGTTCGCCCTGCCGGAGGCGGTGGACATGGCGCGCTCGGTGCGCCGTCAGCCTCCGTCCGGTGTGCGGGTGCAGTTGTCCGGTGTGGACCCGCTCAACCTCACGGGCGTGGTGACGCCCGGGCCGCGAGTACCGGCGATGCCGGGCAACGTGGTGACGTACGTGGACGGCGTGCCGCGAGATGTCGGCGCACTGGACGATGCGGCCGACGGCAACGTTGGAGAGGACACGGAAGACGGCGGCGAGGCGATGGCGAGCTGAGTGGTGAGGCCCCGTCGGGCAGCGGATGCTAGGGTGCCGCCCCTTCCGTTTCTTCCGAGGGGTCGCCCGAATGCGTCGCCTGCTGTTGATGGGACTGTTGCTGCTCTCCGCCACCTCCTGTTCAGGCGATGACGAAGACCCGGGGGAGCCGTCCTCCAGGACCGGGCGCATCCAGGGGACGCTGACGCCTTTCCGGAGCAGTGAACGGTCCGCTGGCGACGGTGCCTCCCAGACGGTGCGCTCGCCGTTTCGCGCGGGTGAGCTGGAGAAGCTGAAGGAGACGCTGCGGGAGATGCACGCGGTGCGCTCGCGCGAGCCTCGGGTGGCGCCGAAGGCCGTGCCGGGGCTTCGCATCATCCCGTCGCAGCCGGGCGCGGCGCCGCTCGAGCGGGCCTCCCGCGAGGCCCCCACGATTCCCGGGGACGTCATCCTCCGCTTCGAGGAAGCGGGCCTGACACCGGAGCGCGTGCTGGCGGCGGTGCGGCGCCCGGGCTTCCGCGCGGTGCACAAGGGTTACGCGAGTGAGTATGTGCACCTGGTGGGCTACGAGCCGCTGGATGGCAAGGCGGTGACGGCCGCGAAGACGCAGGAGTGGGCGGCGCAGCTCGCCCAGGTGCCGGGCGTGACGTACGCGGTGCGCAACGAGCGGATGCGGGCGACGGCGGCGCCGAATGACCGGGGCTACAGCCTTCAGTGGCACTACCCCACGCTCAACCTGCCGGCCGCGTGGGACCTGGTGCCGGACGCAACGGACGTCGTTGTGGCTGTCATCGACAGCGGCATCGTTCCGCACCCGGACCTGACGAATGTGTTGCCGGGTTACGACATGATTTCGGATCCGCAGAACGCGGGTGACGGCGACGGCCGGGACAGCAACCCGAGGGACGAAGGAGGGGACACGCCCAGCGGCGGCTCGTCGTGGCACGGCTCGCATGTGGCGGGCACCATCTCCGCGGACACGAACAACCAGGTGGGGGTCGCGGGCGTGGCCTGGAACGCCAGGTTGCTTCCCGTGCGGGTGCTGGGGAAGAAGGGCGGGAGCAGCTTCGACATCGCCGCGGCCATCACCTGGGCCACGGGCGGCTTCGTGCCGGGCGTGCCGCCCAATCCGAACCCCGCGAAGGTGGTGAACATGAGCCTGGGTGGCAGCGCGCCGCCGCAGGCGCTGTACCAGGACGCCATCGACGCGGCCTTGGGACGCGGGGCCATCATCGTCGTCGCAGCGGGCAACGAAGATGTGGATGCGCGCAACAGCACGCCGTGCAACCAGCAGAACGTCATCTGCGTGGGCTCCACCAGTCTGGCGGGCCAGCGCAGCAGCTTCTCCAACTTCGGCGTGGACGTGGACGTGGTGGCGTCTGGCGGAGAGATGCGCGAGGACCTGAACGGTGACGGCTATCCGGACGGCGTGCTGTCCACGGTGCTGGATGAGAACGGGCAGCCGGCCTATGCCTTCTCGCAGGGCACCAGCATGGCGGCGCCTCACGTCGCGGGCGTGGTGGCGCTGATGGCGGCGTCGCGGCCGGACCTGACGGCCGCGGTGGCGGAGCGCATCTTGAAGGAGACCGCCACGCCGCTCACCAACGCGCAGTGCCCGGAAGGCTGCGGCGCGGGGCTCGTCAACGCGCGCGCGGCGCTGGCCCGTGTCGCCAACGTGGACCCCGGCACGTTGGACCCTCAGCTCAACGTGACGACGTCCACACTGTTCTTCCGGGGCAGCGGGACGCAGCAGCTCATTCTCAGCAACGTGGGCGGCAACCGGGGCGGCGATTTGACGGTATCGGCCAGCGTCAGTGGGCCCAATGCCTCGGCGGTGTCATTCCCGCAGGGCAACACGGTGCGAGTGCCCGCCTTCGGCTCGGCCCCGTTGAGTGTGGCGGTGGATGCATCCGGGCTGGCCGGAGGGGACACCGTGGTGACGCTGAACCTGGTGGGCTCGGGGACGGCGGGCTCGGCGACGGTGGCGGTGAAGATTGGCGTGGCGGGCGCCGCCAATGACCTGGACGCCCTCATTGCGTTCGTGTGGCAGGACGCGCAAGGCGAGTGGCAGGCAGCAAAGGAGGCCATCGCTGTCGCGCGCGCCTCGGCGGACTACGCGTACAGCATCTCCCTGGCGCCGCGGACGTACTACGCGTTGGCCACCATCGACGACGACCTGGATGGCAACTTCTTCGAAGACGGCGAGCGCACCGGCTACTGGCGCAACGTGGACTCCTTCGAGCCGCTGGAACTGGAGGCGGGCGACCGCATCGAGAATGTGAGCTTCGACCTGATTCCCCTGGCGCCCATCGATGATGACCCGGCGCTGGTGGTGGGCAGTGCGTGCGGCTCCAGCGTGGACTGTCCCGGGGGCGTGTGCGTGACGGACTATCCGGGCGGGTACTGCTCCATGGATTGCACCAGCTCCGCGTGTCCGGCGGGTTCGCGGTGCTACATCGTGGATTCCTCCTCGGGCCTCAAGGCCTGTCTGGCGACCTGCACGCGGCAGGTGGGCACGGGGCAGGGGGACTGCCGGCCCGGGTACGTCTGCTACAGTGACGGCACGGGTTCGGGAGCGTGCCAGCCCAACTGCCGCACCTCCGGCCTGACGTGTGGGCTGGGACGGACGTGCATGGCCAGCGGCTTCTGTCTGTGAGATTCGGGGGGGAGGGCTGAGCGATTCAGCGGCACTCCCGCTCCCGGAACACCACTCCGTCCAAATTCAGTCGTGCCGCCACGTCGACGAAGCGCTCCGTGGCGAGGATGACCGTCCATGCGTCTTCCATGCGGAAGAGGTCCGCGCTTGCGGGGAGTGAGGACGCCTGGAGGATGATGGGCTGGGGCAGGTCGAACGGCTCGTTACCGCAGGTCGGGCAGGGGGGCTTTCGGTTTGCCGGGAGGCAGTCGGGATGGAGTCGCCCGTGCAGCTCCAGTTGCAGTTCCATCAGGTCCGGTGGGTTCTTGCCACGGAAGCGGACGTCGACAGCCTGGCCTGTGAGTCCTCGCAATCCGTGGGATTGCAACGCCTCCAAGGTTTCGCGCCGGAGCAGGAAGGTCCAGGGGTTCTGCATATAGAACGGACCGAAGCGGCCCATGCCAGGGCCTGTCAGCGGGCCGAATTGTGCCCCTGGCTCGAGTCGTGCCCATGCCGGAGCGAATGGTCGCACCCGCTCCACGAGCTTCAGCATCGTATCGCGCGGCACGGGCCTGGGGTCGGAGAGGGTTTGTTGCTCCCTGGCAGGGAGGCTGGATAGGTCGACGCAGGGATAGGCGAGGGCGGGGGAGCCGCCTCCCGCGCGGCATGTCGGGCAGGGCTGTACGCCCGGTAGTCCCCAGCGATGAATGGCGTCAATGCTGCCCGTGTAACCGGCGGCCGTATCTTCCTCGACTTCAAATACCTTCACGAGCGTTCCTGGGATGGGGGCTTCCTGGGGCGGTCAGGGGCTTTGGAATTGGGGGCCGTGCTGGTACGGCGCAACGGACGTGTTGTACGGCACCACGGGGCCGGTCAGCTCGAATTGGAAGATGAGCTCGACGGCCTTGCGGTGAAACACTTCGGGAGGAAGGGGCCCGCTTCGTTTGGCCCTCATGAAGTCGCGCCAGGCTTGATTCCACATGCCGCCTCGGCCCGTGCCGCTGTGAATCTGGCGGTGGATGTGTTCCGGAACCAGCATGGTGAACTTGTGGATGTCCACGCCATTCTGCGTGAACCACTGTGCAAGCTCCCTCTGTTGGGGAAACAGGTGGTGCTTCACGAGCTTGCCCGGTACGCGGGGGATGGCGGGAAGAAATCCCTGGCGGTAGCGGAAGTGGAACGTCATCCGCGGCCGTGCGCCCGGATGGATGCCCATGTTTCGCCAATTGCGGAAGGCGGGAGGGCGGTAGGTCCGAGCCAGCTCTACCACAAGGGCTGGAGATGACTGCGCCACCGAGTTGGCATCGACATCCCCGCATTCGAAGATGCCGCACAGTCCCTCATCACACGCAAGCACGACACAATGGCCGTCGTCCGTGGATGCACACGACTCCGCGTGTTCGCCGTCCTCCAGGTCATACGCCGCGGGTGGAGTCGCCGCGCACGCACAGAGGACGAGGAGTGGCAGCAGCGTCATGGCCCTGCGCGAGAAGGATGGCATGGCGTTCGATGCTAGCTGAGGGCGGCAGTGGGGCTTGCTTGAGGCTGGCCGTGACATCTGGTGGTCGCTCGAGAGCCCGTGTCCAGAGCGGCCGAGGGGTAGAGAGGTGGACACTCGGCCACAGTTCCCAATTCCCACCGGGCAGTGACAGCGGCATCGTGCAAGCACCTTGTCCTTGATGCTGCGACTGAAGAGTGAGACGCGCCCGCACCACGAGCGCACCGAGGCCCAGGTGCGATTGATGGATGCGGACCTGACGCCCACGGCGTACCGACGTCACCTGGAAGCGCTTCACGGCTTCTACGTTCCGCTGGAGGCCCGGCTCGCCGGGCTGGGCCTTGAAGCGGTTCCTGGCCTGTCCGTCCACGCGCGTTGGAAGGTACCTCTCCTGAAGGAGGACCTTCGCGCGCTTGGCCATGACGCCGCCTCGCTCGAACGGTTGCCACACTGCGCGGGACTGCCCTCACTGGCGGGCGTGCCCGAGGCCCTGGGCTGCCTCTATGTGCTGGAAGGCTCCACGCTGGGCGGCCAGCTCATCCTCCGGCACCTGCGCCGCCACTTCGACGGCGTGTCCCTGGGCGACTTCTCCTTCTTCCGCGCGTACGGAGATGAGGTCGGGCCCCGGTGGCGTGCCTTCGGTGACGCCGTCAACCAGGCCTCCATCTCCGCGACGGAAGACACCTTCGATGCCCGCGTGGTGACGGGCGCGCAAGACACCTTCGACGCCTTCGCTGACTGGCTGCGACAGGGACAGGCACCTGCCTCCGTCTCCGCCTGACATCGACCTGGGGCAGTGCGTTCGGGAGCCCCCACCTGACTGCTTCGTCGTCGCCCGGCTTCAGCGCGTCACAGGACGGCGGGCGCGCTGCCACGCAGCATGAAGTACACGACGACGCCCGTCGCCGACACGTAGACCCAGATGGGCGCCAGCCACCGCGTCACCTTGCGGTGCCGCACGAAGTCCTTGCGCCACGTGAAGTAGAAGGCCACCAGCGCCATGGGAACCACGGGCATGGACAGCAGCACGTGGCTGGCCAGGATGCACAGGTACAGCCCACGCCAGTCCCCCACGTAGCGCGTGTCGCCATGCACGAAGTGGTAGGACAGGTAGCAGACCAGGAAGAGCGCGGACGCGGTGAAGGCCGAGACCATCAGGTACTGGTGGACCTGCCGCGCGCCTCGTTTGATCGCCACCCACCCGCCGATGAGCAGCGCCGCGGCCGTGGCGTTGAGCCCTGCGTTCACCGCTGGGAGGAAGCGCAGGTTCACCCCCTCCACCGGGCCGCCGCCGCGCACCAGCAGAATCCACCCGATGAACGCCAATGCCAGCGCGGACACCACGGCGGTGAAGATGAAGAAGGCCCGGTCACTCACCCGGGGCGGCAGCGCGGCAGGGGCGGCGTTCGACATGGGCCCTATGTCTCGCGTGGCGGGCTTCGTTGCAACCCTTGCTAACTGGCTGACACTATTAGGGAATACATGTGGGATGAAATGTTCCACTGGGTACTACTGGATACTGAAACTGTAATTCCTGCATACTGAGAACGGTCCCCCCGACCCCCCCTTCCGGAGGTCCCCCGTGCTCCGTGTGCGCTACCTTGCCTGCCTGGCTGGTGCCGCCTTGCTTCTGGCCCTGCCAGCCTCCGCTCAAGAGGAGGCTGTCTGTTCACCAGTTGTCGCGAAGGTGCCCCTGGAACGGCATCTCCGGCAGCTGTCGCTGGACTTGCTCGGCCGTCCTCCCACCTACGAGGAGTACCAGGCCGCCCAGGCCAAGGGCTCCATCGGCGTGGAAGACATCCGCGCCATGATGACGAAGGACGAGTTCAACGCGCGCATCCGCAACTACCACCGCGCGTTGCTGCGCTCGAACCTCTCCGGAAGCCTCAACAACAACCAGAACTCGCGGGTGACGGGCAACGGCATTGCCACCGCCTATGGCGTGGCCGGCAATCCCGCCACGACGCTGCGCGGCGCGAATGGCGCGACGTGTAACTCAGACATCGCGCAGGACCAGTGCCTCACGGCGGAGCAGCCAGACGCGCACGCGGCGCCCCTCACCGAGCGTCCCCGGACGAAGTGCCACGACGACGAGGGCGTGCCGCTGGCCGTCAGCTACGACTACGACACGAACTACTACGCGTGTACGCCGCTCGCGCCGACCACGCCGGATGGCACGGCGAAGTGCTCGGACCTGCTGAGCACCAGCCACCCGAAGCACGAGTACCTCTACTTCTGTGACCAGCGCGGCTCGGGCAGCGGCGCGGGGGCCTTCATCTGCGAGCCGGACCCGACGAAGACCACGACCCGGGCGCTGACGGTGAAGGAGATGGATGGCGCCAAGATCAAGGCGTTCAAGCACCCGAACCCGGACTCCAAGCCGGCGCTCACCGAGCTGAAGCGCTGCACGCTGGACCTGGAGCTGCGCAATGGACTCAAGGGCAACTACGGGGTTCAGCGCGGCTGCGTCCTGCGCGAGGGCTTCGTGAACAAGGCCGCGCCCTACTGGGCCACCGACAAGACGCCGGAGAGCGTCAAGGTGTGCGCCATCGACGCGCAGGAGCGCACCCACAACCCCTGGAACATGGCGTCCTGTGAGACGTCCCGCTTCTCCACCGACCGCAGCTGCGGCTGCGGCGTGGGCATGCGCCGCTGCGAGACGCCCGCCATCACCGCGCAGGACATCCGGGATGTGCACAGCCTGCGCGTGGCCGCCTTCAACGAGGAGCCGCTGCGCATCGCCGAGTCGGTGGTGCAGCGCGACGAGCCCTACTTCAACATCCTCACCACGCGCCGCTCGTTCGTGAACGGCACCCTCTCCGAGTACTTCCGCAGCCAGCAGGGCGTGGGCGTCTTCAACGTGACGACGCCCACCGCGCAGGGCGCCGTGCCGGTGGTGGCCTACAACGACACGGAGGCTTGGGCGGAGTACACGCGTAACGAGGGGCACGCGGGCGTGCTCACCACGCCGTCCTTCCTCTACCGCTTCCCCACGCACCGCGCGCGGGTGAACCACTTCTACGAAGCCTTCCTCTGCAAGACGTTCGCGCCGCCGCCGGGGGCTTCGTCGCCCGCGCCGGAGGACGCGTGCAACCGCGAGAACAACCTGGCGGTGCGCTGCGGCTGCAACTACTGCCACGCCACCATGGAGCCCACCGGCGCGCACTGGGGCCGCTATGCGGAGCGCTCCGCGCAGTTCCTCGCGCCCGACCAGTTCCCTCGCTACGACCCGAAGTGCCGCGACTGCGCCCTCAACAACGACACCAACTGCGGTGGCGAGTGCAGTCAGTACATCATGCAGGCCTACGACGGGGATGGTGCCAGCAGCCTGGGCATGCTCAAGACGTACCTGTACCGCACGGCGGACGAAGAGCAGAACATCGAGGCCGGTCCCGCGCTGCTGGTGCAGAAGATGCTCCAGTCGGGTGACCTGGAGCGCTGCACGGTGCGGCGCATCTGGACCGAGTTCCTCGGCCGCCCGATGACGGCGGAGGAGCAGCGCATGTACCTGGTGCCCTTCGCACAGGACTTCGCGCGCAACGGCCACCGCCTCAAGGCGCTCATCGAGCGCGTGGTGACGTCCGACGCCTACCGGAGGATTGACTGATGCGCCGCCTCGTTTTGACCGCCGCGCTGCTCGCGCTGGCCTCCGGTTGCACGAAGGATGACACGCAGTCCACGGACGGCATCATCGAGCCCATCGCCAACCCGCATCAGCCTGGGGACTTCACGCCCCTGCCGGACCCCGAGGTCCAGGACGGCAGCGTGGGCCGCGCCCCGCGCCGGCTCACCGTGGCCCAACTGGACGCCGCCATCGTCGGGGCGGTGGGGCAGCGCTGGAGCGAACTGGACTCGCGCGCCACGTCCATGGGGCGCGCGGACTATGCCCTGGTGGTGAGCGAGAACATCGAGCCCAACCTGGTGTTCGCCAAGTTCCTGGAGGATGGCGCGCGCAAGGTGTGCATCAGCCAGGCGTCCGCGGAGATGCGCATGACGGACGCGTCGGCCCGCACCATGGGCCGGCTGTTGCCGGAGAAGTGGGATGACCTGACGAAGCTGACCGACGCGGAGGTGCGCGCGCAGCTCGTCTACATGTCCACCCGCTTCTGGGGGGCGCCGCTGTCGGGCGAAGAGCTCACGAAGTGGGCGTCCTTCTTCACCCAGGCCGCGAGCCGGGTGCAGACCCTCTCCTCTTCCAAGCGCCATGAGACGTTGGCCGTGGTGTGTATCGCCATGCTGACGGACCCGCGCTTCATCACCTACTGAAGCTCGGAGTGACCGCGATGAAGAAGAACCGCCACGACGAGAATTGCTCCCAGGGCTGTGCCCACGGGCGCCGTACCTTCCTCAAGGCCACCGCTGGCTTCATGGGTTCCGCCCTGTTGGGTGGGCTGCCCTTCCGCGCCTTCGCCCAGGCGGCGGAGATGGCGCCGGCGGACCGCTGCTTCGTGTTCGTCTACTTCAACGGTGGATGGGACCAGCTGCTGGCCTTCGACCCGAGGGACCCGACCGAGTTCACCGCGGACCGTGCCTCGGAGACGAAAATCCTCCCCGGCTACGACCAGATCAACGACGCCCGCTTCGAATCCCGGCCGCTCATCCCCGCCGAGCTTCCGGGCGTGGGTCGGTCGAACATCGACTTCGGGCCCGCGGTGGGCACCGAGCTGGCCAGGCACTACGATTTGATGACCGTGGTGCGCGGCATCAACATGAACACGCTGGGCCACGAGGTGGGCTACCGCTACTTCCTCACCGGGAAGATGCCCATTGGCAGCGCCGCGCGTGGCTCCTCCACGGCGACTGAAATCGTGGGGCAGATGAAGCCGCGCGTGCCCATTGCCTCCATCTCCTACAACGTGGAGTCGTACAACGACCGGTACGGCGGCTATGCCAACGCGCTGCGCGTCAGCCGCCGGGACGACCTGATTTTGACGCTGAAGGGCAGCGCGGACGCGCTGGACAGCGAACTCGAGAAGCAGCTGCTCGACTTTCGCGGCCAGCCCGTCAACTGCGAGCAGGCGGCCTATGGCGCGCGGGGGGTGGGTACCACCTACTCCAACAGCCAGGAGCAGATGCGGCTCATCCAGTCCCAGGGACTGGACAAGTCGTTCGACTTCCTCGTTGGGCCCAACCAGCCGCACAGCGCGGAGATGGCGGCCATCCGCACGAAGTACAACCTAACCAGCGCCACCGACGTGAATGGCGAGCGCGGCCGCGCCGCCACGGTGGCGACCGCGCTGAAGAAGGGCATCGCCCAGTGCGTCACCATCAACCTCACGGGCGGCCTGGACACCCACTTCGGCAGCCAGCTCACGCAGGCCAACAATCAGCGGCGCGGCTTCGACGCCCTGGCCATGCTGGTGAAGGACCTGCGTGAGAGCGACCATCCCGCGGGTGGCAAGTTCATGGACCACACCACCATCATGGTGTTCTCCGAATTCTCCCGCACGCCGCTCATCAACAGCTCCGGTGGCCGTGACCACCACCTGAGCAACTCCGCGCTGCTGATGGGGGCCGGCATCAAGCACAACTTCGTGTTCGGCCGCAGCGGCGACATTGGCATGGCGCCGGGCACCTTCGACCTGCGCAACGGCGCGTCGGACCCGAACGGCGAGAACATCCTCCCCGAGCACGTCATCGCCACGGTGCTGGCGTCCGCGGGGCTGGACTACAGCATCACCCGCGTCGAACCGCTGCGTCCCATTCTCGCCTGAGCCGTCCATTTCGCATGCGCATCCATCCGAGGGCTTCCGCCTCCGCCGTCCTCTCCCTGCTCTCGCTCGTGGTCCTGGGGGCATGCGGGGAGGACCGTTCGCTTCCGCTCGACAAGCCCGAGCCGACGCCCTTCCAGCCGGTCCAGGTCCCAGCCGTCACGGCCCTGGCACCGGTCTCCGGCTTCGCGGACCAGGCGGGCGGGGGTGTCTTCGCCACCGCCTCGCGCGAGCTGGTCCGGCTGCGGCTGGACGGCACGTACGGGGCGCTGGAGCCACACCCGGACAATGAGGTGGCGGCGGGCGGCATCCTCGGCGTCTTCCGGCTGGGGCCTCACAGCGCCCTGGTGGAGACGCAGACCGGGCTCTTCATGGCGGAGTCGGGGTGGCTCATCGCGCCGCCCTGGCGGGACGCGCTGGGGCAGGGCGTCATCGCCACCGCGCAGTCCGCGGACGGCGCGGTGTGGCTGGCGCACACGCGCGGCCTGTTCCGCCTGCAGGAGGGCACGCTGGCGGAGTTGAAGGTGGACGGCGTGTCGGTGAAGGCCATCACCTCGCTGGCGGCGGCGCCTTCACCGGAGAACCTGCCCGGCGTGTGGTTCCTGCACGACGGCGGGCTGAGCGTCGCGGTGGCCCTCAGCACCACCCACTACCGGGTGCACACCACGAGCGCGCCCCTGGCGGAAGGTGAGTCGCTGCAGGCCCTGGCGGGCATCGGGCCCGCGGTGGGGACCGCCGGTGAGCTGTGGGCGCTCACCAACCAGTCCCTGCTGCGCCGGGGCAAGGACGGCTGGCGCCGCGTGGAGCTGCCGGAGAAGCCGCAGCGGTTGATGGGTTCGGGCCGCTTCCTGTGGGTGAAGACGGGCGGCTCGCTGCTCCAGTACGACGCGGACGCGAACGTCTGGCGCGCGGCCAAGGACGCCGGCGCCGGGGACTTCCATTTCATCGCCGCGGACGAGAGCGGCAGCGTCTGGGTGCAGCAGGGCGGGGTGTCCGTCGCGCTGAGCCACGTGCTGGTGCCGCGCCTCCGGGGGCTCTACCAGGGCATGCAGTTGGTGAATGACGGGCTGGTGGTGCGCGCGGTGATGCCGCCGGGCGGAGCGCCCGAGAGCGTCGTCTACCAGCTGGGCAACTCGGAGATTCCCACGGAGGGGCCGGACTACAGCCTGGGCGGCCTGGAGGCCGACGGGACGCACCGCGCCTACTCCTTCGCGTCGCTGGAGGCCGGCCGCTACGTCCTGTCCGTGGTGGCGCGCTACGCGGATGGTTCGGAGGCGCGGCGCTCGGTGCCGTTCGACTATGCGCCCCTGGCGTCGGGGCCGCTGAGCTGGGACAAGGACATCCGCCCCATCCACGAGGCGCGGTGCCGCAACTGCCACAACAGCTCCAGCGCGGCGCGCTCGCTCGACAGCTATGAGCTGTGGCGGGCCAACGCGCCCATCATCACCGAAGCCGTGAGAGACCAGCGGATGCCCGCCGACGGTCCCATGGACCCCGAGCTCATCTCCCGCATCCAGCGCTGGGCCTCCTCTGGCGCCAGGCCCTGAAGCAACGCGCAGTCTCCCTCGAGGTACCTGACATGTCCCGACTGACCCGCGCGGCCCCCCTCCTCGCGCTCCTTGCCGCGGCCTGCTCGGATGAGCCTGCGCCCGCGCGCGTGGCGCAGCCTCACCAGACGGACCCATGCACGGGCCTGGCCGCGCTGACGCTCACCGCGCAGCCCGCGCGCGTGCGTGTGTCGAGCCCCGTGGCCCTGGTGGCCACCGGCGGCAGCGGTCATTACACCTACCTGCTGGAGCCGGGAGGCTCCTCGGGTGAGCTGGTGGGCAGCCGCTTCCTGGCGGGGCGCACGCCGGGCACGGACACGCTGGTGGTGGAGGACGCGCGCTGCCCGGGCGTGAGCGCCACCACGCAGGTCAACGTGGCGGCGACCTTCAACGTCGCGCCCGTGCGCGCGGAGCTGCGGCCGGGCACCTCCTTCCAGGTGGCGACGGACGGCGTGCTGGGCTCGGCCATGTACCTGCTGTCGGCTGACGGCTCCGGCGCCACGCTGTCGCCTGGTGGCCTCTACACGGCCGGCACGCGTGAGGGCCTGGACGTCATCACCGTGCGCGACACCCAGACAGGGGACGAGGTGGTGCTCCAGTACGAGGTCCGCACCCATGCCCGGCTGACCGGAGCGCCGGCCTTCCTCGCCGTGCCCTCGGGTTCGTCCGTGCCGCTGGCCACGCGCGGTGGCAGTGACCGGGTGAACTGGACGAAGGAGTCCGGCCCCGGGACGCTGGCGGGCGGCCGGCTGACCCTCGAGCCCGGCGCTACCGGCGTGGCGGTGCTCAACGCGGCGGACCCCTTCACCGGGGACACGGCGCGGGTGTCGGTGCGCGTGCTGGACGAGCTGACGCGGCCGGGACTGCCGCACGGCCGTCTGTCCGACGCGGCCACCCTGGTGACGGCGGACTTCGACGGCGACGGCCACCTGGACCTGGCGGTGGGGCAGCGCGAGAGCGACCTGAACGAACCGTCGGGCGGCGCCGTGTTCATCTTCAAGGGCGGCAGCGGTGGCCTGCCGACGGAGCCCACGTGGGTGCTCACCGGCACCACGGAGACGGCGCAGTTCGGTGACGCGCTGGCCGCGGGCGACCTGGATGGGGACGGGCGCGCGGAGTTGCTGGTGTCCTCGCCGGGCGCGGACGTGGCCGTCACCAACGCCGGCGCGGTGTACCTCTACACCTTCCGAAGCGGGGCGCCGGCGCCGCTGCGCCAGCAGCTCACCGGCCTGCTCCGCAACGCGGCGTTCGGTTCGGGCATGGCCATCGCGGACTTCGAGGGCGACGGCGACCTGGACGTGGTGGTGGGCTCGCCGCTGGGCGACCTGGCCCCCACCAACGCCATCCGCAACCGCGGCACGGTGGACATCTACGCGTCGACGCGGAGCTCGCCGGTGCCGGACCTTCCCACGGTGCGGTTGGGCGGCTGGGATTTGACGCCAGACGGCGCCCTGGTGTCGCGCAGCAGCACCGAGCTGGGCCGCGCGATGGTGACGGGCGACCTCAACGGGGACGGCCTGGTGGACCTGGCGGCGCTGAGCCGGGTGTCCCGGTACAACGCGTCCGGAGCGGTGTCGGGCGCGCAGATGGCCATCTCCGTCTTCCTGGCACGCGCGCAAGGCGCGCGCTTCCGGGCCTCGCCGGACGTGTACGTGCTGCCGGCCAACACGGCGGACAGCAACGAGGGCACGTGGCGGCTGGGCGTCATCCCCGCCGAGGGCACGCGGCCTCCGCTGCTGCTGGCGGTGGCGGACCGGGCGGACTCGCCGGACCTGCGCTCGAGCGGGGGCCTGCAGTCCGGCAGCGATTCGGGCGGCGCGCTGCTGTTCGATTTGACGGGCTACTCCGCCACCGGCGAGCCCGCCAACCGGCCGCCCCAGGTGACGCGCGAGGCGGCCTTCGCTCGCATCTACGGCGAGGCCAGCGGCATCAACGCGGGCCGGAGCTGGGCGGTGATGGACGTCGACGGTGAGCCGGGCCTGGAGCTGCTCCTGGGCGCGCCGTACGCGTCCGCGCCTTCGGGGGTGGGGAGCGGCACGCTGCGCTGGAGCGGCAAGATTCTCGTCTATCCCCTGGCCACGCTCACGCAGGGCAGCATCCTCAACCGGCCGCTGACGGTCATCAACGGGACGGCGGTGTCGGACACGCTGGGCTCGGGGCTGGCGACCTGGGGCCCCGCGGCGAACCCGTCGCTGGTGGCCTTCGCGGGCCGGTCCTCTTCGCCTCAGGGGGCCTTCACCGGCAGCGTGGAGCTGTACCACCGTCAAGGCGCGTCGGTGACGGAGTGGACGCGCACCAGCGTCCGGGTGCCGGCGAAGCCGAGCGTGGAGCGCTTCGGCGAGGCGGTGGCGATCGCTCAGGGCCCGCAGGGCCGTCCGCTGGTGCTCACGGGCGCGCCGGGCTGGTCCGGCCCCGGCACCAGCAATGACGGCAACGCCCTGACCATTGGCCGTGCCTACGTGCACGACGTGTCGGCGCCCGCGCAGGCCACCGTGGTGGAGGAGGGCCTGCCCTCGCCGCACCAGGCGGGCCGCAACGTGGGCGTGGACGTGGCCTTCTCCGACTTCAACGGCGACGGGCGTCCAGACCTGGTGGTGGGCGCGTCCAACTTCTACGTGCCGGGCACGGGCACCACGAGCTCCAACAACGAGCTCAACAACACATACACGTCGGTGCCCGCCGCGTGTGTCACCAGCGGCACCCAGTCGGTGGGCGGCGCCCTGGTGTCACTGGGGCAGCCGGACGGCAGCTTCAAGCCGGCGTACCGGCTGTTCGCGCCGAACGTCATCGCGGACTGCACGTTGGAGCCAGAGGCCCTCTGCCGGCGCACCGGCATCGGGCGCGGCGTGGCGGGTGGGTTTGATTTGAACGGCGATGGCCGCCAGGATGTGGGCCTGCTGCGCAACGACGGCATGGAGGTGTTCCTGGGCCGCGCGCCCGAGGACGCGTCGCTGGCGAAGCTGAGCATGATGTGTGAGCCCGTCTACACGATGCCGTCCATGGACATTCAAACGTTCGCGCCGGTGTCGCTGGGCGACCTCAACGGCGACGGCTGTGACGAACTGGCCTGGCGCTACGCGGAGGGCTCGCGGTCGGGCGTGGCCATCCTGCTGGGCTTCGACGCGAGCGGCTCGCGCTGCGGCGGGCGCAGGACGGCCACCGTGTGGCGCATCGCCGGTGACAGCGAGGTGCAGCTCACCAACATGGGCCTGGGCCTGAGCATGACGCGCGCGGGCCGGTTCCTGGGCGACACGCGCGACTTCGTGGCCATCAGCGCCACCAGCGTTCCCTTCAACGGCGTGACGCAGCCGGTGGTGCTGCTCTTCGACAAGACGGTGCTGGTGAACCGGATGCAGGCGCTCCAGTCCGCGGGCTCGCCGCTGGTGGTGGGCGCGCTGGGCGACGGCCTCAATCCCCTTGTGCTGGTCCACCGCCACCGCGCGGTGAACTTCGGCGCGCGGCTGGTGGGCGGCACGGACCTCACGGGCGACAACATCCCCGACCTGCTGGTGAGCGCGCCGGGCGCCTCCGAGGCGTCCGACGGCGGTGGCGCGGTGTTTCTCTATGCTGGCGGGGTTGGCCAGCAGGGCGCGCTTTCACCGTTCCTCATGGTGGTGGGAGATGGCTCGGAGCGCTCGGCGCTGGGGCAGGCGATGTCGATGATGCCGGGCAGCGGCAGCTCGCCGCCCATGCTCGTCATCGGCGCGCCGCGCAGCTACCGGACGGGGACGCAGAACGGCACGGCCTTCGTGTTGCCGCTCGGCTTCTGACGGTCCGCACCGGGAGGCTGTTGGGTCCACGCTGGGGCCGGGGCTATCCTGGCGCCTGTCTCAGCGTGGGAGGCCCATGAGCCTGAACCGGGAGTGGCGTCACGGCGAGCAGCAAGCGTGGTTCGAAGCGCCGGACATCCTCTGGGCGCGCTTCCGGGGCGGCATCACCCTGGAGACGTCGGTCTGGTCGTGTGGCGTGTACCGGGAGATGGCGGACGCGCAGCGCTTCTACCTGGCCGCGGACATCACGGACTCGCACCTCAGTCCGGAGTCGCGCCGCTACCTGGTGGACCACGCGCAGGCGGGCTGGTTCCTGGGCGTCGTCTACATCGGCGCGGCGATGGAGCAGAAGGCCACCACCAAGAGCCTCATGGTGGGCGCGATGCTGAGCGGCGGGATGCGGCTCGACACGGCCTACGTGGATTCGGCTGAAGAGGCGCGGGCATGGATTGCGCGACACCGCGAGGCGGCGGCGCGGACAGGCTGAGCGCGGTGGGCGGTCCGGTGGGGTGACGGGCGTGCTGCACACGGCAGGGCGCATGCACATCGTCTGTGGCCAGGAGGGTGCATGGGGGCCGAAGCCCTGGGTTGGTTCAGTTCATTCGTCCTGCTGTTGACCATCACTGTCCAGGTCCACAAGCAGTGGAAGTCAGGCTCGAGCGAGGGTGTGTCCAAGTGGCTCTTCGTGGGGCAGATGACGGCCTCCGTGGGGTTCACGCTCTACAGTTGGAAGGTCGGCAACTGGGTCTTCGTGGTGACGAACGCGCTGATGCTGTTGAGCGCGGTGCTGGGGGCGGTGATTGTCCTCAAGCATCGCCGGGCCGCGCGGAGGAAGCACGCCGCCCAGCCGCGCGCGCCCTCTGACGCCGTGCACGCCTGAGGACCTGGGCCCTGGCTGTCCGCCTGCCCCAGGGGCGGACAGCCAGCGCGTCCAGGAGGTGGGTTGGTTTGCGGGAACAGCCTTCTCACATTGCCCGAGCCCCTTAGCGCAGGAGTTCGACATGGCCGACAAATCGGAAGTGGCCCGGCTGCGCAGCCTGGCCCAGCTCGACGCGGATGCCGTGGGTGCCTACGACGCGGCCCTGGCCCGGATTCCGGAACCGTTGGTCCGCGAGCGGCTCAATGGATTCCGAATCGACCACGTCCGGCACGTACAGGACCTGAACGCCCTCATCCACGAGGCGGGCGGGACGCCGCTGGAGCTGCGCCTGGACCTCAAGGGAACGGCGATGGTGGGCCTGACGGCGATGTCCAGCATGATGGGCACCGAGGCCGCGCTGGTGGCCATGCTCGGCAACGAGGAGTTCTCCAACCGCGCCTATGACGTCGCCCTGCGCTTCGACTGGCGCCCCGAGGTCCGGGCGCTGATCGAAAAGCACCGGGAGGACGAGCGGCGCCACGTGATGTGGATTCGCGACGCCGTCCGGACGCGTCCCTGGGAGCGGGCACGCGCCATCGCCGAGGAGGGCTCCGAAGCCCCCGCCTGAGCCGCCCTCCCGGGCCGATATGTCGGGGCCCGGTCCTCGTTTACGCTCCCGCTGGGGCTCTACGAGGAGACGGGACGAATGCGCTCGGTGGTCTTCGCGGCGGTTGTGTTGGCGGGCCTGATGACGGGCTGTGCCCATCAGGCTGGCACCTATAGCGACCTCTTCATCCCGGATGGGGAGGCCATCTACGAGCGGCCGGTGGAGGAGATGTGGCCGGAGGTGCGCAAGTACTTCACGGAGGCCAACCTGCCCTTCCGCGAGGACCGGGGCAGCATGGTGCTGGAGACGGAGTGGCGCCAGGAGTTCGGTGGCTCGAAGGTGTCCGGCTTCTTCCACCGCTACATGGTGATGGGCAAGCGCGAGTCCCCCACCCAGAGCAAGCTGTGGATCATCCGCATCACCAAGAGCC
Source organism: Myxococcus virescens (assembly GCF_900101905.1). Taxonomy (NCBI): domain Bacteria; kingdom Pseudomonadati; phylum Myxococcota; class Myxococcia; order Myxococcales; family Myxococcaceae; genus Myxococcus; species Myxococcus virescens. Next base: position 751,390 of record NZ_FNAJ01000001.1, on the reverse strand, counting down.
GCAACAAGGCGCTGGCCCCGGCGGGTCGTGAGCTGGACTGGGGGGTGGCGCGCATCATCGGTGACAAGGCAGGAGGTGGCTCCTCGGCCCCGGGCCTCTCCGTGGAGGATTGGGAGGATCGGCTGGATGCGCCGGTGGGGGAGAACTCCTTCTACGCGGAGTCGGGGCAGGGCTCGCGGGACCTGGTCATGGAGTGGCGGGTGTTCCGCGCCATCTCTCCCAAACTGATGAAGGAGGAGAACGCGCCCAAGCCGGTGAAGGTGGCGATGGCGCCTGACGCGGAGGGAAGCGCGGCGGCCATGGACTTCGAATGCGGCCTGCCGATTCTGGGTCTGGGCAAGCAGGTGAAGCCGGGTGGGGTGCTGCTGCTGGGGGAGATGCACGGCACGCAGGAAGTGCCGCGCTTCATCGCGCAGGCGGCCTGCCAGACGGCGGTGGCCGGCATGCCGGTGACGGTGGGGCTGGAGCTGCCGCTGGAGAGCCAGACGCGGGTGGACACCTTCCTGGACAGCGCGGGGACGGAGGATGACTGGCTGAAGCTGATGGAGGCGCCCTTCTGGCGCAGCCCGTATCCGGATGGCCGCAGCAGCGAGGCGGTGGCGAACATGCTGGACCAACTGCGTCAGCTGCGCTCGCGCGGACTGGACGTGGACATCTTCGTCTTCGACCACCCGAAGGCCCAGGGGCAGGCGCGCGAGGACGCGATGGCGGCCACGGTCCGGCACCAGGTGGAGTCGAGCCCGGGGCGCTTCCACGTCATCCTGTCGGGCAACATCCACTCGCGCACGAAGAAGGGCCTGCCGTGGGACAAGTCCTTCCGGCCGATGGGGATGGTGCTGAAGGACGAGCTCGACAGCGTGGTGGCGCTGGACATGGCGTACAACAGCGGGTCGGCGTGGATTTGCGCGGTGGACAGCAAGGGCGTGAAGGACCAGCTGGCCTGCGGCATCCGAGAGGCGAAGGGCCGGGACAACGGCGACCGCTTCTTCCTGCACACGTGGGGGGGCACCAATGGCGACGGCTACCATGGTGTCTTCTACGTGGGGCCGGTGAGCGCGTCGGCGCCAGCGGTGCACAAGGGGCTGGGGCGTCCGGGTGGGGGAGACAACTCGGGTGTTCCGACGGAAGACCGGACTCCGACGCTCGCGCTCCACTGACGTCTGGCATTTCACGGGGCGCGCCGCGGCTGCTGCGCGCCCCGTGGCGCTGGCGTAAGTTGCCGGCGTGAGCGACATCACTGTCTATCAGCCGGAGCTCCTCTACACGGGCGGCCGGTTCCACGAAGGGCGCGGCCTCGCGGTGAGCGCCGATGGCCGCATCCTGGCCCCGGAATCCGTCCCCGCGGGCGCGCGCACCGTCGCGCTGCCGGGAAGGGCCTTGCTGCCGGGGCTCGTCAACGGACACTCCCACGCGTTCCAGCGGCTCATCCGCGGGCGTACGGAGTACGTGGCATCGGGCCGGGAGGCGGACGACTTCTGGAGCTGGCGCGAGGCGATGTACCGCGCCGCCGAGTCGCTGAGCCCGGAGGACCTCTACGTCGCCTCGCGGCAGGCCTTCGTGGAGATGGCGCTCGCGGGCATCACCACCGTGGGGGAGTTCCACTACGTCCACCACCAGTCCGATGGCACGCCGTACGCGGACCGCAACACGTTGGCGCACGCGGTGATTCGCGCCGCGCGGGACGTGGGGCTGCGCATCTGCCTGCTGCGCGTGGGGTACGCCCGTGCGGGCTTCGGCGTGGCGGCGAATCCGCGGCAGCGCCGCTTCATCGACCCGGACGTGGAGACGTTCCTGGGTTCGGTCGAGGCGCTGGCCCGCGAGGTGCGCTCTGACGCGGCGGTCAGCGTGGGGCTCGCGCCGCACAGCGTGCGCGCGGTGCCTCGGGAGTGGCTGGCGGCGCTCGCGGGGGCGTCCGTGCGGAGCCTGCCCGTCCACATGCACGTGGCGGAGCAGCCGAAGGAAATCGAAGCCTGTCTGGCGGAGCATGGCCGCAGGCCCGTGGAGTTGCTGGCGGACCTGGGCCTGCTGGGGCCCAGCTTCACGGCGGTCCACGGGGTGCACCTGACGGACGAGGAGGTGTCGCTGTTGGGCCGGGCCGAGGCCACGGTGTGCGCGTGTCCTTCCACGGAGCGGAACCTGGGCGACGGCATCGTTCCCGCGGATGCGCTGGTGAAGGCGGGCGCGCGCATCAGCCTGGGCTCGGACAGCCAGGCCACGGTGGACCTGCTGGATGAGGCGCGACAGCTGGAAGGGCACTTGCGGCTGTCTCGGCTGCGGCGCGCCGTGCTGGACCCGGGCGGGGGCGCCATGGATGGGCTGGCGGCGCGGCTGCTGGACATGGCCACCGTGGACGGCGCGCGGAGCCTGGGGCTCGCCACGGGCGTCCTGGAGGCGGGCGCGCCCGCGGACTTCTTCACGGTGGACCTGCACCATCCGTCGCTCGTGGGCGCCTTGCCCGCATCGCTGTTGCCCGCCATCGTGTTGGGCGCGGAGAAGGCGGCGGTGCGCGATGTGGTGGTGGGCGGACGCGAGGTCGTCCGTGAGGGCCGGCATGCGCTCGCGGAGGAGAGTGGCCGCGCGTTCCAGGTGTTGTCTCGTGGGCTGTACGCCTGAGCGTCGGTTCTTCTCCGATATGGCATTGGGGCGCGGCACGTTCCCCCCGGGAGTTCATTCCCGGAGGGGCCGATGCGCGCGAAGTGGTTCGCGGTGGTGACGTTGATGTGCTTCCAGGTGGGCTGCGCGGCCCGACAGGGAAGCACCTTCAGTGACTTGTTCATCCCGGATGGCGAGGCCATCTACGAGCGGCCCCTGGAAGAAGTCTGGCCCGAGGTGCGGCAGTTCTTCACGGAGAACAAGCTGCCCTTCAAGGAGGACAAGGGGAGCCTGGTGCTGGAGACGGACTGGCGCCAGGAGTTCGGCGGCTCGAAGATTTCGAGCTTCTGGCACCGGTACATGGTGCTGGGAAAGCGCGAGACGCCGACGAAGAGCAAGCTGTGGATCATCCGCATCACCAAGAGCTCCAGCACCGCGCTGAGTCCTCCGGGCCGTGAGATTGATTGGGGGCCGGGCCGTGGCCTCACAGGCGGGAGTCTTTCCGAACGGCAAGCGGCCGTGGAGACAGAGAGTATGATGGGGGCGACAGGGGGGGGCGCGTCGGACCCCACGCTCAGCGTGGAGGACTGGGAGGCCCGCCTCGCCGCGCCGCGGGGAGAGAACTCCTTCTACGCGGGTTCGGGTCAGGGCTCGCGGGACCTGGTCATGGAGTGGCGGGTGTTCCGCTCCATCTTGCCCAAGCTGATGAAGGAAGAGAACGCGCCCAAGCCGGTGCAGGTGGCGACGACGCCCAGTGCGAACGCGGGCGCGGAGGCCATGGCCTTTGAATGTGGCCTGCCCATCCTGGGGTTGGGCAAGCAGGCGAAGCCAGGTGGCACGTTGCTGCTGGGGGAGATGCACGGCACGCAGGAAGTGCCGCGTTTCGTGGCGCAGGCGTCATGCCAGGTGGCGGTGGCTGGCATGCCGGTGACGGTGGGGCTGGAGCTGCCGCTGGAGAGCCAGACGCGCGTGGGGGCGTTCCTGGAGAGCGCGGGGGCGGAGGATGACTGGCTGAAGCTGATGGAGGCGCCGTTCTGGCGCAGCCCGTACCCGGACGGCCGCAGCAGCGAGGCGGTGGCGAACATGCTGGAGCAACTGCGCCAGCTGCGCTCGCGCGGGCTGGACGTGGATGTGTTCGTCTTCGACCACCCGACGATGCAGGGGCAGGCGCGCGAGGACGCGATGGCGGCGACGGTTCGGCACCACGTGGAGTCGGGCCCCCAGCGCTTCCACATCGTCCTGTCCGGCAACATCCACTCGCGCACGAAGAAGGGGCTGCCCTGGGACAAGTCCTTCCGGCCAATGGGGCTGGTGTTGAAGGACGAGCTCGACAGCGTGGTGGCGCTGGACATGGCGTACAACAGCGGGTCGGCGTGGATTTGCGCGGTGGACCGCAAGGGCGTGAAGGACCGGCTGGATTGCGGCGTGCGTGACGCGAAGGGGCGTGACAACGGCGACCGCTTCTTCGTGCACACGTGGGGCGGAACGAACGATGACGGCTACCACGGTGTCTTCTACGTGGGGGCGGTGAACGCGGCTGCGCCCGCGGTGCACAAGGGCCTGGGACGGCCTGGGGCGGGGGATAACTCGCTGTCTCCGCTGGAGGAGGCCGCGCCCCAGGTGGCGTCCGTTCGCTGAGGAGACATGGGGGAGGGAAGGGCCTTCCGGGGGCTGGCGTGCCGTGGCATGACCCGTCCCCGGAGGTCTTACCCATGAGTGACACGCTGCCCGCGCTGCGGGCCACCCTGACGGAGTTGGTGGCGATGGACACCACGTCCTTCCGCCCCAACGTTCCGCTCATCGACTACGCGCAGGCGCGCTTGGAGGCCGCGGGCTTCAGCGCGGAGCGCCAGAAGTTCCTGGACGACGCGGGCGTGGAGAAGGTGAACCTCGTCGCGGTGAAGGGCGGTTCTGGCTCCGGCCGCGCCGCGCTGGCCCTGGTGGGGCACTCCGACTGCGTGCCCTACGACGCGGCCTGGACGGACGCGCTGCGGCTGACGGAGAAGGACGGGCGGCTCTACGCGCGCGGCGCGTGTGACACCAAGGGCTTCATCGCCTGCGCGCTGCACGCGGCGTTGAACGCCAAGCAGTTGAAGGCCCCGCTGATGGTGGTCCTGACCGCGGACGAGGAAGTCGGTCTGACGGGCGCGAAGAAGCTGGTGGAGGCGGGACTGGGCCGCGCGCGGCACGCGATTGTCGGCGAGCCCACGCGCCTCATTCCGGTGCGCGCCAACAAGGGCTACTGCCTGGCGGAGGTGGAGGTGCGGGGGAAGGAAGGGCATAGCGCGTACCCGGACTCGGGCGCGTCGGCCATCTTCCGCGCGGGCCGCTTCCTCCAGCGCCTGGAGCACCTGGCGCTGACGGTGCTGCGCGAGGACCTCGACGAGGGCTTCCAGCCGCCCTTTACTACCGTGAACGTGGGCGTCATCCAGGGCGGCAAGGCGAAGAACGTCATCCCCGGTGCCTGCCGCTTCGTCGTGGAGTGGCGGCCCATTCCCGGGCAGCCGCCGGAGCGCGTGTCTCAGTTGCTGGAGACCATCCGCCAGGAGCTGGTGCGGGACGAGCCCGCCTTCGAGGCGCAGATTCGCGTGGTGCGCACGGACCGGGGTGTGAATACGCGGGCGGACGCGGAGGTGGTGCGCTTCCTCGCGGAGGCCAGCGGCAACGCGCCGGAGACGGTGTCCTTCGGGACGGAGGCGCCGCAGATGACGGAGCTGGGGGCGGAGGCGGTGGTGTTCGGCCCCGGCGACATCCGCGTGGCGCACCAGACGGGCGAATACGTGCCCGTGGAAGACCTGGTGCGCTGCGAGGCCGTCCTGGCTCGCGCCGTGGCCCACTTCTGTGGCGGGCGCTGAGCCTGAGTGACTGCGCTTGGGCGGAAGCACCCGCCTCAGCGCACGGCCTCGGCGGCGGAACGGCCGCCGAGGTCCGCGCCTACGCCTGCGGCAGTGCGCAGTGGCTCAAATCCCTCAGCACCTTCTTGGCCTCGGAGATGAGGTCCTGGCCACTGGCGCCCTGTGGCGCGCGGGCGATGAGCTTCATGTCCGGGGTGAGGCGGTAGACGCCCTTGGAGCGCTGCACCAGCCCCGCCACCTTGGAGCCATCCAGCAGCGCGTCCGCGCCCAGCGTCACCACCAGCCGGGTGGTGCCCACCTCCAGCCCGCGCAGGCGCAGGTCGCGCATGTCGATTTTCAGCAGCGTCAGCTCGGACAGGTGGTCCACCTCGTCCGGGGCTTCGCCGTACCGGTCCACCAGCTCGGCGCGCAGGTCCGTGACTTCGTCCGGGTGGCTGGCCTGGCTGAAGCGCTTGTAGAAGACGAGCCGCTGGTGGACGTCGCTGACGTAGTCGTCCGGGATGAGCGCCGGCATGGGCAGCGTGACGTCCGGCTCGATTTGCACCTTGGGCGGCTGGCCCTGCATCTCCGCGACGGCTTCCTCCAGGAGCTGCGCGTACATGTCGAAGCCAATCTCGGCGATGGCGCCCGACTGCTTGTCGCCCAGCAGGTTGCCCGCGCCGCGAATCTCCAGGTCATGGCTGGCGATGGAGAAGCCCGCGCCCAGCTCGGTGAAGTTCTGGAGCACCTCCAGGCGCCGCTGCGCGTCCTTCGTCACCGCGCGCCGCGACGGCACCAGCAGGTACGCATACGCGCGCTCCTTGGACCGGCCCACGCGGCCGCGGAGCTGGTAGAGCTGTGCCAGGCCGAACTGGTCCGCCCGGTTCACAATCATCGTGTTGGCGCTGGAGATGTCGATGCCGCTCTCGATGATGCTGGTGCACAGCAGCACCTGGTACTTCTTCTCCGTGAAGGCGAGCATCACCTTCTCCAGCTGCCCTTCGCCCATCTGCCCGTGCGCCACGCCGATGCTGACCTGGGGAACCAGCGCGCGCAGCTGCGTCTCGATGGAGGGCAGCGACTCCACGCGGTTGTGGACGAAGAACACCTGTCCGCCGCGCGCCACCTCGCGCTCAATCGCCTCCTTCACCACCGTGTCCTCGTACTTCATCACGAAGGTGCGGATGGCCCGGCGGTCCTGCGGCGGCGTGGCGATGATGCTCATGTCGCGCACGCCGGACATGCTCATGTGCAGCGTGCGGGGAATGGGCGTGGCCGTCAGCGTGAGCACGTCAATCTGGGAGCGCCACTTCTTCAGCGACTCCTTCTGCTTCACGCCGAAGCGCTGCTCCTCGTCGACAATCATCAGGCCCAGTTCCTTGAAGGCCACCTCGCCGCCCAGCAGCTTGTGCGTGCCGATGAGGATGTCGACCTTGCCTTCCTTGGCGCGCTTGAGGATTTCCCGCACCTCCGGCGCCTTCTTCATCCCGGAGATGACCTCCACCGTGACGGGGTAGTCCGCGAAGCGCTTCTTGAAGGACAGGAAGTGCTGCTGCGCCAGCACCGTGGTGGGCACCAGCACCGCCACCTGCTTGCGGTCCAGCGCGGCCTTGAAGGCGGCCCGCATGGCCACCTCCGTCTTGCCGTAGCCGACGTCGCCGCAGACGAGCCGGTCCATGGGCTCCGGCTTCTGCATGTCCGCCAGCACGTCCTCAATCGCCTTGGCCTGGTCCGGCGTCTCCTCGAACTCGAAGTCCGCTTCGAACTGGGCGAAGTACCGGTCCGGCGCGCTGAAGGCATGGCCGGGGTGCGCCTTGCGCGCGGCGGCAATCTGGAGGAGCTCCGCCGCCATCTTGAGCAGCTGCTCCTTGACGCGCTTCTTCGTCTTCTCCCAGCTCGTGGTGCCCAGCTTGTCCAGCTGCACCTGCGTGGGGTCGCCGCCGGAGAACTTCTGGATGAGCCGCATGCGGCCCACCGGCAGGTAGATTTTGTCCCGGCCCGCGTACTCCAGGACGAGGAAGTCCCCGGGCACGCCGTTGACCTCCATCTTCGTCAGGCCCGCATAACGGCCGATACCGAAGTCGGTATGGACGATGAGGTCGCCTTCCTTCAGGTCCCCGAAGCCGGAGCCGAACGCGTCCAGCTTCTTGCTGCGCTTGGGACGTCGGCGCGCGCGCGCGCCGAAAATCTCCTCGTCCGCCAGCACCGCGAGCCCGCCCGGCCCATCCACGAAGCCGTGGCTCACCTCGCCCGTGAAGAGGTGCGCGCGGATGGACGGCTCATACAGCGCCACAGCGTCTTCCAGCGGCTCCGTGTGGACCTTCACCATCACGTTGCGGTCCATCAGCAGCCGCTTCAGCCGGTCCGCCTGGCTCAGCGTGCCGCACGCCACCACACAGGCCACGCGCAGCTCGCGCCAGCGCTCCAATCGCTCCACCAGGGGGGACAGCGCGCCCTCTTCACCGTGGTGCGCCAGGATGGCCTCGCGCAGGTCCTGGGTGCCGCCGAAGCTGAAGTGCACCGGCGGGCGCTCCGTCTGCGCCAGCGACAGCCCACCGCCCTCCAGCACGCGGAAGGACTGCAGCCGCTGGTTCACGTCCTCACGGGAGAGGAAGTGCTCCAGCGGCGGACAGATGAGCTCCTGCCGGGCCTCGGCCGCGCCGTGCGAGCGCTCCAGCTCCTCCCACAGCGTGTCCGCCGCGCGGTCCTGGCCCAGCGGGTCGTCCAGGTAGATGACGGGCGCCTCGGGGCTCCAGTCGCGCAGGAAGTCGAACAGCGTGGACAGCCCGTCCTCGAAGAATCCGGGCAGCAGGCCCTCCATCCCGAAGCCGGGCAGGCCTTCGCGCAGGGCGTCCAGCTGCTCGCGCAGCTTGATGGTGGGCAGGTTGATGCGGTCAGCCACCGCGCGGGCGGCGGACTCGGCGCGCGGGCGCGTCTCGTCGGTGAGCAGCACCTCGCGCGCGGGGACCAGGTCCACTTCCTTCAGCGCGTCCACCGTGCGCTGGGACTGCGGGTCGAAGGCTCGGATGGACTCGATGGTGTCGCCGAAGAACTCCAGGCGGACGGGCTTGTCGTAGAGGGGGCTGAAGACGTCCAGCAGGTCGCCGCGCACGCTGAACGTGCCCACGTCCTCCACCAAGGGGCTGTTCTGGTAGCCCATGCGCACCAGCCGGCGCGCCAGCGAGTCCCGGTCGAAGTCCTGCCCCACGGCCACCCGCGCGGCCAGCGCGCGCATCACCGCCAGCGGCAGCACCTTGCGGTGCAGCGCGCGCACCGACAACACCAGCGCGGGGAAGCGCGTGCCCTGCCCCAGATGGAAGAGGGCGCCCAGCCGCTCTGTGACGGCCGCAGCGTCGGGAGACACCTCGTCGTAGGGCAGCACCTCGTCCGCGGGCAGCCGCAGCACGCGCGGCGCCAACAGGCTGCCCTGGCCGCCCAGGAAGAAGGACAGGTCGGCGGCGAGCGCGTCGGCGGCTTCCTCGTCCACTGCCACGCAGACCAGCGGCGCTCTCAGCGCGCCATGCAAGCGGGCGAGCACATGCCCGCGCGCTGCCCCCTTGAGCCCTTGCGTCCGGACGCGCTGCCCCGCCCGAAGTCCGTCAACCACCTGGGCGAAAGGGTCGCCCGCCGCGCCGCCGTCCTGCGTCTGTGTGATGGAAGTGTCCATGAGTGGACCCTGAGGGCCCCAGGGTAATTAGGAGTCTCACCCTGTCAGGTCAACGACGGAGCGCTTCGGCTGTCGAGCGAAACAGGAGAAATCGGAAGCTCTGGTTAGCTCGGGCACTGTTAAGCCACCCCGGGGACCGGTTGGCCCCACCCCCTGCTGCGGGGTTAGGGTGGCTCACAACGGCAGCATCGGGGGCCACGCCGACATGTCATCTGGCCGTGGAATCAACAGGTGCCAGGGCACCGAAGGGGACGAACCTCTTTCCGAGGCGGTGGTCGTCTTGCGGAGCGTGCGCTCCGCGGTCGGCGGCATCGTCGACTTCGAGTGTGTCTCCGCCAACGTGCAGGCGGAGCGCTGGCTCGGCGGAGAAGAGGGCAGCCTGGTGCACAACCGGCTGCTGGAGGAAGCGCCGTGGGCGTGGGACGGCGGCCTCTTCAGTGCGTGTGTCCGCGTGGTGACACGCCGCGCGCCAGAAATCGCGCGGGTGTCCCGGCAGTCGCCCATGGGCACCGTGTGGCTCCTGGCGCGCGTATCCCCGTATGACGACGGCGTGGTGCTCTTCCTGGAGGACCTCACCGAGCGCATGGCCGCGGAAGAAGCCCTGCGGCGCGACCATGACCTGCTGCACGCCGTCATCGAGAGCGCCACCGACGCCATCTACGTGAAGGACGTGTCGGGCCGGTACATCCTCATCAATCCCGCCACCGCGAGCGCCTTCCACCGGGCTCCGCGCGAAATCCTGGGCCGCACGGACGCGGAGCTGCTGGGCGCCGACCGGGCCGCGCCGACGCTGGCGCACGACCGCGAGGTGATGAGCTCCGGGCACACGGCCACGTACGAAGGGGCGGAAGGCGGCCCGGGGACGGACCGCATCTGGCACACGACGAAGGGCGTGCTTCGCCGCGGAGACGGCACCGTGTACGGCCTGTTCGCCATCTGCCGGGACGTCACCGCGCGGCGGCGCCAGGAGCTGGAGCGCGAGGAAGAGGCGCGCTTCCAGGAGCGCTTCATCGGCGTGCTGGGCCACGACCTGGGCAATCCACTGGCCGCGGTGCGGCTGTCCTCCGCTGCCCTCCTGGCCCGGGACACGCTGCCCCCGGAGGTCCGGCGCGTGGTGGCTCGCATCGACGGGAGCGCTGAGCGGATGGCGCGGCTGGTGAAACAGCTGCTCGACTTCACGCGCGCTCGCATGGCGGGTGGCATCCCGCTGCGTCCCCATGAGGTGTGCATGGAGGACGTGTGCCGGCGCATCATCTCCGAGCTGGAGCCCGCGCATCCGGAGTGCTGCGTCCGCCTGGAGGTGGACGGCGAGTCACGCGGCATCTGGGACGAGGAGCGCCTGGGACAGGTGCTGTCGAACCTGCTGGGCAACGCGCTTCAACACAGTCCGGAGGGGAGCTCGGTGCGGGTGCGGCTGGCGGCGAAGGACTCGCTCTTCCAGCGCGTGGAGGTCCACAACGGTGGGCCGCCCATCCCCGAGTCGTTGCGCCCGCGCCTCTTCTCGCCGTTCCACGGGGTGCCCCCCGAGCCGGGTCAGCCGAAGCCGAAGCACCAGGGCCTGGGGTTGGGGCTCTACATCGTGTCGCAAATCGTCACGGCGCACGGAGGCTGGCTGGACGTGGCGTCATCGGCGGACACGGGGACCTGCTTCTCGGTGACGCTGCCTCGCGTCACCCGGCCGCTGGGCGGGCCGCCAGGCAAGCCTGCCTGAGGCCCGGCCCGTGGCCTGCTGCTAGCGCTGGCCGAACTTCACGGCGGCCTGCAGGCGGATGACGTCCGTCAGCGCGCCCGGGTCCACCAGCTCCATGGCCGCCTGCTGGGACAGGCCGGCGTAGCGGCGCTTGCGGTACTCCTCCTCGTCCTCCTCACCGCCGCCCTTGTCGCCCTTGTCGTCACCGCCGCCCTTGCCGTCATCCGGGCGGAGGGACAGCGACTGCGCCGGGGACAGCCCCTTCTCGATGTGCACCGATGAGAGCGCGTCCGCGCGCAGCGAGGTGAACAGGCTGGCCATGGAGAGGCAGAAGACGACGGCGACGGTGAGGTTCTTCATGGGGGGGCTCCGTTTCTCTTGCGGGGGATGACGCGCGGCCTCGAACGGAAATTCAAGGGGCCGTCGGCGCCTTCATGGTGCGGATGTATCCCACCAGTGCGTCAATCTGCGCTGGGGTGAGCTTGTCCTTGAAGGGCTTCATCTTGCTGTTCCGCGGATCGCCGTCGGCAATCACCTTGCGGATGTCGGCGTCCGTCCGGGACTGCTGCCAGGCGGGCCGGCTCATGTCGCCGATGGACTCCTTCTGGCCCATCTTCGTCTGCGCCTTGCCGTCGCCGCCGTGACACACGGTGCACTTCGCCTTCCACACGTCGGCCACGGCGTCCGCGTGGGCGCCGGTGGCTCCACTCAGGCTCAGGACCAGGACCAGCCGCTTCATCATCGTCGGGGGCTCCTCGCGGACGGCATGCCGGGCCTGGGCCCGGGCCCCCGAGCATACGCCGAAGGGACCCGTTCGCACGCGCGACGACGGCGGCGCGGACGCCGCCTACAGGCAGCCTGGGGTGGAGGCGTGCTTGTCACAATCCATGGGGCGTACGGCCGCCGTCAGGCCATCCGCCTGGAATACCAGCTCCGGTTTCCAGTCCGGCGCTTCGAGCGTCCCCCCGTTGCGCAGGAGGACGAGCCGCTCCGTCGGGGGCAGCGGGGCGTTCTGTTCGCACACCCTTCCGCCGGGCGCCGGCGGAGCCACGACGGGCGCGCCGGCGCCGGGGTTGCCCAGCCAGCACAGGCCCACCAGCAGGTCCACGTCGAGCTTCGGCGGGATGACCAGCTCCGGCCCCAGCTCCGCGCATTCGCAGCCGCCCACGCCGCAGGCGTTCTCCTGGCACGCGGGCATGGGACACACCGTGCCCCAGGCATCACTGCACGCCAGTGCCTCCCAGCGCATGCGCGTCACCTGGACGCCCTGCTCATCCATGACGCGCGTGCCCAGCCGCACGGGCTGGTGGGTCGCGCGTGCTTTCTGACGGGCCTCCTGCATCATCAGCACCAACTCGCGCTGCGCGGCGCTGAGTCGCTGGCGCTCCGTCATGCCCTGGAAGCTGGACACGGAGAGGGTGGCGAAGAGGCCAACCAGGGCCACCACGACCATCACCTCCAGCAGCGTCATGCCTCGGTTGCGTGGCCGCATGTCAGCCCCCCGTTCCCACGAACGCGAAGTTGCGAGGCGCCAGGCGGATGACGCTGTGCCGGCGCTTGTAGCCATCCCGGAGGTTGCCTTCGTCGTCTCGCGCTCCGGGCGCTTCGTTCCCCGTCAGCTCGGCGCGCTGCGAGCGCGCGGTGATGGACAGCTCCACCACGCGCATGTGGCGCATCAGTTCGTCACCCGCGCTGCCCGGGCCGCGGTCCGGCGGAACGGGCACGCCCGCGTCCCAAGCCCAGGAGATGTGCGCGGCGCAGGTGGCCTGGGTGCAGGTGGCCAGCGAGGGGCGCCCGGTCTCCGCGTCCGGGAAGAAGCGCACGGGGGCGCCGGGGAGCGCGTTGGGGGCACTCACGCCCAGCCGGACCTGCAACTGCTCGATGTCCTGGGACACCGCGGTGTAGCCCGCGGGCCCCAGGGGCCCATCCGCGTCCATCTCCAGCACGGGCGTGCCGCCGGGCCAGTTCACCCGGTAGCTGCGGCTGGTGAGCGGAAGCAGGTACATGCCTCCTTCGCGCGGTTCCCGTATGCCAAGCCAGGGCGACTCGGGAAGCGTCACGGCATCGGGATGACAGTTGCCGTCGGCGGGCGCGGGCCGGCCTGGGATGGCGGGCGTCCACTCCACGCCTTCCGCCACGAGGTTCGTCACCTGCCCCACGCAGGCCCAGCCCCGCTCGTCCTCCGTGCCCGGGAACACCACGGCGATGACCGCATTGTCCAGGAAGGCGGGCGGCAGGCCTCCGATGCACAGCGTGTCCTCGAACCAGGCCGCGGTCGCCGGCAAGGGACACTGCTCCAGCAGCACCATGCGCGCCGGGTCCGTCTCCCAGACCTCCAGGGCATCCGACAGCAGCGCGGCGTTGGCGGGTGGGACGAAGGTGGCGTCATCCGGGAAGGTGGCCTGGGGCCGGGCCCACACGGCGTAGAACAGGTCTGCTTCGCCGGCGGGCGTCCGGCCGCCGGTGAGGGAGACGCTGCCGATGCCCGCGCCCGCCCGTTGCACGCCGAACGCCATCAAGTCACGCGCGGCCCGGCCCTTGTTCTGTGTCTCCATGATGCGCTCTTCCAGCAGGCCCCGGCGCTGGAGGTGGACGCTCACGCCAATGGCGGTGGCGAGCACCACCATGGACATCGATGCGGCCACCATCAGCTCGATGAGCGTGAACCCGCGCGGCGTCGTCGAACGAAGTCGCTTCATGGCGCCATCCGGGTCTGCAGGGCCACCGCGCGGCGGGGCGCACCGGGCTCTTCCATCCAGCTCACGGTGACGCGGACGTTGACGACCTGGTGCAGGGCCAGGTTGCTGGCGTGGGGAAGCGGGATGGCGCGGTTCAGCGCGGGCTCGCCTGTCTCGGCGCCCTCGAAGGGTGGGTCCACGTCCAGCGTCAGCGTGTAGGCCATTTGCGGCGTCGCGCCCGGAAGGGGCGGCGTCTCCGTCATGCGGCCATTGGCGGACCACCACACGTCGCGCCTCGTGTTGTCGAGCTGCTTGATGTTGACGCAGGGGTCGTTCAGCGGCTCGCCCACGCAGCGGAGGTTGACCACGCGCTCCAGTTCCTGTTCGGCGATGAGGCTCGCCTGGCTCAGGTTGTTGTTGCGGCGGTTGTGACGGGACGCGGTGCCCAGCGTGAGCATGATGCCCAGGATGCCGAGCATGAGCACCGCGGCGGTGGCGATGGTCTCCAGGATGCTGAGGCCGCGCGGATGGGCGTGGAGCCTGCGCCGGTTCATGGCACCACCTCCTGGACGCGTGAGCCGGACTGCACGTCCCAGATGAGGACCCGGGAGCTGCTTCGCGGCGACTCCGAGGTGGGGTTGTTGTACGTCCCGCTTCCCAGCGCGCGCACCTGTCCGTTCTTCACGATGAGCAGGTGATTGTCATAGAGCACGGGCGCGTGCGTGCCGTGGCCGTCGATGGGGGTGTCGTTGCCCGCGAGCGCATTGCCCGAGGTGCTGTAGGCGTAGACCCTGCCGCTGGTGGTGCTGTCCAGGTCGCACGCGCTGGCGGCGCGGCCCACGGCGCTGGTGGTGAAGACGCCATCCTGGGTGGTGGAGACGCCGCCCCAGACGACCTGGCCCTCGCCCAGCTCGCGTGTCCATTCGAGGTGCGCGGGGCAGCTGGCCCCTGGACGCGTGGCGGGCACCGGGTCGCGGTCCTCGAAGGCCATCAGGTGATAGCGGGGCCGCGGGTTGGCGGTGTCGTCCGGCTCGTTGGCGATGTCCGGGTTGTTGGCGGTGCCGAAGTACAGCCGCACCCGGCGGGAGCCGCTGTCAGGCACCACCGACGCGGAGATGGTGGAGTAGATGCGCTGGCTGGTGGGATTGCGGATGCCGGGCACGGCCTGCGCGTCCGCGACGACACAGGAGGCCAGCACCTTGCCCAGCGGCGTGTTCGTCCCGGTGTTCGAGTAGGTGGGGTTGATGCGGTAGATCTTCCCCGAGGTGGACGGGACGTAGATGACGTCGATGTTGCCGTCGCCATTCACGTCCAGCGGGATGGGCTCTCCGCCGATGCCTTCATTCGCGTCCGCGGTGGTGCCCAGCGTGACGACGCCCGCCAGCCGCGCCTTCGCGCTGTTGCCCGTCACCTGCGCGGGCAGGCCCGTCTTGAGGTCCATCAGGTAGACGGTGCCCACCGTGCCGGACTCAGGCGAATAGTCCGTGCCGAACATGGACACCCACTTCTTGCCGCCCGCCTGGCCGAAGTCCATGCGCACCAGCGAGGGCGCATGACGCGAACCGCGTGTGTCGGGCTTGGGCGTGGCGCCGGTGAAGAGCGCCGGCAGCGGGTTGCAGCCGTTGCCGGTGCTGGTGCACGGAATGCCCGCTGACGTGAAGCGGTCCCGCTTCATGTCGAACTCCCACAGGGGCGTGGGATAGCTCGAGTCCGTGGGGTTGGTGACGTCGAGCGCGAAGAAGACGCTCTGCTTGGGGCCCGTGGCGCTGGCCAGCACCGTCTTCGCGCCCTCGTTCCGGGCGGGGCGGGGACGCCAGGCCTCGTCGGTCTCCCGAGGGTCGTGGCCGGTGTCCGGGCGGTAGTCGTCGCTCCGCAGGTCCACGTCCGCCACGGAGGGCGTGGCGTCCATCGTGGCGCGCTCGGTGGAGTACGCGTCATTGGCGCGGCGGTAGTTCTCCACGTAGTAGGGCAACATCTTGAAGGGCAGGTAGGCGAACAGCTCGTTGCCCGCGCCGTAGTCGTGGCCACTGGCGCAGCTGCCGGCCCGGCCGAAGTAGCCCTGGTACTCCACGCGGCCTGGCGTGCAGGGGTCATCCCCCGTGCGGAAGTAGCCCGTGCCCAGCGCGTGGAGGTACCCCTGCGTGGTGCCCACGTACGTCACCGTGGGGCGGCCCGTGTTGGCCGCGCTGAAGTTCTCCGTGAACTTCCGGCGCTCCGCGTCCAGGTTGCGGCCTTCGATCAGCCACGCGGGCACGTTGGGCGGCCCGATGACAGCCGCCGTGGACAGGTTGACGCCGCCCAGCGGCCAGGTGCGCATCCGGTTGCGGATGACCGAGGACTGGCGGTCCTCCCAGCCGTAGAGCCAGTCGCGCAGCGCCACGCGGTCATCCGCGGTGCAGCCGTTGCGGCCGTCCAGGTCATACAGGTACACGCTGCCGTTGCGGCGGGTGCAGTAGGTGTCTGGGAAGACGGGGCTGGTGGTGTTGGCGCGCGCCATCAGGTCCTTCACGTCGATGGCCTGCTGGTTCGCCGGATTGAGCGTGACGAGCCTGCGCGTGTCGAGCGGCTCGCCGGGACGGGTCTCCAGCGTGCGCATCAGGTCGCGCATCCACTTGCCGGAGTCCCAGACCTCCTGGGTGGGCTCATAGGGCACCAGCGTGGCGGGCTCGTAGAGCTTCTTCAGGTAGATGTGGCCCCGGTCGATGGTGTCTGGACGGTTGTCGTAGGTGCGGATGGAGACCTGGTCCACGCCTCCGTCGGCGACCCAGGCGCGCCCGGGCGTTTCATAGACGCCGTGGATGACGGCGTTGGCCATGGGGATGAGCGACGCGCGGCCGTATTCACCGCTGCGCTGCGCCTTGTAGGAGACGTTGATGTTGTGGATGGTGGGCTGGCAGGACTCACCCGGGCTCTCCATCACCGCGCGCCAGCACAGCTGTGTTCCCACGCGGCCCTGCTCCAGGAAGTCCTGCAGGACGGCCGTCTCATTGCGCACGCCGCCGTCGCTGTCCGGAATGGGGACCCGGAGCCAGTTCGGATTGTCGTTGAGGATGTACGTGGGATTGGAGGTGTTGCAGGGCTCCTGGCAGACCTTGCAGTCCAGCGCCACGTCATAACTGATGTCCGGCCTGCGCTGGCCCGTGCCGCCGTCCGGCAGCTTGACGGAGAGCGAGCAGGGCGCGACGCCGCCGCCATCCGCCGCGTAGTAGGGCTGGTCCTCCACGGTGAACGTCACCTCGGTGATGGTGAAGTCCAGGGAGATGTCCGGAGCGATGTCCGACACCACGTCGGAGCGGTAGGAGCCGTTGTTCTGCTTGTTGATGAGGATGACGATGTCGCTGTACGTGCGGTCACCGCCCGCGTTCTGGTCTTCCCAGCCCAGAATCCAGACCAGGGGGTTGTCACGCGGCGCGCCCACAATCGTGTGCGCCGCGCGGCGGTTCACGGAGGGGACATCCTGCGTCTGGTCGAACGGGAAGACGACGCCGCCATAGGCCGGGTCGTTCTCCAGCCGGGGGTACACCACGGGATTCAGCCAGTTGGTGCGGAGGTTCTTCTGTCTCACCACGAGCGGGTCGCTGCCCTGGTGCAGGTCCATGTTGAGCGGCGTCTTGGTGAAGAAGACGTTGATGTCACCGTGCATCCACAGGTCGCACTGCACCTCGCGCCCATCCGCCGTCGGACGGGTGATGAAGCACGAATCCGTGGCCGGGCCGTACACCTGCTCCACGTAGGTGACGAGGAAGAAGACGATTTCACGCCGGTCCGCGAGGCGTCCCATGGGGACGACCTGGTCCTCGGCTTTGGTGATGGCGGCGGTCGTGCTCTTGCCGGTGATGAGGCGGCCCGCGCTGTCGAACGCGCTGGCCTTGTAATCAGGAATGCCGTCCGCCTCATCGGATTTGTCCCAGGCCGTGCCGGTGCGCATGAACTGGCCGTTGCCGTCGAGCGTCCAGCCCTGACGTGGCGCGAAGCACTCCGCCGATTCCGATTCGTGGCACGACGTCTCGTCGTCGTCCGTGGAGAGGAAGACGAGGTTGCCGATGCCTCTGTTCCCGTTGAGGGCATGCCGGGGCTCCAGCAGGTTCGGGATGTGCGGGAACAGGCCCTGGTCGCTGAAGTACGTGTCGATGAGGCCGGAGGTGACCGCGCTCTGCCGCAGGTTGTCTCGCCCGTGGTAGGGGTCATAGGCGAACAATGCGTTGGTGAAGTCGCGCACCGGGCGGCCTACCACGCCGCCCGTCGAAGGCCGCGTGGGGTAGTCAGCGCGCCCCTGCCACCTTCGAGGCCCCGTATTGGCGGCGTAGTTGCTGCCGGAGTTGCACGGGCCCATCAGCAGGTCGGGCTCGCGCAGCGTCACCGTCCCCGCGTCGCCCCATCGCTGGTGGGTGAACGTCCGGTTGGGGCAGCGGGGCTCCACGCCGATGTAGCGCGTGGGGTTGAGGTTGTAGAGGTCCTCGTGGAAGTCGGGCACGCCGTTGTTGTTCTTGTCCAGCAGCCGGTCGTCGTCGGAGTCCTCTCGCGTGCCGTTGTCGTCGATGTATTCGGCGTCGATGAGCTCGTCGTAATAGAACCAGCCCAGCGTGCTGGAGGCGCCGCTGCCCGCGCGGTCATCGACGATGAGCGCGGTGAGCTCCTGCTCGAAAGGCAGGATGATTTTCTCCGGGTCCAGGACGTTGAGGTTGGTGTTGAGCCGCAGCTTGGGCGGGTTGTCATCCGTGACGATGATGGCGCTGGGGATGCCCGCGTCCCTGCTGAAGTCGGGTTGCTTGTCCTGGTCCGTGGTGTCGATGCACAGCGCGAGGCTGCTGGCGCCGCCATCCGTGCCGCCACTGCCCGTGTCGCCGCCGGGACTTTGGGCGAGCACGGCTCCCGCGGCGGCCACGGCCACCGCGGCCATCCAGGTTCGAGTCCAGCGCATGATGTCCCCCCTGGCGGCCGGTGCTTCAGGGCCGCCCGATTCAGGTGCAACGGATTGCGGTCGAAGGCTTGGGAATCAGAATGTCGGAAGGCCGCTGCTGGAGGTGCCGTTGCCCCGGCAGCCCATCTTCATGCCGTAGCCGCACGCGAGCCCTCCCGGGGTGCTGCTGTGCTCCAGGAGTGAGCGGACGATGGTGCGGTAGGGGAGGCCCGCGCCTGGGGGTTGGACCTCGCCCACCGACACCAGCCAGATGCGGCCATTGGCGTCGGCGTTGCGGTCGGCGTCGTCGTCGTCCTCCACGACGAAGACGCGGAAGGAAACGCTGCGAGCCTCCGGGTAGGCGCGGATGGGCTCGCCCTCCACGTCGTTGATTTCGACGGAGGCGCCCTGCACGGTGTCGTCGATGGCCGTGCCACGCGCCAGCGTGTACGGCGTCTGGGGAATGAGCTCTCGCCAGGGTACGCCGCCCGCGGCGACGTCGGGCAGGCCCTGCTCGGCCACGACCTGCAGGCGCTGGAGGACGTCCTGGCTGTAGCTGCCAACGCCTCCCGCGACGGGGTTGTTCATCATCGCCAGGACGACGGCGCGCCCTTCAGCCATGCCCGCCTCAGCGGCGAAGAGGGCTTCACGCGAGCGGCGCTCATGGGATTGGAGCGTGCTCTCCGTGCTCACCGCGCGGAGGGACACGAGCACGCCCGCGGTGACGAGCGCGATGAGGCCCAGCGCCAGCAGCAGGGTGAACCCTCTCCTCGCGCCAGAGGCGTGTGCGGGCTTGCGGGTCGGATGACAGCGCACCGGGGACTCCTTGCCCTGAAGGGCAGCAGGGAAGCGCAGGTGTCTGTCTCAGCAATCCTCAGGCCCGCTCTCGCCATGCAGCCATGTCAATGCATCCAGCCGCTTGGCCAGAGGCCTGGGTAAAGCCTGACACGGAATCACACGACACGAATTGCGGACCTCGCAAAACTTGCGAGTCAGCGACAAAGTGGGACGGACCGTGAGGCTCATCCCAGAGGGCGAGACGGGTGGTGGCTCCGTGACAGTCTCACGGAGCGTCGTGTTTCAGCCGCGCCCGCGAGGCCAGAACGTCACGTCACGTTCCGGGGCGTTCAACCAGACGGACTTGAGGAAACGCACGGCGTTGCGGTCCGCGGTGTCATGCCGGCTGGTGAAGACATGCGCCGTGCCCAGCAGCAGCAGCAGCACCAGGGATGCCCCCAGCGCGGGCGCCGCGGGCCATGTCTGGCCGGGCTTCCGCGCCAGGCTGACGAAGACCCAGGCGGCGGTGCCCAGCAGCAGCCCCGCCAGCACCCCACCCGCCAGTCCCGTCGGAAGCCCCAGGAAGGTCAGCACGCCGGGCGGGAAGTAGCCCGCACGCAGCAGCGGCAGCGCCAGGGCGCCCACGGCGTTGGAGACGTCATCGGGGATGTAGTTGATGAAGGTGGCCACGCCGGTGGCGACGATGGACACCGCGCACAGGAGCGCGGCCATGCCCAGGGCCCACGCGCCCTGGCCGGCCGCGCGCAGGCGCTCCAGGAAGAGGCCGGCGGGCAGCAGGAGGAAGGGCACCAGGCCGGTGAGGTGACGCGGCCCCGTCGTCCAGCCCCACGAGTCGTAGGAGAACGACGAGGTGAAGTACGTGTAGCCCAGGAGCAGGGCCAGGCTCAGCCACGCCAGCGCACGGGCTTCCGGCGACTGGCTCCGGCGGCGCCACACGAGCACCAGCCCCGGTAGCGCCAGCAGGAGGAAGGGCGCCAGGGTGAACAGGCCCCGCAGCGGGGAGAAGAAGGACAGGGCGAAGGCGCGCGGGTCCGGCGTGCGGATGCCCAGGAAGCCGCCCAGGTGCCAGGGCTGGTAGCCCGCGTCGTTGAGGTACTTGTAGCCGCTCGTCAGCGGGTGGCCGAACGTCACCTGGTGGTAGGCCATCAGCGCCACCAGGAAGGGCAGGGCGCCCAGCGTGGCCAGCCCCGCGGCCCGGCCCAGGCGCGCCCAGCGAACACGCGCGGGCGCGTCCTGGAAGGCGATGGTGAGCACCGCGTACAGCACCAAGCCGAGCACGCCCAGCGCGCCGGTGTACTCGGCGGCCACGGTGGCGCCCGCGAAGGCGCCCGCCAGGACGTAGCCCCGCTCGCGCCATTCACCACGCGCGCAGCGCCACAGCGCGTAGAAGCTGGCGAAGAGCAGCACCGCCGTCGTCTGGTGGCTCATGAAGAGCAGCGAGTAGCTGAAGGCCAGCGAGCCCAGCCCATACGTCACCGTGAGCGCGTCCGCGACGAGCGGCTCCAGGGATGCGCGCAGGTAGCGGCGCATCAGCCACAGCAGGCCCAGCGTGGGCAGCACGGTGAGCAACAGGCGCGAGAAGAAGACCAGGGGGACTTCCGGCACGGCATGCCGGTGGCCGCCGCCCACCGCGCGCAGCGCGGCGTAGAGGGGCACGGCGGCGAACGACAGCAGCGGCGCCTTGCTGGGGTAGTACTTCCCGTCCTTCACGGACAGGTCACCGACCTTGCCGTAGTCGTGCAGCGCCTGGTTGATGTGCAGGGTGCCGTACTCCACCAGCGCGCGCGTCTGCCACAGCCGGCACAGCTCGTTGGGCGAGCGCAGGCCCGGGTGGTACGGGAACAGCAACACGTACAGCGCCGCCAGGGCGGCCCATACGGCGCGCGGCGCGCCTCGGGATGGCAGGGGCTGGCGCTCGGGAGTGGGGGCCGTGGTGGGCTCCGGGGGCGCGGCGGCGGGCAAGGGCGTGGAGTTCATGGCGGCGGGGCCCTGCTCTCGGGCGAGGCCGCCTCGGAAGGCGGCTGCGATTCAATGGACAGCCGGGGTGTCACGCGTGGCGGCGGTGCCTCACGCATCGCCGCCGGTGGCGCGCGCCACGGCGAAGAGGCTCATGCCCACCGGCAGCTTCACGTGCGACTCCGCCCGCGCAATCAGGGGCGCCAGCGTGTCGTAGAGCTTGAGCTGGAGCTTGGGCACCGAGCGGCGGCGCAGCAGGCGGCTGTTGACGAACCATCCCGGCAGGCCGGCCAGGTTCATCCACTCCAGGGTCTCCACCTGGAAGCCGTTCTCCTCCAGCACCGCGCGCAGCGTGGAGGGCGTGTAGCGGCGGTAGTGGCCCACGGCCTCGTCGATGGCGCCGAAGAGCTGCTGGAGCGCGGGCACCAGGATGACCACCCGGCCCCCGGGCGCCAGAATCTGCTTGAAGCGCCGGATGGCGGACGCGTCATCCGGGATGTGCTCCAGCACGTTGGAGAGGACGATGGTGTCCAGCCGCTCCGTCTTGAGCGACTCCCAGTCCGCCAGGGCCACGTCGGACAGGTACGGCCGGATGTGCGGCTTGCCGCGGAAGAGGTTCTTCAGGCGGTCCACGTAGAAGCGGTCCACCTCCAGCGCGATGAGCAGCTCCAGGCCCGACTCCAGCTCGCGGGTAATCGTGCCGATGCCGGCGCCAATCTCCAGCACCCGGCGGCCCAGGTGCTCGCGGAAGCGGCGGCCCAGCCACTGGTTGTAGTGGACGGCGCCGTCCATGCGCTCCAGCGTGGTGTAGCCCTCGTGCTGGTTGTCCGCGTCGTCGCGCACCGTGGCGTAGCGGACCAGCGTCTTGAGCCGGGACAGGTGCGCCGCGGGCGTCCGGCGAGGCACCGCGCCCGGGGGCAGCGTCACCTCGGTGAGGCGGAACAACTGCGCGGCCAGCTTCACCACCAGCTCCGCGTCCACCGCGTCGTCGTCGCTGGTCAGCGTGACGGAGCGCAGCGCCTCGGTGCGGAAGGCGCGCAGACCGGTGAGCGGGTCCGTCAGCGGCACGTCGGTGACGAAGCGGGTGACGTGGCCCAGGGCCCGGTCCGCCAGCAGCTCCGGCGCCAGCCCCTGCGCCGTGCGCAGGCCGAAGACGGCGTCCGCGGTGTCCGCCTGGATGGGGCGCACCAGCGCGTCATAGACGTCCTGCGAATACGAGGTGTCTGGATCCTGCAGCACCGTCACCGCGCCCGACACCTTCTCCAGCGCGGCGCGGATGGCCGCGCCCTTGCCACCCGGCACCGAGAGGACGTGCACGTTGGGCGAGGAGGCGGCGTCGACGGAGCCCTCTCCAGCGAGGACGACCTCCGCGCCAGGAGGCAACGCCTGGGCGAAGCGGGAAGCGGCAGCCGCGGTGTCGGGCGAGAAGGGGAGGACGAAGGAAAGCGGTGGCGTCACGCCGGGCTGACTAGCACAGGCGGCTCGGCCATGCGCGTCAGTGCCCGCGAAGAAGCGTGGATGGAGGGCATCCAGGCGACCGCGGAACGATGGACAACCCCGCGGGGACACGGCACGCTCGTCGCGGTCCCCAAGCGTGTGGGTGTAGGTCGGCGGAGTGCCGCCAGGCCGTGGAGTCGCTCTGGAGACAGCAGGGAGACGTGACGTGGATGGAACCGGTTTCGACCCCGCCGGCGGCGCCGGTGGCCTGACGCCCGCGGGCCTCATGCAGTATGTGCGCGCGGTGTGGCGCCGCAAGTGGGTCGTCCTTGGCGTGGCGGTGGTGGTGGCGGCGCTCACGGCCGCCCACACGTTGCGCCAGCCCAAGGTGTACTCGGCCAGCGCCTCGCTCATCATTGACGTGATGGCGCCTCGCTTCCTGGATGGGGAAGTGAAGGAGGTGATGGGCGAGGAGCGCAGCAACTACTGGTTCAACAAGGAGTACTACGCCACCCAGAGCCAAATCATCACCTCGCGCGCGGTGGCGGGCCGGGTGGTGGACAAGCTGGGCCTGTCCACGGACGCGGACTTCCTGGGCTTGGCGCACATCACCGACGAGAAGGCCCGCCTGCAGGCGATGCAGGGCGCGGACGCGGTGGCGCTGGTCCAGTCGCGCATCCGGGTGATTCCCGCGAGGGACTCGCGGGTGATGAACATCGCGGTGGATGACTTCGACGCCAAGCGCGCCGCGCTGCTGGCCAACGAGGTGGCCGCCGCGTACATGGCGGAGAACCTGGCCCTCAAGCTCCGGACGACGGAGGACGCGCGCGACTGGTTGGAGATTCGTCTGGCCGAGCTGGAGTCGCAGTCCAAGACGAGCGAGCTGGCCGTCTACGACTTCAAGAAGGACGCGGACATGCTGTCCACGTCGCTCGAGTCGAGGATGAGCATCGTCAGTGAGCGCATCAACAGCTTCAACCTGAAGCTGACCGAGGTGCGCATCCAGATTGCCGCTCAGCAGGCGCGGGTGGAGGCCATCCACCGGCTGCGCAAGGCATCTCCGGAGGATGAGACGTGGGCGGAGGCGCTGTCGGGCGCCTCGGACGGACCCATCCAGGACCTGCGGCGCAGCTACACCGAGCTGCGCATGACGTGCGCGGAGCTGGGTGAGCGCTACCTGGCCGAGCACCCGAAGCTCCTGGAGTGCAACCGCAAGCTGTCGGTGGTGCGCGAGGACTTCCTCAAGAGCCTGAGCAACGTGGTGCGCAGCGCGGAGACGTCGCTGGCGGAGTCGGTGGCGCAGGAGAAGAACCTGGTGCGCCTGCTGGACGCGGAGAAGTCGGAGGCCTTCCTGGTGAACAAGAAGGCCATCGAGTTCGACCGGCTCAAGCGCGACTCGGACAACAACCAGCGCCTCTACGAGCTGGTGGCCAGACGCCTGAAGGACATCGAGCTGTCCGGCATGCTGCGCACCAGCAACGTGCGCGTGCTGGACCCGGCGCGGCCCATCCTGGTGCCGGTGAAGCCTCACGTGCGCCGCAACCTGGCGGTGGGGCTGGTGCTGGGATTGCTGGCGGGCCTGGGCGTGGTGCTGCTGCTGGAGCTCCTGGAGAACAGCGTGGCCACGCAGGCGGACGTAGAGGAGCGGCTGGGGCTGGCCTTCCTGGGCGTGATGCCGCGGCTGGACGGCAGCAAGGCGCCACGCGAGCGGGACCTTCACGTCCACCGCGAACCCAAGTCGACAGCGGCGGAGTGCTGCCGCGCCATCCGCACCAACCTGCTGTTCATGTCGCCGGACAACCCGTTCAAGACGCTGGTGGTGACGTCCAGCGGGCCGCAGGAGGGCAAGTCCACCACCTGCATCAACCTGGGCGTGGCCATGGCCCAGAGCGGCAACCGGGTGCTGCTGCTGGACACGGACATGCGCCGGCCGCGCCTGCACCGCGCCTTCGGAGTGCCCAACGAGCTGGGCATCTCCTCGCTGGTGGTGGGTGAGGGCACACTGGACGCGGCGGTGAAGAGCACCGAGGTGCCCGGCCTCTTCGTGCTGCCGTGTGGACCGCTGCCGCCCAATCCGGCGGAGCTGCTGCACACCCAGGCCTTCACGGACCTGCTGAAGGCCGCCTCCGAGCGCTTCGACCGCGTCATCCTGGACAGCCCGCCCATCAACGCGGTGGCGGACGCGGCGGTGCTGGCCACGAAGTGCGACGGCGTGGTGCTGGTGCTGAAGGCGGCCAAGACGAACCGCGAGTCGGCGCGGCGTGCGCTGCGCTCGCTGGCGGACGTGCAGGCGCGCATGTACGGTGCCATCCTCAACGACGTGGACCTGTCGGCGCCGCGCTACGGTGACTCGTATCTGGGCTACCAGGGCTACGGGCAGTACGCGGAAGACTCCAAGGATGGGGTGGCGCAGTCGTGAACGCGCCATCAGCGGGCGCGGGCTTGCGGGTGCTGCACCTGGGCAAGTTCTATCCTCCCGCGTCGGGGGGCATGGAAGCCCACGTGCAGACGCTGGCGCGCGCCCAGGCGGCGCTCGGCGCGCAGGTGGAGGTGCTGTGCGCCAACCATGCCGCGGACGGCGCGGGCACCAGCCACGAGTTCCAGGGCCGCAGCCCCACGTGTGAGACGTGGGACGGACCGGTGCGCGTGACGCGCCTGGGCCGGCTGGCCTCCGTCGCGCGCATGGACGCGATGCCGGACCTGCCGCGCATGCTGGGACGCGCGTTGTCGCGGGGCGTGGACATCGTGCACCTGCACACGCCCAACCCGACCTGGGTGCTGGCCCTGGATGTGGTGCGCCGGCTGCCTCCTGTCTTCATCACCCACCACAGTGACGTCATCCGGCAGAGGGTGGCGGGCGCGCTCTTCAAGCCCTTCGAGGCGCTGCTCTACGCGCGGGCCCGGCGGGTGCTGGCCACCAGCGAAGCCTATGTCTCGGGCTCACCGCTGCTGCGCGCCTTTCGCGGCAAGGTGCGGGCGCTGCCGCTGGGGCTCGACCTGGCGCCATACCTCCATCCCTGCGCCGCCGCGCGGGAGGCGGAGGCCCACTGGCGGGCACAGGCCGCGGGCGCGCCGCTGTGGCTCATGGTGGGGCGGCTCGTCTACTACAAGGGCCTGTTCACCGCGCTGGAGGCCCTGCGCCGGGTGCCGGGGCGGCTGGTGGTGGTGGGGCAGGGGCCGCTGGAGGCGGAGGCTCGACGCCGGGCGCGCGCGCTGGGCGTCGCGGACCGGGTGACGTGGGCGGGCTATCTGCCTCCGGACTCGCTGGTCGGCGCGCTGCACGCGGCCACCGCACTCTGGTTCTGTGGCAATGCCCGCAGCGAGGCGTATGGGTTGTCGCAGGTGGAGGCCATGGCCAGCGGTCTGCCCGTGCTGAACACGGCGATTCCGCACTCGGGCGTCGCGTGGGTGAGTCTGCATGAGCAGACGGGGCTGACGGTGCCGGTCGGCGACGCGGAGGCCCTAGCGGCGGCGGCGCGGCGACTCCTGGAGGAGCCCGCGTTGGCGCAGCGACTGGGGCGCGAGGCCCGCGAGCGGGCCGTGGCGGAGTTCCGGCATGACGTCATGGCCTGGCGCAGCCTGTCCCTGTACTCGGAGGCGCTGGGCCGGCCCGCGCCGGTGATGGCGCCCGACGTGGCGCTGCTGCGCTTGACGGGGAGCGTATGAGCCATCCCCTGCGCGTGTTGCACATCTCCAGCGGCAACCTCTACGGTGGCATCGAGACGCTGCTGCACACGATGGCGCGCGAGCGGAACCTTCGCCCGTCGCTGTCACATGCCTTCGCGCTCTGCTTCGAGGGCCGGCTGGCTCGGGAGCTGCGCGACGCGGGCGTGGAGGTGCGTGTGCTGGGGCCCGCGAAGACAGGCCGGCCCTGGTCCGTGTGGCGCGCGCGGAGCGTCCTGCGAGAGCTGCTGCGCAGCGGGCGCTACGACGTCGTCATCTGCCACGCCATCTGGCCTCAGGCCCTGTTCGGGCCCGTGGTGCGCACCGCTGGCGTTCCCCTGGCCTTCTTCCAGCATGACGCACTGACGGGCCAGCATTGGCTGGAGCGGTGGGCGCGTGTCACGCCGCCCGACCTGGTGCTGACCAACAGCCGCTTCGCCGCGGGCACGCTGGTGTCCGTCTATCCCCAGGTGCCTTGGCGTGTGACGCACTGTCCGCTGCCCATGCCACCGCCGGCGCTGGGCGCGTCCGAGCGCGCGCGCGTGCGCTCGGAGCTGGGGGCCTCCGAAGGGGACGCCGTCATCTTCCACGCCAGCCGAATGCAGGAGGGGAAGGGCCAGCGCTTGTTGCTGGAGGCGCTGGGCCGGCTGCGAGCGGTGCCGGGCTGGCGCGTCTGGTTCGCTGGCAGCGCTCAGCGTCCGGACGAGGACGCCTATCTGGAGGGGCTGCGGGCGCAGGCGAAGCACCTGGGGATCGAGGGGCGGCTGCGGCTCCTGGGGCAACGCTCGGACGTGCCGCGGCTGCTGCGCGCCGCGGACATCCACTGCCAGCCCAACTCGAGGCCGGAGGCGTTCGGTCTGGTCTTCGTGGAGGCGCTCCAGGCGGGCCTGCCCGTGGTGACCACGCCGATGGGGGGCGCGCTGGAAATCGTGGATGCCTCCTGCGGGGTGTTCGTCCGTCCGGAGCCGGAGTCACTGGCCCTGGCCCTGGGGCGGCTCATCGAGGACCCCCAGACGCGTGCCCGGCTGGGCGCGGCGGGGCCCGCGCGTGCCGCGGCGCTGAGCGATGCGGGAGGCTTCCTTCGCGGCATGGAGGAGGCGCTGCGCGCGCTGTCCGAGCAGGCGGTGCCGGTGTGAGGGCGCCCCAGCTTCAGGGCCCCGGCGTGCTGAAGCGCCGGTACGTGCGCCGCCCACCGGGGGCCGCGCTGGAGGCGGTTCCGGAGGGGGCCTCGCCCACCGGGCCCGTCGCTCGAGGTGCGCGCATGGGCGGCGGCCTGCTGGCGTCGAGCCGATTGGTGCCGCTCTTCGTCGGTCTGCTCATCTGCTGCCAGCTCGCGCTGCTGGTGGAGGCCATCGCGCCGCTCCGCGTGGCGGTGCGCGTGCTGGCCTTCAGCGTCAGTCTGGTGCTGCTGGCGCTGGTGCGGGGACGGAGTCTGAAGCACCCGGCGCTTCCCTTCATCCTGGCCGCGCTGGGCATCACCTCGCTCCAGCTCTTCAATCCTGGCACCGGTGCCCCGCTGGCGGCGGTTGCGCAGTTGGGCATCCAGCTCGCCATCGCCGCGCCACTGCTGTGGGTGACCCGGCTGGCCATCGACCCGAAGACGTTCCGTCGCACGCTCGCGCTGCTCTTCTTCTTCAACGCGGCCAGCGCGGGCGTGGGGGTGCTGCAGGTCTACTTCCCCGGCCGTTTCCAGCCCGCGCTGTCCGCCGCGGTGCAGGGCCAGGGCGAAGGTTATGTGAGCAGCCTCCAGTTCGAGACCTCGGACGGCGTGCGCGTGTTCCGTCCCATGGGCCTGACGGACATTCCGGGCGGCGCGTCCACTGGTGGCTTCTACGCGGTGCTGCTGGGCGGCGGCTTCCTGCTGTCATCCCGTCGTGGGCTGACGCGCGTGTTGAGCGTGGGCGGCATCCTGGTGGGGCTCTTCGGCATCTACCTGTCGCAGGTGCGCGCCACCGCCGTCATGCTGGTGGTGTGTCTGGTGGCCCTGGCGGCGGTGCTCCTGGTGAGTGGCCGCGTGGGACGGTTCTTGGCCCTGCTGGCGGTGGTGGGCACCGCGGGCGTGGCCACCTTCGGTTGGGCCGTGGCGGTGGGCGGCGACGCGGTGATGAATCGCTGGGCCTCGCTCTTCGCGGCCAGCCCCGACGAGGTGTACCACCGCAACCGCGGCTACTTCCTGACGGGGACCTTCGCGGACGTGCTGCCTGAGTATCCGCTGGGCGCGGGCCTGGGCCGCTACGGCATGACGAATGCCTACTTCGGCGACAACAGCGACCGCGAGCGCCCGCCGTTGTGGGCGGAAATCCAGTGGACCGCCTGGGTCTACGACGGCGGCATCCTGGGCGTGCTGTTCTACCCGCTGGGGGTGTTGATGTCGCTGCTGTGGGCCTTCCGGGTCGCTCGCAGGCGTGACGGTCCGCAGGACGAGTTCTGGCTGTGGGGCAGCGTCCTCTTCGCGTACAACCTGGGCGCCTTCGCGCTCACCTTCAGCTATCCGTTCTTCATGAGCCAGACGGGCATGGAGTTCTGGTTGCTCAACGCGGCGCTCTTCGGCGCCCTCGCCCATGCGAAGACCGTACACCCTCATCGCCGGTGACTTCGTGGATACCGGCGGCATGGACCGGGCCAACCTGGCGCTGGCGCTCTGGCTGGCGAAGCAGGGGCACCCCGTCCGGTTGGTGGCACACCGCGTGGCGGAGGTCCTCCTGCGCCATCCCAATGTGCGCTTCGTGCGAGTGCCTAAGCCCGCCAATGCGTATCTGCTCGGCGAACCGCTGCTGAGCGCGGTGGGCCGGGCCTGGGCGCTGCGTACCCGCGCCGAGGGCGGCCGCGTGGTGGCCAATGGGGGCAACTGCCCGGTGGCGTCCGCCAACTGGGTCCACTACGTCCACGGCGCCTATGCCTCCGAGCCCAGCGGCGGTGTGCTGCGCCAGCTCAAGGGCCACGTGAGCCACCGGTACTACGTGCGTTCGGAGCGGCAGGCCCTGCGGCGCGCGCGCGTCATCATCGCCAACTCGGAGCGCACGCGGGATGATGTGGTGGCGGCCACGGGCGTTCCTGCGTCCCGGGTGCGCGTCATCTATCTCGGTGGGGATGCGGAGCGCTTTCGCCCGGTAACCGCCGAGGCGCGCCGTGAGGTCCGCGCGTCCCTGGGGTGGCCAGAGTCCCGGCCCGTGGCGCTCTTCGTGGGCGCGTTGGGCGACCGCCGCAAGGGCTTCGACACCCTCTTCCAGGCGTGGCTGCGGCTGTGTGCGCGTGCGGATTGGGGCGTGGACCTCAAGGTCGTGGGCTCGGGCGCGCAGCGGGATGCGTGGGAGCGCGAAGCCGCGGACAGAGGAGTGGGGGAGCGCATCCAGTTCCTCGGCTTCCGTGACGACGTGGCGCGCTTGCTGTCGGCGGCGGACGTGCTGGTGTCGCCCACGCGGTATGACGCATATGGGCTGAACGTCCACGAGGCGCTGTGTGCCGGGCTGCCTGCGTTGGTGAGCCGCTCGGCGGGCGTGGCGGAGCGCTACCCGGAGGCGCTGTCGGGCCTGCTGCTGGACGCGCCGGATGACGTGGACGCGTTGGTGCGGCGCCTGGAGGATTGGCGCCAGCACGCCGCGGCCTGGGCGCCTCATGTGGCCGCGCTGTCGGAGACGCTCCGGGCGCAGACATGGGACACCATGGCCGAGGCCATCGTGGACACGGTGGAGCGCGAGGGCTGAGGCGCCTGCTTCGTCAGCCGCGCCGCTCCAGGACCTCGGTGAAGAAGTCCAGGTGTGCCTTCGCCACCACCGGCCACGAGAAGCGGGTGACGGCGCGCTCTCGGCCCCGTGTGGCCAGTTCTTCTCTGCGCTGGGGACTCTCCAACAGGTTGGCGATCGCCTGCGTCCAGGCGGACACGGACGCCTCCGGCAGCACGATGCCCGCGTCGTCCATGGTGCGCGGGACTTCGCCCGAGTCACTGCCGAGCACGGGCACGCCACACGCGAAGCCCTCCGCCAACATGCGGCCGAACTGCTCCCGCCATTGGCGCGTCGTCTGACTGGGGGCGCACAGCATGTCCATGGCGTTGAGCGCGCGTGGCACGCCTGAGTGGGGCACGCCGGTGAGGACTCGCACCGATTGGGGGTGCCGGGCCGCCCAGTCACGCAACGCACCTTCCATCGGGCCACCGCCCACGAAGAGCGCGCGCCACGGGGTGTCGAGCGCGTCGAGCGCAGCCATCAGCAGGGGCACGCCCTTCTCCGGGACGAAGCGGCCGAGAAACCCCACCACGGGTGGGCCTGAGGTCTCCCACCCGAGCTCGCGCCGCAAGGACTCGCCCGCGGCGCGATCCGGTTGGAACAGGTCCGCGTCCACGCCCATGGGAATGGCGCGCGCGGGACGCTCCGCATAGCCGGGACGGGTGAGGAGGTTGTCCCTCACGGTTTCACCCCAGGCCACCCAGCCGGAAGCGCGCTGGACGACGAAGCGCTCCGCCTGGGCAAAGGGCGGCGGGTAACGCTTGGACAGGTTCTGCGCGGTGCTGAAGACGAGCGGGATGCGACGCGGTGTGAGCAATGCCAGCTCCAGGCCGGCCAGCACATAGGGCTCTTCCCACACGTGCACCAGGTCCGCGCCGCGCGCGAGGTGAGCACGCACCTCCGGACCGTAGAGGAAGGTGTGGAGCGAGCGGCTGAAGAAGGCGCGCACGCCTTCCGTCCTGGCCGGCTCGTCCGCTTCGAGTCGCAGGGCGAGCGGGCTCAGGTCGCCGTGGAAGAAGCGGGGTGCCACCGTGGTGACATCCCATGCACCCGCGCCCACGCGCACCATCTCGTTGGCGAGGCGCCGGTTGAGGCCGACGACGTAGGAGTGGGAGAGGGTGATGAGCCGGCGTGACTGCTTCAAGGGATGGGGGCTCCACGGCTTTCAAATGGGGGACTGCTCCGCACGAGCGTGCGGTAGAGGGTGAGCACCTCGCTCGCGTAGCGTTCGCGCGAGAAGCTCGCCGCCGCGGTGAGTCGCGCGGCCGTGCCCAGCCGGGCTCGCAGGGCTGCATCCTCCAACAGCGTTCGCATCGCCTGGACCAACGCGTGCACATTGCCCGGCGGTATCAGCAGCGCGTCCGTGCCATTCGTGAGTGCCTCCGCCGCGCCGCTCGCGCTGGAGACGATGGCGGGCCGCCCGCAGGCGAGCGCCTCCGCGATGGTGAGGCCAAAGGGCTCCCGGCGGGTGCTGGCGTGAACGAAGACGTCCAGGGCCCGGTACACGGAGGCTGGATGGGACTGGAAGGGCACCAGGCCCACGCGCTCCGCCAGGCCTCGTGAGGTGATGAGCCGGCGCAGTTCCTCCTCGGAGAACTGCGAGCCGGGCGTCTGATACAGCGGCGCGCCCACCAGGTAGAAACGCACGGGCAGGGCGGGGTACAGGCGCGTCAGCGTTGCCGCGGCTTCGAGGAAGACGTCCTGGCCTTTCCATCGGGCATAGGTGGCCACCAGTCCCACGCGGAGCGTGCCCTCGGGGGCTTCGGGTAGACCGGCCAGCCGGTCCAGTTGTGCGCCGTCCGCG
The DNA here is from genome assembly GCF_900101905.1 of Myxococcus virescens. Taxonomy (NCBI): domain Bacteria; kingdom Pseudomonadati; phylum Myxococcota; class Myxococcia; order Myxococcales; family Myxococcaceae; genus Myxococcus; species Myxococcus virescens. Next base: position 719,646 of record NZ_FNAJ01000001.1, on the reverse strand, counting down.
GGGCCGGGGGAGAAGTGCGTGGTGTCCACGCCGTTGTAGACGACGTGCACGGGCACTCGGAACAGCACCTCGCGCGTGTCGTCGCCCACCGCCCGTGAGTTGGCGATGGCCGCCGATGCGAGGGGCGACAGCAGCCTCAGCGCGCGGCGGACCAGGGGCCGTTCGCCCAGGAAGTCGTGGATGTGCCACACCCGCTTCAAGGGCAGGCCCGCGGTGGCGGCGCTGAGCAGGTGCGTCTTGATGCCGTTGGAATGCACCAGGTCGGGGCTGATGTCGGCGACGTCCCGGCGGAGCGCGCGTCCATGGTCCACCAGCAGTCCGGATGTGGGCGCCAGCCGACGGGCGAAGCGCAGCGCTTCCAGTGGACCGTGGCCTCGCAATGCGGAGTCGCCCAGCGTGGACAGGTGCTCTGGCAATGGCAGCAGCCGCGCATCCACGCCCAACGCGCGCGCTTCGTCGAGCAGCGGCCCCGCCGTTCCCGCCAGCAGGTGGAGCGACAGCGTTGAGTCCTGCTGCTTCAGGCACGCCATCAAATCGAGGAGCGCGCGCTCGGCTCCACCAAGGATGCCCACGGGATTGAGGAAGAGGAGGCGCACGGCGGGTGGACCGAAGCAAACACCTCTCCCCGGGTCAAGGCACGTTGCTGGGGCTTGCGGCACTGACAACGCCGCCGCGCACTGTGTTCGCGCGATGACCCTGGGCGTGTCCGTATCGCCAAGGGCGAGCGGAACGCTCCGGGTGGGGCGAAGCCTGCCGACCTCACGGCGTGGAGGCACCGAGCAGCCGCAGGTAGGCGTCCAGCACCGTACGTGCATGCGCGGCCCAGGTGAAGCGCGAGGCGCGGGTCAGCCGTACCTCGCGCGAGGGCTGTGCGTCATGGCCGGCGAGCAGCGCGGCCACGGACTCCACCCACGCCGGCACGTCCCCCACGGGGCAGTAAGTGCAGGCTGCTGCTCCGACCTCCCGAAGCACGGGCAGGTCGCTGGCCACCACGGGGGCACCACAGGCCATCGCCTCGATGACGGGGAGCCCAAAGCCCTCCGCCTCGCTCGTCACCAGCACGGCCGTCGCGCGTCGATAGAGGCCCGCCAGCGTGGCCCGCTCCTGCCGAGGAGGCTGAAGCAACGCATCGCCAATACCCAACGCCTCCACCTGCGCGCGCTGTGTGCCGTTCAGTGCGCCGCCCTGCTGCACCAACCGAAGCTCCGGGTAGCGCGCGCGAAGCGCGGCGAACACGGCGAAGAGCACGTCCAGCCGTTTGCGAGGAATCGCGCTGCCGACGTGGAGCAGGTAGGGCCGGCCCCCCAGCGGTGCGAGCACGGCTTCGCTGGCATCGGGCGTTCCGGGCGTGGGCTCCGGGCGGTATTCGGGGGACACGCCATACGGCGCCCAGACGAGCCGCGACTCCGGCACCACGCCATGCGCGAGCAGCTCCATGCGCACCGCCTGGGTGCTGTGGAACACGAGGGCCGCGCGCTCCAGTCCCGCGAGCTGGGCACGGGCCATGGCGCGGAACCACGCAGGACGCGGCTCGCGCCGAGGCTCCAGCACGGAGCGGAACGCATCCAGGTCATGGCAATAGACACCGGTGCGCGACGCGGGCAACGCGTGGACGAGCTGCGCGTAGGTGTGGTCCACCACGTGGAAGGCGTCGTGCCGCCCCCGGGCGAGCAGCGCACGGCTCGGGTAGAGGCCGAAGCGGGTGAGGAGCCGGTCCGCGTTGAACGCCGCGTTGCGCGCGCCTGCCCGGGGAAGCCGCCGCAGCACCGCGGGCATGTCTGGCCGCACGGCCGTCGCGTGGACCTCGGAGGGATGCTCGGCAAGTCCCGCCAGGAGGGCCTCGCCCACCAGGTCCATGCTGGGCCAGCCCTCCTCGCGCGGGTCCATCAGCAGCGCCAGCCGGGCCGCGGGTGTCGCGTGGCGGGGCGTCATGTCGGGCCGGCGCGCAGCAGCGCTTCCACCGTGCGCTCCAGCGCGAAGTGCTCGCGGTAGATTCGGGCCGCGTGCTGGCCCAGCTCCCGCCGCGTGTCCGCGCTCGACAGCAAGCCCTCGGCGCACTCCACCAACGCGGCGGGCGCCGTGCCTTCGGCCAAGGCGACGGCGCCGTGTTCGCGCCACAGCGGTTCCGTGAGGTGCCCGGTGTTCGTGACGACAGGAAGCCCCAGGGCCAGGCCCGCCATGACCGTGGTGCGCCTCGTGCTCACGCCGTCCGGATAGGGCTGCAGGAGCACGTCACACGTCGTCAGATGCACCGCGATGTCGTCCAGCGCGAGCGAGTCCCTGACCACGAGCCGGCCTCGCAGCTCGGGGTGGCGCGTCTCCACGCCTTCGACGAAGGCGCGGCTGCCTCTGCCCAGCATCAACGCCCGGCGCGTTCCCTCACCGCGCAGCAACGGCACCAGCGCGGCCTCCAGGGGCTCAGCGGTGAGGCGTCCGAAGGTGCCGAAGTGTCCCAGCCAGGGCCCCTCACCCAACTCCGCGCGGAGCGCGTCCCCGGCGGCAGGGGAGACATCGACGGGCAGATTGCTGGGAACCGGCAGCCAGGCCGCATGGGGCCGGACGCGAGCGGGCAGGTGCTCCGCCCACTGGGGAATGGAGACGAACACGCGGTTGGCGGCGCTCGCCACCAGGCGCACCATCAGCCGCGTGGTGCCGGCCAGGATGTGGTGGCGCCAGGGGCCGCGCGGGCTCCACGGATGTACCGCCTCGTGGATGTAGACCCAGCGCGCGTCGTGCCGCCGCGCGGCGAACCACGCGCAGAAGGGGACGTTCATCGCCCTCAACCCCAGGGCATGGGGAACGTACTGGAGCAGCAGGCGCCGGGGCCCCGGGCACGCATCCAGCCCGCGTGACAGGCCGGGCAGTCCCCTGGGCGTCAGGAGGTCGGGGGCGCGGTGCACGGTGACGCCGTCCTCGTCGCGGACACCGCCTTCACCGGGAGCCCAGACGTGGACCTCCTGCCCGGCACGGGCGAGCGCGCGGCTCAGTTGCCGGGTGTAGTCACCGACGCCGCCGGGCCGCGGCGGGTACTCGCCGGTGAGGACATGCCAGGCGGGAGCGGTGCGCGAAGGAGGCATGGCGCGGCGTCAGGACACTTCCATGTCGCGGATGGCGAGGAGCTGGAAGGCGTGACGGGGCCAGCGCGTGGCGAAGGGCTCGGTGAGGATGGACAGGCGGCTGCCCAGCCGGAAGGGCCGGATGCGCGGCAGGGCGTAGTCACCGCGCAGGGGCTTCCAGCCGCTCATGCCGGTGACGTGGTAGCCGCGCAGCTCGAAGTCGTAGACCTCCCAGCCGGAGCGGTGCACCTGGTGGACGTTGTTGTCCCACTCGTCCTGGGGGAGGAAGCCATTGGGCGTGAAGATGATGACGCGCTTGCGCGCCAGCGACTCCATCATCTCCAGCAGCCGGAATCCGTCTGGCTTGTCGAAGTGCTCGATGACGTCCAGCGCGACGACGGCGTCGAAGCTCTTCGGACCGAAGCGCTGGCCCGCTTCCATCAGGTCCATGCAGTGGTACTCGCGGTGGATGCCCGCGGCCCGGCTGCGCTCGATGCTGGTGGGGTGGCCATCCACGCCCACCGTGTGCGGGAGCAGGTTCGAGAAGCTGTGGAGCGGCGAGCGCGAGCCACAGCCGATGTCCAGCACGCTGTCACAGATGCCGACCAGCGCCTCCTTCAGCGTGCGGTGGAGCACCTCGTGCTCGCCCACGAGGACTTCGCGCTTCAGGAACTGGAAGATGTTTCCACCGGGACGCATTGTGGGCGGACCGTAGCCCCGGCGCTTCGGGAAGGGCAACCCTGGCGCGGTGTCCAGGCAGGCGAGCGGGGCATCCCGCCGTGCGGGGAACGCGCGTTGCTTGTAGGCCCTGCGCGCTGTCGCTAGCATTTCCGTTCCCGCGCGTTCCCGCGCGCTGGCCCTGCCCAGGACACCCGGAGCGGGCCGCTCCGCACCATGAACGCGACCCCAGCGCCTGAAGCCACCGCCGTCGAAGTCAAGGCGCGCGCCCTGAAGGGCATGTTCGTCCTGGCGGCGCGGACCGTGGCGTCCCAGGGGCTGCGCGTGGTGAGCGCGCTGTTCCTGTCCCGGCTGCTCTTCCCGTCGGACTACGGCCTGTTCGGAATCGTGTCCTACGCGGCCTCCCTGGGCGTGTTCCTGGGGGACCTGGGCCTGAGCGCGGCGCTGGTCCGTCAGCCGCACGAGCCCACGCGGGATGAGACCTTCACCATCTTCTGGTGCCACCAGGCGCTCACCGCCGTCGTGGTGGCCTCCGTCTGTCTGCTGGCCCCCCAGTTGACGCGGGGCTATGCGCTGGGCGACGGCGCGGTGCCCATGGTGTGGGCGCTGGCGCTGGGCCTGTTCCTGTCCTCGCTGCGCGTGATTCCGTTGATGGCGCTGGAGCGCCAGCTGGCCTTCCCCGTCATCGCCCGCGCCGAGTTGATTGAAAACGTGGTGCAGGTCATCACCACCATCTCCCTGGCGGCGCTGGGCTTCGGGGCCTGGGCGCTGGCGCTGGGCGGCCTGGTGCGTGGCGGGGTGGGGCTGGTGTGCATCTGGTGGGCATCCCCCTGGCGTCCCCAGGGGCGCTTCCGCGTGGACGTGTTGCGGCGGCTCCTGGGCTTCGGGCTGGCGTTCCAGCTTCCGCCCCTGGTGGCGGCGATGGTGGCGGGCTGGGTGCCGCTGGTGGTGGGGCACCTGTTGGGCAAGGAGGCGGTGGGGCTGGTCAACTGGGCCTGGGCGCTGGCCTCCACGCCGATGATGCTGAGCGTGGTGCTCAACCGCGTGGCCTTCCCCGCCTACTGCCGGTTGCAGGATGACCCGGAGGGCTTCGCCGAGTACCTGCGCACGTCGCTGCGCCGGCTGTCCTCGGTGTTGCTGCTCGCCATTCCCCTGGCGGTGCTGGCCGTCCCCGTGGCGGTGCCCCTCTTCTTCGGCACGCGGTGGCTGCCCGCGGTGGTGCTGGTGCAGTGGTTCAGCATGGAGTGCATCCTCACCACCCTGGTGGGGCTGCTGGCCACGGCGCAGAACGCGGGCGGCAGGCCCTGGGAGCGGCTGGCCGTCGTCGTGGGCGTGGGTGCGGCGAAGTGGGGGCTGGGGACGTGGGCCATCCAACGCTTCGGCCTGGAGGGCATGGGCCCCGCGGGCGTGGTGGTGGGACTGGCCGAGGTGTGGGTGACGGCGTGGCTGGTGGAGCGGCTCAACCCGTCGATGCGAGGGCTGGTGCGGCAGGTGGTGGAGCCCTTCATCACCCTGGGGCTGGTGCTGCTGGGGGCGTGTCTGGCGGCGCCGCGGCTGGTGGAGGAGGGTGTGGTGGCGCAGGCGCTGGTGGGCGCGGGGCTGTTCGCCATCCTGGTGTGGGCCCGTGAGCGCCTGCCGGGAACGCTGCCACTCCTGGGCGAGCTGAGGCAGATTCTCGAATTCATCCGGGCACGGAGGGCCGCGAGGCCAGCTCCGGTGAGCCCGGCGTCGACGTGAGCAGACATGCGGAGGTCCCGATGAAGAAGCCCGACCTGGTCATCTCCATCGTCAATCACAGCAATCCGGAGTTGCTGCACGACTGTCTGCGCACGCTGTATGCGACGACGCGCGACAGCTCCTTCGAGGTCTGGATTGTCGACAACGCCACGGACGGGCGAGGCGTGGACGCCATGCGGCGCGACTTCCCCCAGGTGCGCTGGCTCTTCAACACGGAGCGCAAGGGCTTCTCCGCCAACCACAACCAAGTGCTGCGCCAGGCCCGGGGCCGTCACTTCTGTATCTTCAATGACGACACCATCGTCCACGAGGGCGCCTTCGACGCGCTGGTGCGCTTCATGGATGACAACCCGCGCGTGGGCATGGCGGGCGCGCGGCTGTTGAACGCGGACGGCACCATCCAGAACTGCACCTTCCGCCCCATGTCGCTGGCCGGGCAGCTCTTCGACATCGTCTTCCTGCCGCGTCCCCTCCACTTCCTCAAGGCGATGGCCATCGACCCGGCGCAGTACGGCCACGACGAGGCCCGCGTGAGCTGGGTGCTGGGCGCCTGCATCGTGGTGCGCGAGGAGGCGCTCGCGGAGGTGGGCCTGCTCGACGAGCAGATGTCCCCGCTGGGCAACACCGAGGACACCGACTGGTGCGTGCGGGCCTGGAAGGCGGGCTGGGAGGTGGCCTTCTGCCCGGAGGCGGTGATTACGCACCTGACCAGCCGCTCGTTCCGTCCGTCCGACACCGGGGCGGACAAGGTGCGCATCGAGCTGTGGCGCACGCGCCTGGCGTACTTCCGAAAGCACCACGGCCGGCTGCACGAGACAGCCATGCGGGCCATCCTGGTGGGGACGTTGCCGTACAACTCAGCGGTGCTGACGCAGACGCTGCTGCGCGGGCGCATGAGCCTGCCGGAGTACCGCAAGCAACTGGCCACCTTCCTGGGCATCTCGCAGATGGGCCTGCGCGCCCGCGTGTGACATGCCGTTCTTCTCCGTCATCATCCCCACGTACAACCGGGCCCGGCTGCTGGAGGCGGCGCTCGCGTCCGTGTTCGCGCAGGAGGAGCGTGACTTCGAGGTGCTCGTCGTGGATGACGGCTCCACCGACGACACGTTGGAGACGCTGGCCCGCTACGGCGAACAGGTGCGCGTGCTCAGCCAGCGCAACGCGGGCCCTGGCACCGCGCGCAACCTGGGCATCCAGGAGGCCCGGGGCACCTACGTGGCCTTCCTGGACAGTGACGACGTGTGGTTCCCCTGGACGCTGGCCACGTACCGGCAGGTGCTCGAGGCGGAAGGGACGTCGCTGGTGCTGGGCACGGCGGCGCTGTTCTCCCGGGCCGAAACCCTGGCGACGGTGAGCCGCGAGCCGCTCCAGGTGCTGCGCTTCGCGGACTACCTGGCCAGCGCGGAGGACCGGACGCCGCGCACCGCGTGCGTGCTGGCGGTGCGCACGGAGGCGCTGCGGCGCGTGGGGGGCTTCACCCCGCTGCGCATCAGTGGCGAGGACTACGACCTGCTGTACCGGCTGGGCACGGACCCGGGCTTCGCCTGGGTGCGCGCGCCCGTGGTGGTGGGCTACCGGCAGCACGTGGGCTCCACGTCCACGTCACTGGAGTCCGGCTACCGGGGCACGCGGTATCTCCTGGAGCAGGAGCGCCTGGGGCGCTACCCGGGAGGCACGGCCCGCAGGCGTGAGCGGCTGGAGATGCTGCTCTACAGCTTGCGCCACGTGACGCACTGGTTGTTGTCCCAGCGCCGCGTGGACCTGGCGCTGGACTTGTACCGGCGCGGCCTGCCGCTCCACCTGGAGGCGCCGCGCTGGCGCTACGTGCTGGGCTTCCCGCCGTGGGCGCTGGCCACCACCTTGCGCCAGCGCGTGGCGGGCCGCTGACGGTGCGGGGCTTCAGCGTCCGCCGCCCAGCAACCCGCCCAGCATCCCCCCAAGGCCGCCACCGCCGGGCGTGTTGCCACCACCGCCCGCGCCGGCCAGCAGCGGCACCACGGAGAGGATGCGGCCCACGAGCGCGGGGTCCAGGCGCGACTTGAGGAAGTTCAGCAGCAGGGGCGCCACCAGGGACGCCTTGCTCGCGTCGATGTTGAAGCGGCCCAGCAGGGACACCACGGCGGCCACATCACTGGCCTGCCCCGCGGCGCCACCCAGCGCGCTCAGCATGCCGCCCGCGCCGCCCTCCTGGCCGGACATGAGGCCGCCCAGCGCGCCCATCAGCCCGCCCCCCTCATCCGGCGCCGTCTGGGGCGCGGACGTGGCGCTGGGGGCCTGCTGCCAGGTCTCCATCTCCGGAATGGCCTGACCCATCTGGTTCGCGGCGTCGGGGCCCAGCTTCTCCTGCACCGTGCCCTGCACCCGCTTCAGCAGCGAGCCCGCCAGCCCCTGGGCCTGCGTTCCATTCACTCCGAGCTGCTGAGAGAGCTGTCCGATGAGGTCCATCCCTTGCCCCTTTCCTGTCGCGCGTCCGTGTGGAGCGCCTTTCTAGCGGGCCCCGCGAGGCGCCGTGGAAGCGTTGGTGGGGAATCGTTGCTCACGGACAGGCCGGGCGGCACGCGGGCCGGCCGCTCCCTTGCCTCCCCGTCGCCTTCACCCGGTCCGTGGCGGACTGCGCATCTTCGCTGGGGAGGCGTGTCATGCGGGAGGCGAACGCGGTGGGCTCGCGAGGGAAGGCTGCGGAGCGCGACACCCTGGAGTGCTGGGGCGGCGTCGACCTGGGCGGGACGAAAATCGAGGCCGTGGTGGTGGACCGCGCCGGCACCGTCCTGGGGAAGATGCGCCAGCCCACGCCCGCCGACGGCGAGCCCGGCGACGTGGTGCGCGCCATCCACGACGCCTTGGAGGGCGCGGCGCACGCGGCGGGCCTGACGTCCCGTCAGCTCCTGGGGGTGGGCGTGGGCGCGCCCGGCGCGGTGAACGCCAACGAGGGCACGCTGGGACATGTCAGCAACGTGGGCCAGGGCTGGAGCACGCCCTACCCGGTGGCGGGGGACCTGGGCGCGCGGGTGGGCCGGCCCGTGGTGCTGGGCAACGACGTCCAGGTGGCGGTGGCGGCGGAGTACCGGCTGGGCGCGGGCCGCGCATATCGCTCCCTGCTGGGCGTCTGGTGGGGAACAGGCGTGGGCGGTGGGCTGGTGCTGGACGGAGTGCCCTGGCGAGGCCGGGGCGCGGCGGGCGAGGTGGGCCACATGGTGGTGAAGCCGGGCGGGGCCCGTTGTGGTTGTGGCCGGCGCGGCTGCCTGGAGGCCTACGCGGGCCGCGCGTCCATGGAGCGCCGTGCGCACAAGGCCGTGCGCCAGGGCGAGACGACGATTCTCTTCGACTTGATGCGGAAGAAGGGGCGCACCCGGTTGACCAGCAGCCTCTGGGCCCGGGCGCTGGCGCAGGAGGACGCACTGGCCACGTGGCTCATCGGCCGCGCGGTGCGGATGCTGGGCGTGGGGCTCGCCTCCGCCATCAACCTGCTGGACGTGGAGGCAGTCGTCCTGGGCGGAGGCCTGGGCACGCGGCTGGGGCCTGAATTCGCCGGCCGCATCCACGAGGCCATGCGCCCCCACATCTTCGTCCCCGAGCGCCAGCCGCCCGTGCGCGTCGCGGAACTGGGAGAACTTTCCGGTGCCATTGGCGCCGCGCTGCTGGCCCAGCCACCCATGACGTGAGCCTGGGGACACAGGGCATGGGGCGCTCCGCTGGACGCCCTCCCGCACGCAGTGTGGTAGACGACAGAACCCCGACCCCAGGCGCATGGAACGCCCGGGGGCCTGTCAGGTAGTCTCCGCGCCCTCCCGCTCCCTGGTCGGCTCCTGGAGGCACTTGTCGTTGGCACGTCGCGCACGGATTCCCAAGACCTTGTTCTTCCAGCGGCCCCCCTCCAACCTGTGGCCGTTGGTGGGCGTCATCCTGGCCTCGGCGGTGCTCGTCGGGGCCATGGAGCTGACCATTGCCGTCTTCTCGTCCGCGGGCCTGGAGGGCATCACCCAGCGCAACGTCTACTCCATGCTCCTCAGCGTGGGAGTCATCTCCGCGGTGACGAGCCTGCTGTGGGCGGTGACGAACCGGGTGGGAATCTCGGGGGCCCTGGTGGCGGCGGCGATGCTCTTCACCGTCACCCTGCACATCCGGAAGGTGCAGCTCATCGACCGGCCACTGATGCCCTGGGACTTCCTGGAGTGGCGGCAGGTGACGTCGCTGGCGCCCACGCTGCTGCCCGGCGGCGGCGCGGTGGCGGCCATCGGCTCGTGTCTGCTGTTGGTGGCCATGCTCGCCGTCATGTGGCGCGCGGTGGCGCGCGGCACGCCCCGGTACCCGTTGCCCAAGGCCGGACGCCGCAACCTGGCGCTGGCGGCGGTGGCCTACCTGCTGGTCATCATCTTCCAGCAGCACCTGCCCGTGCGGCGCGTCTTCAACCGCTTCGGCATCTACGACCAGGTGTGGGACCAGCGCTCCAACTTCCAGATGAACGGGCTCACGCTGATGATGCTCTGGAACTGGGAGGGGCTGCGGCTGGAGCCGGGCAGTGAGTACTCCCAGGCGCAGGTGCACGCGGCCCTGGGTGTCCCTCCGGGCGTGGTGCCCGCCGCGCCCCAGGAGCCCGTGGACGTCGTCGTCTTCATGGCCGAATCGCTCTGGGACCCGACGCGGCTGGGCATCCCCTTCAGCGAGGACCCGCTGCCCTTCGTGCGGTCGCTCATGGGGAGCCACAGCTCGGGCAACCTCATCAGCCCGGCCTTCGGTGGCGGCACGGCCAACGCGGAGTTCGAGCTCCTGACGGGCATGTCCTCGTCGTTCGCCCCGGACGGCGCGTTTCCCTACCAACACTATGTGATGCGGCCCGTGGACGCGCTGCCGTCGCTGTTCCGCCGCGCGGGCTACCAGACGGTGGCCATCCACCCGTTCCACGCGTTCTATTGGAGCCGCGACGTGGTGTACCCGTTGCTGGGCTTCGACACGTTCCAGTCGCTCACGGACTTCACTTCCCCCCGGCTCGAAGGGCCCTGGGTGTCGGACGAGGAGGTCGTCGACCACATCCTCCACGAGCTCTCCGACGAGCGTCAGCCGCGGTTCATCATGGCCGTGACGATGTCCACCCACGGGCCCTACAACCTTCCGCTCACCGGCGAGGAGCGGATCGAGGTGCAGGGCGAGAAGCTCTCGCCGGACAACCGGCTGCTCTTGAAGAACTACGTGCACAAGCTGCGGCAGATGGACTCGGCCGTGGAGCGGCTGGTGCGCAGGCTGGAGGCGCGCAAACGCAAGACGCTGCTGGTGCTCTTCGGGGACCACCTGCCGATGCTGGGCTCGGACTACGCGACCTATCGCGAGGCTGGCTACTTCCAGGAGCCCTGGACGGACGCGCAGCGCGAGCGCATGGCGGAGGTCCCCGTCGTCCTCTGGACGAACTTCCCCGTGCCCCGGCAGGACATCCACCTGAGCATCAGCATGCTCACCCCGCGCATCCTCGAGACGGCGGGGCTGCGGCCTCCGGGCTTCTTCGCCTTCGTCTCCGAATTGTCCAAGGTGCTGCCCGTGGTCCGGGGAGACCTGCTGCGCAACGCCTCCGGCGAATACCTGCCCGCGGGCGACAAGGTCCCCAAGGCCCAGGAGCCGGGCTCGTGGGAGGACTGGATGCGGCGCTACCGCCTGCTCACGTATGACCGGCTGGCGGGCGACAACTTCAGTGCGGCCCAGCCGGCCGGGACGGCGTCTTCGGAACCGCTGTGACGGAGGCCGCCAGACGCCTCACCCACGCGGGGAGCCTGTCCTTGCGCCGCAAGGCGGGCTGCTCCACCCACCGCCACGACAGCGCCGCCAGCAGCAGCACACAGGGGAATGCCACCGCCGCGTTCACCCACCACGCCGTGGGCCCGCCCAGCAGGGTGCTGACGGCCTGCTGCACGGGGAAGGCGTAGAGGTAGACGCCGTAGGACAGGTCGCCCCGGCGCCCGAAGTCCGCCAGCGCCCCCATGGGCCGGAAGGCGAGGTACAGCACGACGTATCCGCCCAGCAGGCCGGTGGCGATGCGGCAGCCGTATCCGAGCCGGGCCGTGATGAGCCACCCCACCACGCACGCCGCCGCCACCCAGGGGCTCATGCGCACGTGTTCGCGCCACTGGTACAGCGCCACGCCGCCGCCGAAGTACAGGTACAGCTCCGGCCAGAAGCCCAGCCGTCCGGTGACGAAGGTGGCCACCGCCGCGCCGACGAGGCCGAAGATGACCATGCCCTTGCGCAAGAGGCCCGTCAGGCCCAGGCCCAGCGTCAGCAGGTAGAAGCCGACCTCGTACTTCAGCGTCCACAGCGAGCCGTTGACGGCGTGGGGATAGGCGTTCGCCTCGAAGACGCCCGGCAGGTGCCACTGGGGCCAGTTCAGGGCGAAGTTGCCCAGCAGGTACAGGGCCGTGTCCGGGGCCGTGAAGTAGTCGCCCAGGGACAGCCGGGTGAAGGCCGGCCCCAGCACCCCCACCGTCAGCAGCAGCATGGCCCCCAGCCCGGGGAAGATGCGCAGCACCCGGGCCCAGATGAAGCGCGCCGCATCGGGCGTCCGCTCCCAGCTCCGGGTGATGAGCACGCCGCTGATGATGAGGAACACCGCGACGCCCAGCCGTCCCAGGGAGAACTGTCCCCGGGTGAAGGACTCCAGCGGCTCCACTGTCCCCTTGCCCTCGCCCAGGGGGAAGGCATGGCTGAGCAATACGCACGACGCCGCGGCGAAGCGCAGGAAGTCCAGGTTGTTGCGGCGCGAGTCGAGGCTCGCCTGCAACGTGGGAGCGGAATGCAGGGACATGGGGGCGGGAAACGGTGGCATTCTGGCCCACGCCGCACACCCCTGGAAAGCAGGCAGGAGAGGGTCGCTCCGTTCCCATGCGCGTCTTGCTTGGCATCCACCATCCGTTGAACGCGAACATGGGGGCGCCGGGGGTGACGCTCGCGCTGGGGCAGGCGCTGGCGGCGCGGGGCTGCCAGGTGGACTACTTCAGCTACGACGACGCCTATCCCGGCCTGCGGCACCACACGACGCTGCACGAGCTGCGGTTCCCCTGGATGCTCACCGCGCACCTGCTGCGGGCCGCGAGCCGGTATGACGTGCTGGACATCACCACCGGGGATGCGTGGCCCTGGATGCGCTTGGGCCGTCCGGGGGCGCGGGCCCGCCATGCCCTGGTGACGCGCAGCCACGGCCTGGAGCACACCTTCTCCGAACGGCTGCGCGCCGACGCGCGTGCGGGGCACCTGTCGCTGAGCTGGAAGTACCCGCTGTACCATGGCGGCTATCGCCTCTGGGAGGTGCGCCAGACCCTGCTGCGCGCGGACCATGCGGTGCTGCTCAACACGCAGGATGCCGCCTACGCGACGGAGCGGCTGGGCGTGCCCGCGCGTCAGTTGAGTGTCATTCCCCATGGGCTGGATGTGGCCTTCCAGGGGCTGCCTTCGCCCACGCCTTCCGCGCCCGGTGCGCCGCTGCGGGTGGCGTGTGTGGGGAGCTGGCTGGCGCTCAAGGGGCGCGCGGAGATGGTGGCCGTCGCCACCCACCTGTATGCCGAAGGTGTGTCCTTCACGCTGACGTTGTACGGCACGGGCAACCCGGAGGCGGAGGTGCTGGCGGCGTTTCCCGCTGGGGCGCGCGAGCACGTGCGCGTGGTGCCTCGTTATCCACGCGCCGAGCTGCCGCGCCTGCTGCGGGACGAAGAGGTGCTGTTCTTCCCCAGCCATTCGGAGGGCTTCGGGATGGCGCTGGTGGAGTCGATGGCCAGCGGGCTCACGCCGGTGTCGACGCCGGTGGGCGTGGCGCCCCAGGTCGTGCGTGACGGCGAGACGGGGTGGTTGGTACCGATGGGAGACGTCGCCGCGCAGGTGGCGGCGCTGCGCTCGCTGGCGGAGGATCGCGCTCGCCTGCTCCGGTTGCGTGAAGCCGCGCAGGTCGCGGTTCGGGACATGACGTGGCGGGACATCGCCGAGCGCACGTCAATCCTTTACGAGTCGCTTCTCCGCTCGCCGCGGACCGTCTAGAAAGGGCGCTTGCCTGGTCGGACTGCGGGCGGACGCAAGCGCCCATTGCTTTACAAACCTATCGTACTCCCGCGTGCATTGACGCGTGGAGCCGCCGGCCGCCACGATGCGCGGACGGTGCACGCCCCATGATTACGCTTCTGGTCGCCTTCTTCGTCTCGCTGCTGGTGGCACTGGCGCTGACGCGGCTGGTGCGCGACCGGGCCCTGGCGTGGGGATGGCTGGACCAGGCGAATTCCAGCCGGAAGGTCCATGTCCGGCCGATTCCCCGGCTGGGTGGGGTGGGCATCGTCGGTGGATTCTTCGCGCCGCTGTGCGCGTTGTTCCTGGTGGACTCTGGCGTGGGGTACCACTTCCGCTCCCACACGGAGCTGGTGGCGGGCCTGTTCCTGGGCGGCGCGGCGATTGTGGCGCTGGGCCTCTACGACGACCTGCGGGGCGCGGGCGCCCGTCTGAAGTTCGCTGTCCAGTTCACGGTGGCGTTCGGCTTGTATGCCATGGGGTTCCGCATCGACGTCATCGCCAACCCGTTCGGCCCGGAGTTGGTGTTGGGCGCGTTGAGTCTGCCTTTCACCGTGTTGTGGGTGGTGGGCGTGGTCAACGCGCTCAACCTCATCGACGGCCTGGATGGGCTCGCGGGCGGCGTGGCCTTCTTCGGCGTCGGCACCAACTTCATCCTCGCGCTGTCGCGAGGCGACGTGTTGCTGTCATTGCTGATGGCGGCGCTGGCGGGCGCCATCCTTGGGTTCCTGGTGTTCAACTTCAACCCGGCCTCCATCTTCATGGGGGACACCGGGAGCATGTTCCTGGGCTTCGTGCTGGCCGCGGTGTCCATCAAGACGAGCACCAAGAGCGGCACGGCGGTGGCCATGCTGGTGCCGGTGATGGCGCTGGGGCTGCCCATCATGGACACGCTGCTGGCCATGGTGCGGCGCTCGTTGCAAGGGCGGCCGATGTTCAGCGCCGACCGGGAGCACATCCATCACCGGCTGATGAGCCACCTGGTGCTCAGCCACCGCGCCACGGTGCTGGTGCTGTATGGCCTGTGCGGCCTCTTCATGCTGGTGGCGCTGGCGCTGAGCTTCGCCAGCAGCGCGCAGAGCGCCATGCTGCTGTGTGGCATGGGCGTGCTCATCGTGTTGCTGATGCGGCGGCTGGGCTACCTGGACCTGGGCCGCGCCAGGGACATGCGCCAGGTCCGTCAGCGCAACCTCTGGCTGCGGACCATGGTGAAGGACGTCACCCGCGCGGTGCGCGCGTCGCCTTCGCTGGAGGCGGTGTGGAACGCGGTGCGCCCGCTGGCGGATGCCCTGGGCCTGTCGCGCCAGGAGCTGCACTTCCAGCGCGCCCGTCCCACGGGGCTCGCGGACAACGTCGTCTTTGAAGCCCAGCGGCCCGCGGGCTCGGGGATGCCGTTCGAGGTCCGCATCACCCTCGAGGCTGACGGCGAGGTGCTGGGCGCGATGCTGCTGGTGTGGCGGGATGGCCGGGCCGCCATCAACCGCGATGAGGAGCTGGCGCTGGAGCAGGTGGCGGACGCGGTGGCGGAGAGCGCCGGGCGGCTCCGGCCCCGGGCCGACGCCGAGCCCGGACGCCTGGTCGCGATGAGGAAGTGATGCCAGACGGGCGAGCGCCGTCTCGCGCCAGTCCGGGGGGGGCGATGTCCCCGGGGGCAAGCGCGCTCCATGCGTTGCTGAGGGCGTGGCCGGACGCCCCGGTGCGCGCCGCTCCGGAGGGCGCGGAGGCGGACGGACTGGTCCACACGGCGGTGGGGCACGGCCTGGTGGGCTTCGTGGCGCACGCGGTGGAACGGGCGGGCTGGGTGCTGCCCGAGCCCGCGAGTGCGTCCCTGCGCCGGGAAGCGTTGGGGAACGCGGCGCGGGCGCTGCGCGTGAAGACACTGCTGCTGCGAAGCCTGGACGCACTGGCGACGGTGGGGCAGGTGCCGGTGCTGCTCAAGGGGTACGGGCTGGCGCTGCGGCTGTATCCGGACCCGTTGCAGCGAGCCACCACGGACGTGGACCTGCTGGTGGCGCGCGCGGATGTGGGCGCCGCGGCCCAGGCGCTAGCCCGCGTGGGGCTCTCGGTGCGGCGGGGCGACGGCGCCCGGCACGGGGAAGAGGACTCTCACCACTTGGAGCTGGCGGGGCCGGCGGGGCTGGTGGAGCTGCACTACCGCGCGCTCGCGGGATGGGGCGAGGCGCTGGAGGGCGACGCGCTGCTGGCACGGGCGGAGACGGGCGCGGTGGATGGCCGGGCGGTGCGGTGGCTGCGGCCCGAGGACGAGGCCGTCTACCTGGCGCTGCACGCGAGCAACCACGCGTTGCAGCGGTTGGCATGGCTCTTCGACTTGAAGCTGCTGGCGCTGGCGGACACGCGGCTGGACTGGCGGGTGGTGGTGGAGCGGGCACGCGGCACGGCCTTCCCACATGCGGCCTGGTATGCGTGGGACGTGGCGCGGCGGCTCCTGGCGGCGCCGGTGCCGGACGAGGTGCTGGCGGCGCTGGCTCCGCCTCGCTGGCAGCAAGTGCTCGCACGGCGCTTTTTCTCCGACGCGCGGCTGCTGGGGGCGTCACTGCTGGATGGCCGGACCGGGTGGATGGCGGCGAAGCTGCTGCTGGCGCCACGGATGGGCTCCGTGGCGCGGTATGGCGTCCGGCGAGCCCGGAACGCCGTGCGGGCGAGGCTGCGCCGTCCGGGCTGAGCTGGGGGCGTGGCATGCCTCTGCCGCAGCCAGCCAGCCAGCACTCCCACCGCCAGCGCGCCAGGCAGCGTCTTCATGCGAACCTGCCTCATGAAGGAGCGGCCACATCTCCCGCCGTGCGACTCGGTCCGTGGGCCACGGTCATTTGGGCGGATGCCGCCGCGGGAGCCAGAACGCGTTCAGAGGGCTTCTTGGCTTCGTTTCGTAGAGGCTTGAATTTGCTTGGGTTTTTCAGGGCCCGGCCGCCGTGTCGATTTTCTGGGGGCCGTGTCGATCCGCGTTCGGCTGATTCGTCGCCATTTCAGAACGGGGCGGTGCCCCCCCAACCGAAAGGACGATGCGATGAAGGTCATGGTGCTTGTGAAGGCGACGAAGAACTCCGAGGCCGGTGTGATGCCCAGCGAGAAGCTGTTCGCGGACATGGGCAAGTTCAATGAGGAGCTGATGAAGGCCGGGGTGCTGCTCGACGGAGACGGCCTCAAGCCGAGCAGTGCAGGCAAGCGCATCCGGTTCTCGAACGGCACCAAGCGAGTCATCGACGGTCCCTTCGCCGAGACGAAGGAACTCGTGGCTGGCTATTGGGTCTGGCAGGTGAAGTCGATGGAGGAGGCGATGGAGTGGGCGCGCCGTTGCCCGGACCCGATGCCCGGAGAGGAGTCGGACCTGGAGATCCGCCCCTTCTACGAGTTGGACGATTTGGGCGCCGAGTTCACGCCGGAGCTGCGCGCCCAAGAGGAGAAGCTGCGCGCCGAGCTGGACCAGCGTCGCGGCGCCTGATGCGCGGGGCGGAAGCGGGGCGGTGGAGCGACGCCGCTCCACGCCCCTGCTTCGCTCACCTCACGGGCACAGCGGGCTGCCGCCCAGGCCCGGCGAGCAGCCCAGGCCCACGCAGTACTTCGGCCCGCTGTCGTTCACCTGCTGGCCGGCCGAATCGCGCGGCACCTCCACCGTGCAGCGTCCGTCGGCCCGGTTCCCGGACGGGTCCTCCACCACGTAGTGCACCGTGTAGACGCGGCCATCCCCGGCGTCGTCGCGCTCTGCGCGCAGCTGGACGGAGGTGGCATTCACCCGCACGTCGATGTCGTCGCACGTGGCGCCGTCGCAGATGCCCGCGACGTCCTCGGACTCATCCGACGTCACCCGGACGATGCGGCCGTACCGCTCCAACGACAGGTCCCCCATGCACGCGTCCTTCGCGGGCGCCGCGCACTCGGCCAGCGTCACCGTGCGGTACTGGTGGTCCGCCGGCCACAGCCGCTTGCCCAGGGACGCGCCGGGCACGGGCGCCCGCGTGTCCCGCACCGTCACGGAGAAGGCGCAGCCGCACGCGTTGCCGGAGCCATCCACCGCGTTGCAGTCCACCACCGAGCGCCCCAGCGGGAACCGGGAGCCATCCGGCGGCGTGCACGTCACCGACACCGGCCCGCAGTTGTCCTCCGCCCGAGCGGTGTAGGTCGCCTCCGCGCCGCCCGCCACGCACTCCAGCACCTGCGGCGCCGGGCAGAGGATGGACGGCAGCGTCGTGTCCACCACCTTCACCGTGGCCTGGCACACCGCGCTGTCCTCACCGTCGTGGGCCGTCAGCGTCACGGCATGTCGCCCCAGGCCGAAGGGCCCGGGCGCCGTCTGCGTCAGCGTGAAGGGGCCCGGCAGTCCGTCCGGGTCATGGCTGCCGTGGTCCACGTTGGCCGACGCGCGGCACTGCGCGTCCGCCTCCACGACGACGTCCCGGCACAGCGCCACCGGAGGCTCGTTGGGCGCGCACGCCAGCTTCAGCTGCGCCGACGCGACGTTGTTGTCCTCGCGGCACTCCAGCTCACGTCCCTTGCCGGTGCCGTCGTCATCCACCACCGCGTAGACCAGCACCCAGCCACTCTCCGGGGTGTTGAGCGCCAGCTCCACGGACGTCTCCGCGCCCGCCTCCAGCGTGTGCGCCACGGTGGCCACGCCCAGGAGCGTACCGCCTTCACCCACCGCGTCCTGGTAGAAGGCCACCTGGACCCCCGCCGAGGCCGCCGAGTCCCCCTGGTTGCGCACCCGCGCGCCGAGCATCACCGCCCCCTCGCCCGTGCACGTGGCCGTCACCTGCCCGACGGCGAGGTCCGGCGCCGCGAAGGGCCGCACGGTGCCCGTGCCCTGGCTGTTGGTGCGGAAGGTGTTGAGCCCCGGCGCCAGCCAGTTGCTCACCGGACGCGCGGGCAGGGTGCCGTCGTCATTCACGTTGGTGACGGAGTAGGCGTGCTGGTTCCAGATGCGCCGCGTGTTCACCCAGCCGTCCTTGCGGTCCCGGTACACGCGGATGCCCTGGAAGTCGCCGTAGCCGCAGGCCGTGTTCTGCGCGACGATGATTTCGGCGTTGCCATCACCGTCCACGTCCGCGACCACCGGATTCTCGTACGCGGTGCACGAGCTGTGCGGCGCCTCGAAGCGGACCTGGCCCGTCACTCCGTCGTAGATGCGCAGCGTGGTCTCGTCCGCGTAGACGACCTCGGCGCGGCCATCGCCCTCGAAGTCGAAGGTGGAGGAACCGGTGCGGTTGGAGCTGTGGTCCTGCGTGGGGCTCAGCCACTTCACCGTGCCGTCAGGCTCGAACACGGCGTAGTGGGACGCGCCCGCCACGCCAATCTCCGGCTGCCCGTCCCCGTCGAAGTCCGCGATGTTCGGTGGTCCACCCACGCCGCCGCCCAGGTGCTGCACGGTCCACTTCACCTGGCAGTTCGCGTCCATCAAGGACACGTGGCCATCCCACACCACGACGACTTCGCCCTCGGGGCCCGCGTCGAAGTTGCCCACGCCCGCGAGCCCGTGGCCCAGCTCCGCCGCCTTGCACTTGAGCGCGCCGTCATGCCGGTAGATGGCGCGGCCATTCACCACCTCCTGGAGCCCGTCCCCGTCCAGGTCCACCGCGAACGCCAGCGGTCCGGTGTCGTTGGCGGGACTGCCCACGCCGTCACTCCCCACCCACCGGAGCGTCCCGCTGCGGTCGTAGACGTGGTTGCCGGCGATGATTTCCACCGACCCGTCCCCATCCAGGTCGGCCAGGGACACGCCGCCCCAGTCGAGCGGGGGCCCGTCCTCGCGGAACTTGAAGGCGCCGGTGTGCTCGAAACAGATGATGCCCTGGGCGCTCTCCGGCACGGTGCACAGCTCCACCTTGCCGTCGCCGTCGATGTCGCCCGCGGCGACGCTGGCCGAGCCTCGGGTGCGGTACGCCGGGTCCGTCACCGCCCACAGGTCCGAGCCGTCCGCGCCGCTGATGGCGCGCAGCACGCCGTTCGTCTTGAAGTTCCAGCCCTCGAAGCTGTTGAACACCACGTCGGGGACGCCATCCGCGTTGACGTCCACCACCACGGGCGTGGCCTGCACGTTGGTATGCGTGGGCATGAGGGGACTGGCCGTCCACGCCCACTCCACCTCGGGCTCGAAGTGGGGCTCGAAGGGCGGCCGCACCTCGCACCGGGCCTCCGACTCCACCGCCGTGGTGTTGTCGAATGCCGGAGGTTCCGCGGGGGTCGTGCCTGTGCACGCCACCCATCCGAGCGCTCCGAGCGTGAGCCAACGGCCCGGACGCCCGTCCGACCATCCCTGCTGCGACATGCCGCCTCCCAGAAAGCCTGCCCGGCCCGCGACGTACCGGGCGGCCCAGGTATTCACTCGGACCGGTTTGGGGACCCACCCTGGAAGGCCGCCCCGTGTCGGCTGTTCACCTCTTGGCGATCGGGCGTGACGCCATCCGGACGTTGCAGGCCATGCGTCCGGACCGTTAAAGGGGGCCCCATGTCCGCCGGTCTTCTCGACACCTTCCGAGTTCTCTCTTCGTTCGACCCGCCGCGTGGCGCGCTTCGGGGGGCGCCCTGGGATGAGTATGTGGACTGGGCCATCATGCAGGGCCTGGCGCCCCTGGCGGCCTACAACCTGGAGTACCGGCTGGGCGCGGGCAACGCGCCGGAGTGGGCGCGGGACAAGCTGCTCAGCATCTATCAGGGCTCCGTCAACGACAACGTGATGAAGCTCGTGAACTTCAAGCGCATCGTGGGCGCGCTGGAGGGACGCAAGCTGGTGCTGATGGGGGCCGCGTCCTTCGCGGACTCGCTCTATCCGCACGTGGGCTTCCGGCCCGTGCCGGAGCTGCAAATCCTGATGAAGCGCATGGACGTGGACGGCTTCTCTGGCTTCCTGTCCCACCACGAGTTCGCCCCAGAGCCCGACACGGAGAACAGCGGCGCCACGAAGGTGGTGTCCGACGGGCGCACGGTCATCCTGCTCTATTCGGACGTGCTGGGCCCCCAGCGCCGCGAACAGACGGCGGGCATCCTCGAGCGGGCGAAGCCCATGCGCGTGTATGGCTCCTCGCTCTACCGCCCGGAGCTGGAGGACGCGGTGCTGCTGGTGGCGCTGGAGCATGCGCGCCATGGGTACGCGGTGCCGTGGTTGTCCTTCATCGACCTGCGCGAGCTCGTCACCGGCGCGAAGTGGATGGGCGGCGTGTACTCGCGTCCGTTGGATGTGCCGGTGCTGCTGGCCCGGGCCGCGGAGTGGCGCCTGGAGCGGGCCCTCTACACGTCCCTGTCGATTGTCGCGCGCTTGTTCCCAGACGCCGCCGCGGACGCCACCGCCGCGCTGCCGCCGCTGCGCCGGGCGACGCGGGAGCTGCTGGAGCGGACGGTGGTGGGTCCTGTATGCACCCCCGGCCGGACCTCGGCCCTCAAGGGGATGGAGCGGGTTCGCCGCCTGCTCACGGGCCAGTAAGCCCGGCTGCTCGCAGAGGAGTCCCGGTGAGGGGGGGATGGGCTTTCTTTCGGACTCCCTCCCGGCGTATGAGTCCTTCAAGAGACATTCACTGGGGCTCCCTCAATGCGTATTGCCATCATCGGAACCGGCTACGTCGGACTGGTCGCGGGCACCTGTTTCGCCGACTCGGGTAACGACGTCACGTGCGTGGACATCGACGAGCGGAAGATCCGCATGCTCCAGGCGGGCGAGGTGCCCATCTACGAGCCCGGCCTGGAGGAGCTCATCAAGAAGAACGTGCGCGAGAAGCGCCTGTTCTTCACCCGGGACCTGACGGAGGCCGTCACCAACGCCCAGGTCGTCTTCATCGCCGTGGGCACGCCGGAAGGTGAGAGCGGCGACGCCGACCTCCAGTACGTGCTGGCCGCCGCCGAGCAGATTGGCAAGGCGATGAAGCAGTACACGGTGGTGGTGGACAAGAGCACCGTGCCGGTGGGCACCGCGGACAAGGTGCGCGAGGCCATCCGCAAGGTGACGGACATCGAGTTCGACGTCGTCTCCAATCCGGAGTTCCTCAAGGAAGGCGCCGCGCTGGACGACTTCCTCAAGCCCGACCGCGTCGTCATTGGCGTGGACTCCGAGCGCGCCCGCAAGGTGATGGCGGACCTGTACTCGCCCTTCGTGCGCACCGAGAACCCGGTGCTGTTCATGGACACGCGCTCGGCGGAGCTGACGAAGTACGCGGCCAACGCGATGCTGGCCACGCGCATCTCCTTCATGAACGACATCGCCGCGCTCTGCGAGAAGGTGGGCGCGGACGTGGACTTCGTGCGCAAGGGCCTGGGGTCGGACAAGCGCATCGGCTATCCGTTCCTCTTCCCGGGCGTGGGCTACGGCGGCTCCTGCTTCCCCAAGGACGTGAAGGCGCTGGTGGCCACCGCGCGTGAGTACGGCCTGGAGCTGGACCTGCTGCGCGCGGTGGAGCGCACCAACGAGCGCCAGAAGAAGCTGCTGGTGAACAAGGCGGCCAAGCACTACGGCTCGCTGGAGGGCCGCAAGTTCGGCGTGTGGGGTCTGGCCTTCAAGCCGAAGACGGACGACATGCGCGAGGCGCCGTCCATCGAGGTCATCGAGGGCCTCATCGGCAAGGGCGCCCAGGTGATTGCGCACGACCCGGTGTCTCCGCACACGGCCAGGCGCGTCTTCGGTGACCGCATCCGCTACGCCTCCGTGCCCTACGAGGCGCTGGAGGGCGTGGACGGCCTCTTCGTGGTGACGGAGTGGAACGAGTTCCGCCACCCGGACTTCGAGCGCATGAAGACGCTGATGAAGTCGCCCGTCGTGTTCGACGGCCGCAACGTGTACGACCCGGCGCGCATGCGTGAGCTGGGCTTCACGTACTACGGCATCGGCCGGCGGTAGCGGTGAGCGGGAGCAGGGCCCTCGACGCGCTGACGGGGCTGCGCTTCGTCGCGGCCCTGCACGTCGTGTCGTTCCACTTCGCGGCGCCGTGTCTGGGCACGGCGCCGGAGGCGCTGCGGAACTGGGTGGGCGCGGGCTACGCCGCGGTGGGCGTCTTCTTCGTCCTGTCCGGCTTCGTGCTCGCCTGGAACTACCTGGACGCGGACGGGCGCATGGAGACGTCGCCCCGGGCCTTCTGGGCCGCGCGCGTCGCCCGCGTGTATCCCGTCTACGTGCTGACGTTCCTCCTGTCCGCGCCCACCACCATCGCCGCGTCCGTGGCGGACAACGGCTGGAAGGTGGCCGCCGCGAAGCTCGCGGTGGGCGGGGTGGCGACGCTGGCGCTGCTCCAGGCCTGGGTTCCCCGGCTCGCGCTGTACTGGAATCCGCCGGGCTGGTCCGTGGCGGTGGAGGCCTGCTTCTACGGCCTCTTTCCCCGGCTGGCGAAGGGGCTGCCCCGGCTCAAGCCCGCGTGGCTCCCCGTGGCCCTGGGCGGCGCGTGGGGGCTGGGGTTGCTGCCGCCGCTGCTGTACCTGGCGCTCCTGCCGGACGGCCCGGGCCCCGTGGACGTGCATGCGTCAGGGCCCTGGCTGATGGCGCTCAAGTTCAACCCGCTGGCGCGGCTGCCGGAGTTCCTCTTCGGCGTCCTGCTGGGCTGGTGCTTCGTGCGCGAGCGCGCGGCGGGAGGGGTGAAGGGCTCCGGCGCGGTGCTGGCGGCGCTGGGGACGGCGCTGCTGGTGGCGGCGGGCGCGGCGGGCTCGAGGGTGCCGTATCCGCTGATGCACAACGGCCTGCTGGCGCCCGCGTCGGGGCTGCTGGTGTACGGGCTGGCGCGGGGCGGAGGCGCTCTGGGCTGGCTGCTGTCACGGCCCACGCTGGTGAAGCTGGGGGGCGCCAGCTACGCGCTCTACCTGCTCCAGTACCCGGTGTCGGAGGCGGCCAAGGGCCTGGGGGCTTGGGTGTCGCCCTGGGTCGAGTTGCGCACGCCCGAAGGGCTGCTGGCCACCGTGTTGCTGCTGGGCGTGCCCGCGTCGCTGTGGGTGCACCGCGCCGTGGAGTCACCGCTGCGCTCACGCGTCCGCGCCGCGCTGGCGCCCTGGGTGGAGGGGGCGCCGCGCGAGCCCGGGAAGCCGGTGGTGTCGGGGACCTGAGCGGCGCGCTGGCGCCGTCCAGCGAGACGGGGGGCGTCCAGGGCACAGGCGCCCGGAGCCTCTGGTCAGGTGGGCCGCCTCAGCGGGAGAGGCCGCAGGCGCGCTTGCCTTCGTCGGTCTCGATGGCGCGGCAGTCGCAGCCGGCCAGGCGCTCCTCGCACACGGCCTCGTCCTCGGCGGTGGGCTCCACGCGGTTCTCCTCCTGGGAGGCGCGGCGAAGGCACAGCTCCTTCTCCACCGAGTTGATGGAGCAGTCGCACAGCTTCTCGGACAGCTCGCGGCAGGCGCCCTTGCAGCCGGTGAGGCCGGACAGGGCGGAACAGAGGAGGGCGGCGGTGACGATGAAGCGGCGCATGGCTGCGGCGAACATGCCAGAAGGTCCCCTGGATGCAAGCTGGCTTCGAGTCCTTCGTGCCTGGGCGGATGCTAGGGTCGCCCGCCTGCTCCACACCTGGGGGAAGCGCCACACATGTTGTCAATCGTCGCCGCTGCGTTGTTGGCCACCGCGTCCACTTCTTCGACGCCCCACTCACTTCTGACGCCCGTGTCCGAGCGGCCCGTGTCCGCCCGGCTCCTCGTGGCCCAGGTCCCGGCGGAGGAGGCGCCCGACGTCTCCGGGACGTCCACGCCGCCGCCCCTGCCGGAGGACCTGGAGGCCCGCGCTCGCGAGCTGACGCAGCAAATCGCGATGCTCCAGAGCGAGATTCGCTCCGTTGACACGAACTGGCCCGCGGGGTCGTTGGTGATGGCGTACTCGGGCTACGTGCTGTCCCCGCTGCTGCTATTGGGCATTCCCCTCATCATCGTCGGCATGAGCTCGTCGAATGACGACGACGCCGGCACCTTGCTGGCCCTGGGGGTGGGCACGACGCTGGGCGGAGTCGCGGGGGTAGGGCTGCTCATCGCGGGCATCGTCACGGGTTCCAAGCAAGCGGGTATCAACCGGGCCCACCGGGAAAGCCTGGTTCGCGAGCGCATCCGCCTGGAGGATGAGCTGCGCGACGTGAAGGCCCGCCGGGACGCGCGGGGGGCCATGCAGACGCGGCAGTGGACGCCGCGCGCCGGCATCCCGCTGGTCGTCTTCGCCTTCTGATGTCACCTTTCGTGCACGTCCGGTCTGCTGGCGGCTCGCCCTGGAGGCGGGGTGGCGGGCGAGGGGCGCGGGTGCTGTGATACTCACCTGGCCCATCCCCGCATGCCTCGCGCTTCCCGCAGTGCGTCTCGATTCACCCTGTTCGCCGAGGCGGCGCTGGCGGCGCTCGTCGTGGTGTGTCCGCTGGCGTTGGGCGGCGCCGCGGGGTGGTTGCTGGGGCCGCTGGTGCTGTTGTCCGGCGCCGCGGCGGTGCTGGCGGCGATAGGGGCGAAGCGGCAGGGCCAGTCGCTGCGCGTTCCGCTGTTGGCAGTGCCCCTGGCCATGGGGGCGGGCCTGTGCGCGGTGCAGCTGGTGCCGCTGCCGGCCGGTGTCCTGCGCCTGCTGAGTCCGGAGGCGGCCGCGCTGCGGGAGTTCGCGCTGGTGCCGCTGGGGCTGGAGCGGGCGCGGCCGGTGTCGCTGGACCCGTCCGCCACCTGGCGCGAGCTGGCGAAGCACCTGGCCTACCTGCTGGCCTTCCTCGCGACGGTGCAGGTGACTCGCTCGCGGGGCAGCCGGGAGCGGTTGCTGGCGGTGGTGGTCTTCACCGGCGCGGGCCTCACGGTGGTGGGGCTGGGCCATGCGTTGCTGGGCGTGAAGTCCCTCTTCGGGCTGATGCTCTGGATGCACGCGCGGCCCACGCTGGTGACGCCCTTTGGCAACCCGAACCACCTGGCCGGCTTCCTCGCGCTGGCGTCCACGCTGGGCGTGGGGCTGACGCTGACGCGCGGACAGCGGTCGCGAGCGTTGCCATACGCGCTGGCGGCGGGCGTGTCGGGGCTGGGCGTGGTGCTGTCGCTGTCGCGCGGAGGCATTGCCTTCTTCGCCTTCGGACAGGCGCTGCTGGCGCTGTTCCTGCTTCGCAATCGCCGCGCGTCCGGTGAAGGGGCGCCCCCGGTATGGGCCCGGAGCGCCGCGGCGCTGCTGGGGCTGCTGGGCGTGCTGATGGTGGGGGCGTACGCGGCGGCGGACGGCCTGTGGGCGGAGGCGCGCACCGCGGACAGCGTGGAGAAGCTGCGCCAGTCCAAGGTGGCGCTATGGCCGATGCTGGCGGACGCCGCGCGGGCGTTTCCCGTGCTGGGCATGGGGCGCGGCGCCTTCGAGGCGGCGTTTCCGCGCTACCAGTCGGAGCCCAATCCCAACACCTTCACGCACCCGGAGAACGCGGTGTTGCAGGTCGCGGCGGAGCTGGGCGCGCTGGGGCTGGTGTTGCTGGCGGTGGCCGTCTGGGGCTTCTTGCGGCTGCTGCGCCGTGAGGGGCTGGAGACGGTGGACCTGGCGGCGCTCGCGGGCGTGGCGGCGCTGGCGCTGCACGACCTCTTCGATTTCAGCTTGGAATTGCCCGCGTGCGCGGTGGCGGCGTTGGTGGCGCTGGGCGCGGTGGCGCGTCCCCGGGAGCGGGCCGTCGAGGAGAAGGCGTGGTGCGCGCGGCCTTCGGGCGCGGTGCTGGGGACGGGGCTGGCGCTCACGGCGCTGGCGCTGGTGGCGCTGGTGCCCGGACGTCATCGCCTGGGCGACGCGGAGGCGGAGCTGGCGCGGCTCGTCACGTCGGGGGCATCCGCGCGGGAGGTCCACGCGCGGGGACTGGCGCTGGTGGACCTGCACCCCTCGGACTACCTGTTGTACCGGCTGGTGGCATCGGCGCACGCGGCGCGAGGGCGTGAGGGGGCAGGGGAGGCGCTGGCCCTGGTCAACCGGGCGCTGTACCTGGCGCCGTTGGATGCCAGCTCCCACCGGGTGGCGGCGCGGGCGCTGCTGGCGTTGGGCCGGAGCGCCCAGGGCTTCCTGGAGTACCGGCTGGCGCACGAGGCCGGGGATGCCACCGTGCTGCTGGGCGAGGCCCTGCCGCACGCGGAGACCCTGGCCTCGCTCACGGTGCTGACGCCGCGGTCGCCGGCGACCGCGGTGCGGCTGCTGGATGCGCTGGTCAACACGCCGGGGCGCCTGGCGCTGGCGCTGGACTACTCGGGCTGGGCGCGGGAGCAGTTCGCGGGTCAGCCGGAAGCCGCGGCGCTGTGGGCGCGCGAGGCCCGGTTGCGAATCCTGCGAGGGGACCTGGAGACGGCGGAGGCCGCGCGGGCGCAGGTGGAGCGCCTGGCGCCGGACGCGCTGGACACGCACCTGCTGCGCGCGGACGTGCTGCGGGCGCAGGGGAAGCGGGAGGAGGCCCTGCGTGCGTTGGAGCAGTTGTTGGCGCGCTTTCCAGGCAACGTGGCGCTGTCCTTCCAGTTGGCGGCGCAGCAACTGGACGCGGGGCTGACGCGGCGGGCGAAGGACACGCTCCAGGCGCTGGCGCCCTTCATCACGGACTACGCCCAGCGCGCGCGGTTGTTGGCCATGGAAGCGGCGTGCCTGGAGCGGGAGGGGTTGCTCTCCCACGCACTGGAGCGGCGGCAGACGGCGGCCCGGCTCGTGCCTGGCGCGGATGCGTTCTTCGCGGTGGCGCGGACCCAGGAGGCGCTGCGTCGCTATGACGCGGCGGCGCGTTCGGTCCACGAGGGCATGCGGCATCTTCCCGTGGGCGCGCGGGCCGAGGCACAGGCCTGGGTGTCGCGGCTGGAAGGCGCGGAGCGCGAGCGCGTGGATTCGCGGCGCAAGACGCTGTCGGAGGACCCGCGCGAGGCGGAGCTGGAGTACCTGCTGCGCGGCCCGGGTGTGGATGGCGAGGCTCGGGACGCGCGTTAGGCGCCCGGGCCTCGCTCCGGTTCAGATGTGGGCGTGTGCCTCCTCACGGGAGCGGCTGGGCGCGCCGGTGTTGTTGAGGGCCTGGAGTTGCTGCTCCTTCTCGATGAAGGAGGCCACCAGGGGCCACTCCAAGGTGGCGAAGTCCTGGAAGCGCAGCTCGAGCGACTCCTCGTGGGAGCCCGCGCGGAAGAGCAGTCGTTCCGCCAGGCTGAGGGATTCATCAACGGCGACAGGCAGGCCGTAGAGCTCACCAAAGGGGGGCTCCGCGCCCACCTCGCAGTCGGGAAAGTGGCCGGAGAATTCCGGCTCGGTCGCGAGTCGGACGTGCCGGGCACCCAGCATGTCTCGGACCTGGTTCAAATCGACGGTGCCCGCCGCGGGGACGACGACAATCCATGGCTGCCGGTCCGCCATCACGATGACGGACTTGGCCACGCGCCAGCCGGAGACGTGCAGCGACTCGGCCACTTCTTGAGCGCTGACGGCACGCGGGTGCCAGTACCGCTCGAAACGCACCCCGTTGCGGCGCAGATAGTGCTGTATCGCTTCGGGAATCATGGGGAATCTCACCTCCTCTAGAAAGAAGGTGATGACCGCCAGCGCGTCCGACCACGGGTGCCTGCCACACTCGGGCATACAGCCGACCATGGAGCGCCCGTCCGCCCGTCCGTAGGGCAGCCGGGCGTTCGGATAGGCTGAGCCGCCATGAACGGGTCGCTACGGCTCCTGACGCTCTGCTGCCTCCTTCTGGGCGCGCTCGCGTGCAGTACGGCGTCCTCTCCCGTGATGCGTGAGTGGGAAGCCGCGAAGTGGCAAGCGGATGTCGAAGGGTGCAGCGCATCGAGCGTGCCGCGCTGCCTCGTCCTGGTTTGTGATGAAGGTGATTGCGGCCTCTTCCGGTGCGAGGACGTGGCGGACGACGTCGTAACGCATGCACCGAGGGTAGGGGCGGCCGAGAAGGCGACGGGCAGCCCCGCTTTCCGTGGGACGGGCACCTACCGAAACTGGTGGCAGCGCCGTACAGGGATTCGAGGGGACGCACGGCCTCTCGCGATGGCTCCGCTGGCGCGGCGCTCTCCCGTCTTCATCCCCGCGATACCCCGACCACAGGGCAAGCTCATCAAACATCACCTCTTTCCGCAGGAACCCCGGCTCGCGGCGTGGTTTCGAGCGGCGGGTATCGACATCCACCAGTTCACCCTGGTCGTCCCCGAGCACGTTCACCGACAGATTCACAGCGGGAAGGGCATGGGGCCGGGAGGAGCGTGGAACAACGCATGGCGCCAGTTCGTGGTGGCCAATCCCCGGCCCCCATCGCGGGATGTCATCATGCGGCACGCGGTCGAACTCGCCTTTCGTTTCGAGCTATCCGGCCCGGTCGTGCCCTACAACATGCCCATTGCCCCCGGAATGCGTGGGCCTCGGATAGAAGCCTTATGAAGGCGATTCTCAGGAGAAGGAGTGCGAGGGCGTGAGGTTCTACCGAGTCGAAGCGAGCACGACGTCACGCTTCACGGGAAACCTGAGTCGCGCCGCGCACAAGTGGGGCCTCCCAGGCGTGGAGCCCTGCACGGAGTGTGGGGTGGGCGGCGGCTGGGCGGGCTTGCAGTATCCGTGTGTCGACCTGTCGAGCTTCTCGAGGGCTGAGCTGAAGCCGTTCTCCGACCCCTGGCCCGTCCCCTTCGAGGTCTTTGCCCAACTGCGCGAGCGTGTCAGGCCCCTGGCGCCCGAGGGCGCGGTCCTGGAGCCCGGAACCCGGCTCGGCCCCCTGACAGGCGCGGCGACAGGGGCATTCGGGCAGCTCGCATTGCAGGACTGGACGCTCGTCATTCGCGACGAAGCGCTAGAGGTGTTGCGGGGCGAAGGCGTCCGGGGACTCACCGGGTGTCGTCTCGACGTGACCTTCCGAGGGAAGAACCCTCCGGTGCTCCGCGAGTTGCAACTGGCGCTTCATGGCCGGCTGCATCCCGACTGCTTCGTGCATCCCCGTGCGCCCACCTGCGCGAAGTGCGGAAGCGAGGCCAGTGAGCGTCTGCCAGACACATACTGGCTCGCTCGGGAGACGCTGCCCGTCGAGGTGGACCTGTTCCGGCTGAGGGATTACCCCACCCTCGTCATCGCGACCGAACGCATGGTGGTCGCGGCAGACCGGCTGAAGCTGGAGGGCGTCACCTTCCAGCCCCTGGACGCGCGCTGAGCCGGAAGCTCAGCGGTCGTCTTACGCCTCAGCGTTGGAAGTCGTAGACGCTGCCCAGGTTGAGAATCCGGGTCAGCTCATCCAGCGCCGTCATCGTCTCTCGCGCCAGCTGCGGGTCCTGCAGGTCCTTGGGTCGCAGCACCTCGCGGTAGTGCCGCCGCACCCAGCCGGCCAGCGAGTCATGCAGCGCGGGCGTGTAGAAGACGTCCGCCTTGATGGCCCCGCGCTCCTCGTCCGTGAGCCACACCCGCTGGCGCAGGCAGGCCGGTCCGCCGCCGTTGTTCATCGACTGGCGCACGTCCAGGTAGTGCACGGCCTTCACCGGCGTGTCCTCGGCCACCACGCGCTCCAGGAACTGCCGCGCCGCGGGCGTCTCCCGGCTCTCTATCGGCGCCACAATCGCCATGGTGCCGTCCGGCAGCGTCAGCACCTGCGAGTTGAACGGGTAGGCCTTCACCGCGTCCTTCGCCGGCAGCTCCGCATTCGTGGCCACCACCGCGCGGAAGTCCTGGCCCAGCTTCTCGCGCAGCACCGCCAGCAGCCCCGCGTGGTCCACGAAGGCCAGCTCGTGCAGCATCAGGAACCGCTCGTTGCCCACCGCCAGCACGTCCGTGTGGAAGGCCCCCGCGTCGATGCCCTCGGGGTGCTGCTGCGGGAAGAGCACCGACTTCGCGTCCAACTGGTGCAGCCGGGCCAGCGCCTGGCTGGCCTCCAGCGTCTGCCGCGCGGGGAAGCGGCTGGGCCCCTGCACGTCCTGCCATGCGCTGCGGCCCCAGGCGAGCAGATGGACGCCCGCGTGCCCAGGCGTGGCGAGCCGCGTGTGGTTGGCCGCGCCCTCGTCCGCGAAGTGCCCGCTGCCCGGCAGCGGCGCGTGCACCGCGAAGTGCTTCTCGCTGGAGAAGATGGCGCGCAGCACCGAGTGCGTCGTCTCCGCCTCGATGGCCCGGTGGTACATCTGCGACAGGTTGGCTGGCGTCAGGTGTACCCGGCCATCCGCCGTGTCCGTGCTGGGCGCCACCGTGGCCGCGTTGGCCGTCCACATGGAGGACGCGCTGGACGTCAGGCGCAGCAGGTGCTCGGCCTCGCGCGCGGCCCGGGTGATGACCTCCTCGTCCGAGCCCGTGAAGCCCAGCGCCCTCAGCGCGTGCAGGGACGGGCGCGGCTGGGGCGGCAGCACGGCCTGTCCCACCCCCAGGGCGGACACGAAGCGCATCTTTTCCAGCCCTTGGAGGGCCGCGTCCCGGGGGTGGCTGGGCTCACCGACATGGCTCTGCGACGCCAGGTTGCCGGGCGAGAGGCCGCCGTAATTGTGGGTGGGCCCAACGAGCCCGTCGAAGTTGTATTCGCGCATGGGATATTGAACGCCTCGTGGAGCGTCCACCCTTAGCAAAGCGCCTCAAGCGTTTCCTCCGCTACGTGCTCATCCGTGGCGTCCTGTTGCTCCTTCAACCTCTGCCCCTGGGCGTCGCCCGGAGCCTGGGTGCGCGTCTGGGCGCCCTGGCCTACACCCTGGCCGGAGGGGAGCGCCGCAAGGCCCTCAAGTCCCTTTCCGTGGCCTTCCCGGAAAAGTCTGACGCGGACCGGCAGGCCCTGGCCCGCGACGCCTTCCGCCACCTGGCCGCCGCCGCGCTGGAGGTGGCCTGCACGGGCGCCCTGGACGAGGCCCTGGAGCGCCTGGTCGCCTGGCCGGACGCCGACCGGCAGGTGCTGGAGACGGCCCTGGCCCGGGGGCGCGGCGTCGTCTTCGTGTCCGGGCACGTGGGAAACTGGGAGCTGCTCGCCCGCCGCGTGGCGCGCGCCGGCTACCCCAGCCAGAGCATCGCCAAGGAGACCACCGACCCCCGGCTGACGGAGCTGGTGGGCCAGTTCCGGGCCCGCGGCGGGGTGCGGAGCATCTGGCGCGGCCAGGAAGGCGCTGCCCGGGCCATGCTGCGCGCCCTGCGCAACGGCGAAATCCTGGGCATCCTCATCGACCAGGACACGAAGGTGCAGTCCCTCTTCGTGCCCTTTTTCGGCCAGCTGGCCGCCACCCCGCGCGCCGCCGCGGACCTGGCCATCCGCACGGGCGCGGCGGTGGTGACGGGCTTCTGCCACCGCGAAGGGGCGGGGTACCGCCTGTCCATGGAAGAGGTCCCGGTGCCCCAGGACGCGGACCGCGAGGCGGCCGCCCTGGCCCTCACCGCCGCCCTGTCCAGCCGAATCGAAGCCGCCATCCGGCGGACGCCGGAACAGTGGGTGTGGATGCACCAGCGCTGGAAGACGCGTCCACCGGTGAGCGAGGACGTCCCACTTCCGGAGGCGGCGCCCGCATCCGCCGGGTGATAAGGAAGCCCTGTGTCTCGCCTGCTCGCCGCCAGCCTCGTCATCCTGGTGTTCGCCCCCGGTTGCAAGCCGGGCACCGGCGAGGGTGCGTCCGGCGGCCAGCCTCCCCCGGAGGTGGTGCTGCACGGCGCGCGTCTGGAGTCCTTCGAGGGCGCCCGGCTCATCCGCTCCGGCACGGCCCGGCAGGTGTCCTACCAGCGCACCACCGGCGAGGTGTGGGCCACCGACGCCACCCTCCGGATTCCGCCGGGTTCCTCTTCCCAGGCAGCGCCCCCAGGGGCGGAGGGAGGCGTGGAGGTGAGCGCCCCGAATATGGAGGGGAGCCTCGCGTCCAAGCAGGTGGTGGCCTCGGGCGGTGTCATCATCCGCACCGGGAAGGGCATGGAGGCCCGCACTCCCCGGTTGACGTACGACGCCACCACGGAGCGGGCGCATGGAAACGAGGGGGTGACGGTGAAGGGACCTGACTACCGGCTGCGGGCGGACCGCTTCGAGCTGTTCTTCCCGGACGAGACGTTCAACTTCGCGGGCTCGGTGGAGTCCGTGCTGGGAGCGCCAGAGTGATTGAGTTCCTCGTGATGGCCTTCTTCGTCGCGCAGCCCGCGCCCGCGGTCGCCGCCACCCCCGCGCAGGGCACGCCTCCCGCCGCCGTGGGGGGCTCTGACCCCACCGCTGGGACGGGGACCCGCGCCCCGACCCCCCTGGGCGGCAAGGAGCTGACGGAGCCCGTTCAAATCAACGGCGACCACGTCACCTTCCAGAAGTCCCAGGCCACCCTCACCGGCAACGTGAAGGTGAAGCACCGCACGCTCGACTTGAAGTGCGACCGGATGACGGCCAACTACACCCCTCAACGCGAGGTGACGCGGGTGGTGTGCACCGGCGGGGTGCATGCCGTGGACGGCGACCGCATGGCCAAGGGCGAGCGCGCCGAATACGACGTGCCCAGCGGCGTGCTGGTGGTGACGGGCTCGCCCGAGGCCCACCAGGGCACCACGCACATGCGCGGGACGAAGGTCCGGCTGACGCTGGGCAACGAGCGGCTGGAGGTGGAGAACGCCGTCATCGTCTTCGAATCGCTGCCCTCCAACCCCGCCCCGGCCAGGCGCAAGGGGCGGCAGTCCGCGCCCCGTCCGGCCCCGTCCTCCGGGACGGCCCCCTCCGCCCAGGGAGGCACGGCTCGATGAGCGCGAGGCTGATCGCCGAGGGCCTGGAGAAGAGTTTCCGCGGCCGCAAGAAGGTGGTGGCTGGCGTGTCCTTCAGCGTGGCCCCTGGGGAAGTGGTGGGCCTGCTGGGGC
Organism: Myxococcus virescens; assembly: GCF_900101905.1. Lineage (NCBI taxonomy): Bacteria > Pseudomonadati > Myxococcota > Myxococcia > Myxococcales > Myxococcaceae > Myxococcus > Myxococcus virescens. The sequence goes on along the minus strand of NZ_FNAJ01000001.1, from coordinate 686,487 downwards.
CCAACGGCGCGGGGAAGACGACCAGCTTCAACATGGTGGTGGGGTTGGTGTCTCCGGATGCGGGACGCGTGCGCATTGGCGACGAGGACCTCACGCACCTGCCCATGCACCGCCGTGCTCGCCGGGGCGTGGGCTACCTGCCCCAGGAAGCCTCCGTCTTCCGCAAGCTCACGGTGCGCGACAACTTCCTGGCCGTGCTGGAGCTCCAGAAGGACCTGGACACCAAGGCCCGCGAGCAGCGCGCCGACACCCTCCTGGACGAGTTCGGCCTCACGCACGTCGGGGAGTCCCTGGGGGGAGACCTTTCGGGCGGCGAGCGCCGGCGCGCCGAGATTGCCCGCAGCCTCATCCCCCAACCCCGCTTCATCCTCTTCGACGAGCCCTTCGCTGGCGTGGACCCCATCAACGTGGGCGACCTCCAGCGGCAGATCTTCCTCCTCCGCGAACGCGGGCTGGGCGTCCTCATCACCGACCACAACGTCCAGGACACCCTGGGCATCTGTGATCGTGCGTACATCATCGCACAGGGACAAATCCTCGAAGAGGGCACCCCCGCGGAGATCGCCGCGTCCCCCAAGGCCCGCGCCGTCTACCTGGGGGAACGGTTCCGCCTCCAACAAGCGCTCTGAGCACGGCTGGCCACCTGTCAGAGGAGTGCTTAGAATGGGTTGGCCCCGCTTTTGCGTCGACCTGTCAACGTGCATGTGACACACTGAGTGGTCTTAAGCCCCTGGATTCCTTGTGGAATTCTGAGCATGCAAGCAAGGGACCCGCGTTTCGGGGCTAGACGAAGTCAGGGCTCCTTGTTACGTTGGCACGGTCTTTGATGGTGGTCCTCTGTCCAGAGGGACCGAATCAACCCGGGAGACCCCGTCTCATGGCGATGGAACTGAAACAAAGCCTGAAGCTTGCCCAGCAGCTGGTGATGACGCCGCAGCTGCAGCAAGCCATCAAGCTCCTCCAACTGTCTCGCATGGAGCTGCTCGAGCAGGTCCGCGAGGAGATGGAGCAGAACCCGCTGCTGGAGCAGCCAGACGAGCAAGCGCCGGGAGATGTGGGAGACAAGGAACCCGGGGAAGCCTCCCTGGAAGCAGACAACATGGAGATGCCGCGGGACGTGGACCTGCCCGCGGCCACCAGCGACACCGCCACGGAGTTCAAGGCGGACGGGGAGGGCCCCCCGGAAATCGACTGGGAGCAGTACCTCAACAGCTACCAGTTCAATGAGCCCACCACGGCCTCCAACAAGGGCAACGTGGCCACGGACGACATGCCGTCGTTCGAGGCGAACCTCGTCAAGAAGGCGGACCTGGTCGACCACATCCAGGAGCAGCTGGGCACGCTGCGCCTGAATGACGCCGAGCGCCGCATCGCCATGCTCATCCTGGGCAACCTGGATGACGACGGCTACCTCAAGCTGCCGGAAGTGGACGGGGATCCGCTCATCCGCCTGGCCAACGAGGCGGACGTGCCCATGCACGTCGCGGAGCGCACGCTGCGGCGCATCCAGATGTTGGATCCGCGCGGCTGCGGCGCCCGTGACTTGCAGGAGTGCCTGCTCATCCAGCTCCAGGGCATCCGGGAGCCGCACGCGCCGCTGTTGGGCCTCATCATCAAGCGGCACATGAAGTACCTGGAGAGCAAGAACCTGCCCGCCATCGCCAAGGACCTGAAGGTCACCTTGGAAGAGGTGGTGGGGGCGGTGCGGCTGCTCCCGAAGCTGGACCCGAAGCCGGGCCGCAACTTCAGCGGGGACGACGCGCAGTACATCTCCCCCGACGTGTTCGTCTACAAGATGGGGGACGACTACACGGTGGTGCTCAACGATGACGGCCTGTCCAAGCTGCGCATCTCCGGCACCTACCGGAACGCGCTGAAGACGGGCGCGGTGGGCCCGGGCCAGACGAAGGACTTCATCCAGGACAAGCTGCGCAGCGCGATGTGGCTCATCCGCTCCATCCACCAGCGGCAGCGGACCATCTACAAGGTCACCGAGAGCATCGTGAAGTTCCAGCGGGACTTCCTGGACAAGGGCATTGCCCACCTCAAGCCGCTCATCCTCCGGGACGTGGCCGAGGACATCGGCATGCACGAGTCCACGGTGAGCCGCGTCACCACCAGCAAGTACGTGCACACGCCGCAGGGCATCTTCGAGCTGAAGTACTTCTTCAACTCGTCCATCGCCCGCGTCTCCGGTGAGGACACCGCGAGCGAGGCGGTGAAGCACCACATCAAGCAGCTGGTGGCGCAGGAAGACGCCCGCAACCCGTACTCGGACCAGAAAATCGTCGAGCTGCTGCGCTCGCAGGGCACCGAGATTGCCCGCCGCACGGTGGCCAAGTACCGCGAGGTGCTGGGCATCCTCCCCAGCAGCAAGCGCAAGCGGTACTACTGAGTCACGGCTGTTCGGGCGCGCCGCTTGTCGACGGCGCGCCCGGGTGGGCAGAGTGGGCGTCCCATGAGCGCCACCCTCCCTCCCGACTCCGCCGTGCACCGGCGTGACTGCGTCCCCCTCGTCGTTCCGCCCGTCACGCTCGAAGGGCACGACGTCCGCCTGGAGCCGCTGCGCCTGGAGCATGCGCCGGCCCTGGCCGCGCTGTGCGAGGACGACATCTTCACCTGGTTCTCGAGCGTGCTGCGGACCGAAGCGGACGTAGCGGCCTTCATCGACAGCGCCTGCCAGGCGGCCGAGCGAGGGAGCGAGCGCCCCTTCATCATCATCGAGCGGCGGACGGGCGCGCCGGTGGGCACCACGCGCTTCCTCGAAATCCAGCGCGACCACCGGACGCTGGAGATTGGCTACACGTGGCTGGGCCGCCGCGTGTGGCGCACGCGCATCAACACGGAGTGCAAGTACCTGCTGCTGCGGCACGCCTTCGAGTCGCTCGGCGTCATGCGGGTGCAGTTCAAGACGGACAAGCACAACGCGCGTTCGCGGGTGGCCATCGAGCGGTTGGGCGCTCGCTTCGAGGGGGTGCTGCGCCACCACAAGCTGGTGCGCGGCGGTGTGGTGCGTGACAGCGCGTACTACAGCGTCGTCGACACGGAGTGGCCGGAAGTGAAGGTTCGACTGGAAGGGCTGCTCGCGGACGGCGGGGCGCGGGTATAGGGTGCGGCGGCGCATGAATCCCATTCTTCGTCGCAACCTTCTTCGCATCCCGGCGGGGGCCTTCGTCGCGGTGGGCCTGTTGTCGGGTTGTGGCAGCAGCCTCACTTCGGAAGTCGTGGACCTGGCGGGACTCTCCGACCGGACGCTGACGCTGTCCCAGTCGGACGTGGACATCTTCGAGGGCGTGGACGAGCCGGGCGCCCACCGCGTCACCGTCACCTTCTCGCAAGCGGCGGAAGGGGACCGGTGCACCGAGCTTCGCGAGGGCGTCACGGCCACCTTCAACGGCCAGCCCATGGCACTGGAGCGGGGCGGGGTGGACGGCACCGCGGGCCGCGACGTGTGCGTGCCCACGCGGGCCTACTACGACTTCGACCCCAACGTCTGGGTGCGGGAGCCCATGGCGGACGCCCGCATCGTCCTCCAGGACGGGACGCACACCATCACCCTGGTGATGAAGAACGGAAAGGCCAAGCGCCTCTTCTCCTTCCAGGGCCCCGGCGCCGAGGACCGGCTCACGCGCGGCCAGGAGTATTCGTTCCGGTGGCTGCCCGAGGGCGAGGTCCCCAGCCGCGTCGCGGCCACCCTGCTGCGCGAGGGAGGGAGCGCCACGGCCACCATCCCCACGGAGCAGGAAGAGGCGGTCGTCCGCTTCACCCTGCTGCCGACGACGCCTGTCGCCGCCCACCTGCTCACCCTGAGCGCGACCGCGCCCGGCGAGGTGCTGGAGTGCACGGGCGTCGCCGCGTGCGAGGCGACGGTGTTCCACTCCGAGGGGCGGGTCGTCAACGTGCAGTGAGGGGGTGGGGAGCGGGCGGGGGAGCGGGCCCGGACCAGCCCGGGCTTGATTGCCGCTGGGTACCGCCACCCCCACCGTGCCTGGGTACTTCCTTCCGGAAAGGACCCAGACATGGCCCAGAAGAACCCTGACCCGCGTGAAGCCGGCCCCAAGCCGCCCTTTCCCAAGCAGTCGCAGCCGCACCCCGGCCACGAGGGGCGGATGGCTCCGGAGCCTGACTACGGCGAACAGTCCTACAAGGGACTGGGCCGGCTCGAGGGCCGGGTGGCGCTCATCACCGGCGGCGACAGCGGCATTGGCCGCGCGGTGTGCCTGGCCTTCGCGCGCGAGGGCGCGGACGTCGCGGTGTCCTTCCTCAGCGAAGGGGACGACGCCCAGCAGGTGAAACGCGTGGTGGAGGACGCGGGGCGCAAGGCCCTGCTGTTGCCCGGTGACCTGACGGTGGAGGCCCAGTGCCGCAAGCTGGTGGAGGACACCGTGAAGCGCTTCGGGCGCATCGACATCCTCGTCAACAACGCCGCGTACCAGGGCGAGGCGGTGGAGCGCTTCGAGGACTTCGACCCCGAGCGCCTGGAGCGCACCTTCCGCACCAACATCCTCGCGATGTTCCACCTGGTGCGCCACGCGCTGCCGCACATGAAGGAGGGGAGCACCATCATCAACACCAGCTCCATCCAGGCGTATGACCCCTCGCCCGCCATCCTCGACTACGCCGTCACCAAGAGCGCCATCGTCAACTTCACCAAGGGCCTGGCACGGGAACTCATTGAACGGGGCATCCGCGTCAACGCCGTGGCGCCGGGCCCCGTGTGGACGCCGCTCATCCCCCAGTCGTTCGATGCGGAGAAGACGTCCAAGTTCGGCAAGGACTCGCCCATGGGCCGCCCCGCGCAGCCCGCGGAACTGGCGCCGTCCTACGTGTTCCTCGCCTCGGATGAGTCCCGCTACGTCAACGCGGAGGTGCTGGGCGTGACGGGCGGGCGGCTGCTCGCGTGAGCTGACGCGGCGCGTGATGTCCCCGGACGCGTCCTGGCATGGTTCCAAACAGGGGCCATTGCCAGTGACGCGAGGTGCAGGCGGGATGTCCTGCCTCGGACGGGCGGTGTGTCCGGGAACAGGCAACCTGGTGGGGCGGGTTGCTTTCCAGGGCTGGGAAAGTTTCAGATCCGTCACGGAGCTCACCTCTCACCCTAGGAGGCAGCCACGCATGCAGTTCAACATCACCTTCCGTCAGTTCGGAGCGTCCGATTCCCTCAAGGAGTACGCACGCGAGAAGGTCGAAAGGGTGAACCGGTTGCTGGACCGAGCCGGCGAGGCCCATGTGGTTCTGTCGTTGGAACGCCACCTCCACCATGCGGACATCACCATCCACTCCGGCGCGTGGGTCCTTCGGGGCCGCGACAAGAGCGATGACATGTACGCGTCCATCGACCTGGCGATGGACAAGATCGAGCGCCAGCTGCGGCGCTACCGTGACAAGCTGAAGTCGCACCATGGCCGTGAGCGCGTCCACCACCGGCATGATTTGGTGGAGCAGCTCCGGGTCCGCCACGCCGTGTTCGAGCTCCCGGACGTGGAAACGCTGACGTCGCTGGCCGAGGCCTCCGCGAGCGAAGATGCGCCGAAACCCGCCGCCGTCGTGCCCGCGCAGCCCGCGGCCTCGTCGCAGGCGGCGCGCGAGGTGCGTGCCACCCACCTCACCGTCAAGCCGCTCACCGTGGATGATGCGGTGATGCAGATGAACCTGATGGACAACGACTTCTACGTCTTCCACAACGTGGCGTCGGAGTCGCTGTGCATCGTCTACCGGCGCAAGGATGGCCAGTACGGCCTCATCGAGCCGCACGCCCCGGCGATCGCCGCCACGGGGACCTGAGCCGTCGCTGACCGCTGACCTTCCGCGCGCCGTCACCCGGTGAAGTGGGGTGACGGCGTGTGTCGCTGATTCGAATGCCTCCGCGTGCTGGAGGGCGTCGGTGCGGGTGCCCATGGGGCCCCGCGTTTACGTCCCGCCGCGGGGCGGTCCACCAGGCCGCTTCCGAAGGGAGCCTGGACGCGGGTGGGGGCCACCCGGCGAGCATGCGCCGGTCGCCCTCGACGCGATGTCGATGACAGTCGACAGGAACAGACGCTTCATGGGAAGTCCCTACCTCCCGTGGGACGGGTTTCCCTTCCGCGTCATGATGCGCAGTGAGTGCGGAGAGCGCGCATCCAGACAGGCCACCCTTGCGCTAAAGAGGGGTGGGGAGTAATTGCCGCCAACCAGGAGCGCCAGCGCGGGAGCGTCAGTGAGAATCGCCGAGTTCCTCAGCCCCCAAGCCGTCATCGCCGACATGCAGTCGCGGACGAAGCCTGAAGTCCTGCGAGAACTGAGTGCCACGCTGGTGCGCGCCCATCCGCTGCTGACCGCGGACCGGCTGGTGGAGGTGCTGCGCGAGCGCGAGAAGCTTGGCAGTACGGGCATCGGCGAGGGTGTGGCCATCCCCCACGGCAAGCTGCCGGGCATGGGGCAGCTCCAGGCCGCCTTCGGCGTGTCGCGTGCGGGCGTGGACTTCGAGGCCATTGACGGCAAGCCCACCCACCTGTTCTTCGCCCTGGTGGCGCCGGAGAACAGCGCGGGGGTCCACCTCAAGGCCCTGGCCCGCATCTCCCGTCTCTTCAAGAACCCGCGCTTCCGGGCCGCCATCCTCGAGGCGCCCACGGCCGCGGACATCCACGCCCTCATCGTCCAGGAAGACGCACGGCCTTGAGTGGGCGTGCGTTCCGGGGGGAACATCCGCACCATGGACGTCGTCCTGAGACCCATCAGCGACCGCTTCTTCCACGAACACCTGCTGCCCTTCTTCCAGCGGGCCATGGGGGATGCCCCCGGCGCGCTGGAGTCCCTGCAGGAGCAACTGGGGGATGGTCAGGCGCGCATGCTCTGCGAGCGGATGCTCTCCACGGCGCTGCCCGGCGGCGTGGGCTCCGTGGACGCGGACCCCTGGGCGGACCTGGTGGACCGGCTCGTCTTCCTGCACTGGACCGAAGGCCCCGCGGGCTGGGAGGTCGGTGAGGCGGAGGCGGGCTACGCGGACGGCTGGGACGAGGCCCTGCACCTGGCCCTGATGGTGGAGGAGGCGGACTATCCCTACTGGGACGCGCGGGGCTCGCGCGACGTCAGGGATCGCTTCCGCTTCCGGCCGCGTGAGGACGTGGGGCTGGCCTCGCTGCTCGCGGGCCTGTGGGAGCCCTTCCCGGAGTTCCCGCCGGACCAGGTGTTCACCACCCAGGGTCGGGGCGAATACTCCCCCGGGACGCGCTACGCCTTCGCGGACTGGGCCTGGCGCCCGGCGAAGAAGGTGGCGCACTGGCAGGTGAACCTGCCGCGCAAGCTGGAGCGGCTCCTGACCCGCGAGCAGGCGCGGATGAAGCTGCCGTCGCTGCCGGAGAAGGAGGAGGTGCTGGCGTACTGGCTGGGCAAGCAGCCGCAGCCGCCGCCGCTCACGGTGGCCTTCTCCGGCCTGGGGCCCCGCGCGGCCAACTGGATTCGCGAGCTGGGCGCCCTCACCGCGCACCTTCGCGGCGCGGCGCTGGCGAAGCAGGGGCTGGCGGCGCTGGTGACGAAGGGCTCCGGCGTCCGAATCTAGCCCTTGGGCGCGGCAGGCCCGGGGCTCTCCAGCAGCAGCGTGACGGGGCCGTCGTTGACGAGCGCCACCTTCATGTCCGCGGCGAAGATGCCGGTGCCCACGCTCAGGCCGCGCTGGCGCAGCAGCTCACAGGTGCGCTCATAGAGGGCCTTGGCGCTCACGGGCTCCATCGCGTCGATGAAGCTGGGCCTGCGCCCCTTGCGCGCGTCGCCGTAGAGCGTGAACTGGCTGACGACGATGAGCTGCCGGGACGTGTCCTCCAGCGAGAGGTTCATCTTCCCCGCGGCGTCCTCGAAGATGCGCAGCGTGGCCAGCTTCTCCACCATCCACGCCACGTCCGCCTCCGCGTCGCCCTTGCCCACGCCCAGCAGCACCAGCAGGCCCGGGCCGATGTCGCTCACGCGCTGGCCCTCCACCGTCACCGACGCCTCCAGCACGCGCTGCACCACCGCTCTCATCGAAGTCACCTCGTGGACACGCGTGTCTGACCGGGGGCTCGCGTCAGTCACGCCGTTACAGTTGGAATGTCAGGTTTCCGCCTGCTGGAAGAGCGAGCGCCCAGACGTGGACTCACGCAGCCACTCACCCTTGCCCGTCTTTTGCCCCGTTCCGCATAATGGCACCTGACTTCCCCGGAGAGAGTGTGCAGGTCCATCGAGCCAGCTCCATCTTGGCCGTGTCGGCCATTATTTTCCTGTCGCTTTCTCACGCAGCGCACGCCGCGCCCGCTCCAGCGGAGAAGCGCGCGGACCGCGAGGCCCTCAAGTCCGCGCTGCTGCAGGTCCTCCAGCGCGCGCCACTGAAGGCCAGTCGCATGGGCGTGCTCATGCAGAGCCTGGACGACGGCGCGGTGGTGTTCAGCCACAACGCCGACGAACTGCTCAACCCCGCCTCCAACGTGAAGCTGGTGACGTCCGCCGCCGCGCTCGCGTCGCTGGGGCCCGAGTTCCGCTACGACACCGAGTTCCTGGTGGAGCCGGAGCTGGGCGCGGACGGCAAGGTGAAGACGCTCTACGTGCGCGGCAAGGGCGACCCGTCCATGACGACGGAGCGCCTGTGGGGCATCGTCGCGGAGCTGTGGCACGCCGGCGTGCGCGACGTGGGCGAAATCGTGGTGGATGACTCGTGGTTCGACGCCGAGCGCACGCCGCCCGGTTATGACCAGGAGGACACGGACCGCGCCTACATGGCGCCCACCGGCGCGGTGAGCCTCAACTGGAACGCGGTGGCCATCTACCTGCGGCCCGGCAACGCGCCGGGCGCCAAGGGCGTGGTGGAGATGGAGCCGCCCAGCGACTACTTCGTGGTGGAGAACCAGCTCACCACCGGGCCGCGGCGCGCGCGCCGGGTGTCCGTCACGTCGGACCCCGCGGGCCTCCAGCAGAAGATTGTCGTGCGCGGCCAGCTCCCGGGGGAGCGCGGCGGCGCCGTCAGCGTCTGGAAGAAGATCGACAACCCGCCCATGTACTTCGGCCAGTCGCTCAAGCAGATGCTGGTGACGCGCGGCGTGAAGATGAAGGGCAAGGTGAAGCTGGGCAAGACGTCCACCAAGGCCCGCATGCTGCACGTGTCGCAGTCGGACACGTTCGACGTGCTCCTCAAGCGCCTCAACAAGCTGTCCAGCAACTTCGTCGCCGAGCAGCTTCTCAAGACGATGGGCGCCGAGCTGCGCGGCTCGCCGGGCTCCTTCACCAAGGGCGTGGACGTGGTGGAGCAGTTCCTGGAGCGCGACGTGGGCATCCCCCGCGGCACCTACGTGATGAAGAACGGCAGCGGGCTGAACGACGCCAACCGCTTCTCCGCCACGCAGCTCAACCAGCTGCTGCGGCACATGGTGCAGCGCTTCCCCTTCTCGCCGGAGTACCTGTCGTCGGTGCCCATCGCGGGCAAGGACGGCACGCTCAAGTACCGCTTCGAGGGCAGTGACGCGGTGGGCCGGCTGCGCGCCAAGACGGGCACCCTGGAGAGCGTGTCCGCGCTGAGCGGCTACGTGACGAGCGCGGGCGGGGAGCGCTTCACCTTCTCCATCATGGCCAACGACTTCGCGGGCCGCGCCGGTCCCATCGTCGCGGGCCTGGACGCGCTGGGCGCGGCGGTGGCCGCCACCGGCTCCAGCCTGGGGCCGTCCACGGCGGTGGCCGCGCTGGCGGACAGCGGGCGGCCCTCGGGCGCAGTGGACGACGTGGCCGCTCGCATCAAGACGTACCTGGACCTGGGCGCGCAGCGCGACCAGCGCAACATCGGCTTCCTGCGCACCGCGTGGCGCAGCGAGAGAGACCCGGCCGTGCGCGCGGTGCTGGCGGAGAGCCTCTACCAGTCCAACCCGCACGACTACCTGGGCGCACGCACGCTGCTGGACAGCTATTCGGCCACCGCCGAGGTCTACGGCCGGCTGAAGGACGTGGCGCGGGTGCTGTCCGTGGAGGTGCCGGGCGTCAGCAGCATGGTGGAGCTGGCGGCGGGCGGAAACGCCGAGGCGCTGGCCCGGGTGCTGGAGCTGGCGGGCGCGGCGGGCTCGGACGCCCAGGCCCAGTCGGAGATGGCCGAGGCCCTGGGCGAGGTGGCCCGCACCGCGCCGGAGGAGCTGGTGGTGGCGCTTCGGGCCGCCAGCGCCAGTGACCGGGACGCGTGCACCACGCTGCTCGCGCGGGGGCTGGTGCAGGCGGGGCAGGCGGACCACCCCTTCTGGAAGTCGCTGCGCCGCACGCTGGGCGCTTCGGACCCACGGCTGGCGTCCTTCGCCAAGGGGTTGGACTCCACGCTGTCGCAGAAGGTGGCGGAGGCCAAGGCCCCGGCGAAGACGCCGGAGGGCTTCACCCCCGTGCAGATGGTGGCGCCCGCGGGCAACGCGCCCGAGTCCTCCACCGCCGACAACCGCCCGGGCGGGTAGGCCGGAATCCGCTGTATTTCTCGCGAGTTCCCTCCGGCCGGGCCTGCCTCCCTGGCCGGGTGGCAGGCGGGCGTACGACACCCAGGAAGAAGGCGGCTTTCTGGCTGGGTGTCAGTACCCACTGCTATAGGTGGGAATCAAACCCGGCGGGTGCGTCCGGGGTGTAACCGGTCCTTGGTGGACCGGTTCTCGTGAGAAAGGAATGCAGTCATGGCTGGAGGCGTGAACAAGGTCATCCTCATCGGCAACCTCGGGGCGGACCCGGAGGTCCGGTTCACTCCCGGCGGTCAGGCGGTGGCGAACTTCCGCATCGCCACCAGCGAGAGCTGGGTCGACAAGAATGGCCAGAAGCAGGAGCGGACCGAGTGGCACCGCATCGTCGTCTGGGGAAAGCTCGCGGAGCTCTGCGGCGAGTACCTGAAGAAGGGACGGCAGTGCTACGTCGAGGGCCGCCTGCAGACGCGCGAGTGGACGGACAAGGAGAACCGGAAGAACTACACCACCGAGGTGGTGGCCAACGCCGTGACGTTCCTCGGCGGTGGTGGCCGTGACGCCGGAGACGGCATGGGCGGCGGGGGCGGGGGCGGTGGACGCCGGCAGTTCTCCCAGCCGCGAGGGGGAGACAACAACGACTACGGTCAGCCGCCTCCGGACGACATGGGCGGTGGCCATGGCGGCGGCAACGGCGACGACGACATCCCCTTCTAGGCCCGGCTGACGCCAGCGGCGCCCTGGAAATGAAACCGGCCGCTCCCCGGAAGTCTCGGGGGCGGCCGGTGTGCTTCGTGCGCCTGGACGTCCAGGCCCGGGAGCGCCGGGCCCGGGCCGCGTCACGGAGGGGTGGCACCCACGGGGCTGAAGGCGGCGCCCGCGGTGTAGAGCGCGTAGATGACCGCCCAGCTCATCGCCGTCAGGACCAGGAAGAGGATGATGACCACCGGCTCGAACTTGCGCATGGAGCGCTCGCTGGAGAGCAGACCCCAGCCCATGGCGAAGCCCTGGAGGCCGTTGGCCAGGTGGTAGGAGGTGCCCAGGGTGCCCAGCAGGTAGACGACCAGGGTGGGCGCGTGGTGGTGCATCTCCCGGGCGATGTCATCGAACGCCTCCGGGTGACCCAGCACCAGCCGCGGGTAGAGGAACGCCAGCCAGATGTGGGCGCCCAGGAAGGCCAGCACGCCCACCGCGGTGATGCGCTGGAGGATGTACTTGAGGTTGCCGTAGTTGTTGTAGCGGGCGTTGTTCGGCCGGAAGCTGAACAGGCGCACCAGGCCCCAGCCGGTGTGCATCAGCAGCGGCAGCAGGACGATGAGGAAGGTGAAGACCTGGGAGAACGGGTTGGCGTACGTCGTCACCGACTTCTGCCAGGCGTCCGCGCCGTTGAAGGCGGAGAGGTTGTCCCACAGGTGGTTGATGACCCAGATGGACAGGGGAACCACCGCGAGGAACGAGCCCAGGCGGGACTTGAGGAGCGGTGTCTTCGTCTCTACTGCGGCAGCGGCTTGGGTGCTCATCGAATCTCCAGCGGCGGCGCGTGGGCGTCTTGCCGCGTCCACGGTCGAAGGCAAGTGACAGTCGGACGGCGGTTTATAGCCGGTCCAGCGCCGGGGCTGGATTTCTTCCTCACCCCGGCATGCCAGCACACCCACACGGAGGCATAAGGCTGACCTTATGCGTCACCCCGGTCCCCACTGCTGCCCCCCTGCCGGGCGCAGGGGCCTCCGCCTTCTGTCGTTGGCGGGCAATGCGGGCTCGGGCACGCTAGTTGCCATCGATATGTCCGACGAGCTTGTCAGTGGAATGTTGAAGAACACGGACCTGCGCGTGGTGCTCGCCACCACGACGGAGCTGTCGCGCCTGGCGCGTGCCACCCATGGCACCGCGCCCGCCGCCGCCGTGCTCCTGTCGCAGGCCCTCACCGCCGCCGCCCTGATGGGGGCCCTGCAGAAGGGCGACGCCCGCATCAACATCCAGGTGGAGTGTGACGGCCCCCTGCGCGGCCTCTTCGTGGATGGGGACACGTCCGGGCTCGTCCGCGGGTACGTGAAGAACACCTACGTGGAGTACTCCGGGAACGACGGGCAGTACCATTGGCGCCCCGTGCTGGGGAACAAGGGCTTCCTGTCCGTGCTGCGGGATTTGGGCGGCGGCGAGTACTACCGCTCCGCGGTGGAGCTGGAGGCCTTCGACCTGGCGGCCGACCTGGAGCGCTACTTCCGTCAGTCGGATCAGCTCCCGTCACATGTGCTGCTGGCGCAGCTGCCGGAAGGCGGGGCCGCGGAGCCGCTGGGCCGCGTTGCCGGCCTGCTCGTCCAGCCGCTGCCCAGCGCGGACATGGAGGCCTTCGCGGCGCTGGGGGAGCGGCTGCGCCGTGACTTCGTGCCCTCGCTCCAGGCGCACGGCGAGGCGGGGGCAGCGGCCGTGCTGCGCGCGCTGCTGCCGGAGCCCGACTTCGAGGTCATGTCGCGTTACCCGCTGCGCTTCGGTTGTTCGTGCAGCAAGGACCGCGTGCTGCGCGCGCTCCTGGCCATGGGACGTGAGGAATTGACGGACCTTCTGGAGAAGGAAGGGCAGGCGGAGGCGACGTGCCAGTTCTGCACGACGCGCTATGTCATTCCTGGAGACGAAATCCGCGGCATGTTGGAGCGCGGCGCCATTTGACTTGCACGAGGCGCGACGGTACTTGCCGCGCGCCATGAGCTACTTCACGCAGTTGCTTGAGGGCGGCTACGAAGCCGTCCACCTGTTGAGTGATTCGAAGTCGGGCCTGCGTGCCATTGTGGGCATGCACAACACGCGGCTCGGTCCGGGGTTGGGCGGCACTCGCGCGCTGTCCACCTATGCCAGCGAGGAGGAAGCCGTCGCGGACGCGCTCCGGCTGGCGCGCGGAATGACATACAAGGCCGCGCTCGCGGGGGTGCCCCACGGCGGCGGCAAGGCGGTCATCATGCTGCCGCGCGGCAGCTTTGACCGTGAGAAGATTTTCGAGTCCTTCGGCCGCGCGGTGGAGTCCCTGGGCGGGCGCTACATCACCACCGAGGACAGCGGCACCAGCCCCGACGACATGGAGCACGTGCGCCGCCACACGAAGTATGTCGTTGGACTGAAGGAGCGCAGCGGAGACCCGTCGCCGGTGACGGCGTATGGCGTGGCGCGCGCCATGGAAGCCACGGCGAAGCACGTCTTCGGCAGCCCGGACCTGAAGGGCCTGCGCGTCACCGTGCTGGGCGTGGGCCACGTGGGCATGTACCTGGTGAAGGAGCTGCACCAGCGCGGCGCCAAGGTGTGGGTGAGCGACATCAACCCCGCCAGCGTTCAGCACGCGGTGACGCAGTACGGCGTCACGGCGGTGGACGCCGACGCACTGCATCGGATGGAGGCGGACATCTACGCCCCCTGTGCGCTGGGTGGCGCCATCAACGACACCACCCTGTCGCTGCTGAACGTGAAGGCGGTGTGCGGCGCGGCCAACAACCAGCTGCTCACGTCGCGTCACGGCGAGCAGTTGGCCCGGCGCGGCATCCTCTACGTGCCCGACTACGCGGCCAATGCCGGCGGCCTCATCAATGTGGCCCAGGAGTGGGCGGGGTATGACCGGGACAAGGCGTACGCCCGCGCCTCCCTCATCTTCGACACCATCGACACGGTGCTGACCCGCGCGAAGGAATCCGGCCTGCGCCCCGAGCAGGTGGCGGACCGGATGGTCGAGGAGCGGCTGGCCGGCTGAGCGCTCACGCACGCAGTGCGTGTCTTGCCGCGATACAAAGGCGACGTCTGGGGTGTGGCCGGATGTGGCCACCGTGCGGCCCTCGGAGTATGACGGGGCCGCACACACCCCAGCCGGAGTTCAGCGCCGTGGCGACCAAGCGGCAGAGCAAGTCCACCGAGAAGGCCTCTACGAAGAAGTCCCCTGCGGTCCAGGCGGAGAAGCTCGTCTCCATTCCCGCGGACGTCGTGTTGGCGCCGCAGGTGGAGGCCCCGCGCCAGCCGACGGGGAAGGACCAGTCCCGAGGCCGGTCCGCGTCCAGCGGCGTGAAGGAGCTGTCCTGGAAGGAGTTCGACCGCGCAGTCCAACAGCTCGCGGGTTCCATCAAGGAGACCTTCGAACCCCAGGTGGTGGTCGGTGTGGCCCACGGCGGCGTCTTCGTGGGTGGCGCGCTGGCGGGGGCGCTCGGCTGCCCGTTCTTCCCCGTGCGCATCAGCCGCCGGAGCAGGGACCGGGGCAGCGCCGCGCCTCGCACGTCGAAGACGCCGCAGCTCGCCGGGGAGATGCCCGCGGAGCTGAAGGGCCGCCGCGTGTTGATTGTGGATGACGTGGCCTCCAGCGGTGACACGTTGGAGCTGGCCACCGCCCTGGCGCGCGAGGCGGGCGCGAAGAAGGTGGCCACCGCGTGCCTCGTGACGAAGCCCGGTGGCTTCTCGCCGGACTACTCGGCGCTCTCCACCGCCTCGCTCATGGTCTTCCCCTGGGACTACGAGCCGTCCACCGGCGACGCGCGCTTCGACGAGGACCCGGACAAGGCTGGCGCATGAGCCTTGGCGCGGTGACGCCATGATTGTCGGGACGGCGGGCCACATCGACCATGGCAAGACGTCCCTGGTGAAGGTGCTCACCGGCATCGACACCGACCGGCTGAAGGAAGAGAAGCGCCGCGGCATCACCCTGGAGCTGGGCTTCGCCCACCTGACGCTGGATGACGGCGCCGTGGCCGGCGTGGTGGACGTTCCGGGTCACGAGCGCTTCGTGAAGGCCATGGCCGCTGGCTCCGGCGGCGTGGACCTGGTGGTGCTGGTGGTGGCCGCGGACGAGGGCGTGATGCCCCAGACGCGCGAGCACCTGGACATCTGCCGGCTGCTGGGCGTGAGGGCCGGCGTCATCGCCCTCACCAAGTCGGACACGCTGGCGGAGCTGGGCCCGGAGTGGCGCGCGCTGGTGGAGGCCGACCTGTCCGCGCTCACCGTGGGGACCTTCCTCGAGTCGGCGCCCGTGGTGGCCTGCTCCGCCAGAACGGGTGCGGGAGTGGACGCGCTGCGCGCCGCGCTCACCCGGGCCGCGGCGGCGCTGCCCGAGCGGCCTTCGGAGGGCCCCGCCTTCTTGCCAGTCGACCGCGTGTTCACCATCAAGGGCTTTGGCACGGTGGTGACGGGCACGCTGCTGTCGGGAGCGCTGGCGGTGGATGACGCGGTGTCGCTCCTGCCTGGGTTGCCCGGTCCGCTGCGCGTGCGCGGGGTGCAGCGGCATGGCGACGCCGTGTCCGTCGTGGAGGCGGGACAGCGCGCGGCGGTGAACCTCGCCGGCGTGGAGCCGGAGGCGTTGCGCCGGGGGATGGTGCTGGTGCGCGCGGGCGAGCTGCCGGAGACGCGCATGCTCGACGTCGAGTTGACGTTGCTGCCCGCGGCCCCGTCGCCGTTGCCTCGTCGCTCGAAGCTGCTGCTGCACCTGGGCACCGCGCAGGTGGAGGCCACGGTGGCGCTGTTGGATGTGGAGCGGCTGGAGCCGGGCGAGACGACGCTGGCGCAGCTGCGGCTGGGCGCCTCCGTGGGGGCGTTGGTGGGCCAGCGCTTCATCCTGCGCGGCGCGCGAGCCCTTCCGGGCCGAGGCGCCACGGTGGCGGGAGGCCGCATCCTGTCCATCTCCCCGCCGAAGCGGCGCAAAGGCGGCGCAAAGGCGGTGGCGCCCCTGCTGGAGGCGGACCCGGCGGGGCAGGCGGCCTGGCTGCTACGGCAGGCGGGCTATCGCGGGCTGACGCAGCCGGAGCTGTTCGGCCGCTCGGCGCTGGGGCCCCGGGTCCTCACGCGCGCGCTGGAGTTGCTGGGGGCGCGGGGCGGCGCGCTCCTCATCGACCGGGAGCGGCGGCTGTACCTCTCCGGCGAGGTCTTCCTGGCGTTGCAGGGCCGCGCCCTGGCGCTGCTGGCCACCTTCCATGAGCGCGAACCCCTTCGCGAAGGCCTGTCCCGCGAGGAGCTGCGGCAGCGATTGTCCTCGGCGCTGGACGCGCGGGCGTTCCAGCGGGTGTTGCAGTCCCTGGTGGAAGGAGGACGGGTGGAACTGGAGCGGGACGTGGTACGCCTCAAGGGGCGCGGTCGCACGCTGAGCCTGGGGGACACCGCCGCTCGGGCGCGGCTGGCGGCGGAGCTGTCCGCCGCGGCCCTGGCGCCTCCCTCGCTCCCCGAACTGGAGCAGAAGCTCCAGCTTCCCGCCTCCCGGCTGCGTGAGCTGTTGGGCGTCATGGTGGTGGAGGGCGCGGCGGTGCGCGTCTCGGAGGGCTTGTGGTTCGCGGCCGGGGCGCTGGCGTCACTGCGCGAGCGCCTGGTTGCCCACCTGCGCGAGAAGAAGGAGATTACCACCCAGGATTTCAAGGAGATGGTGGGGCAAAGCCGCAAGTTCGTCATCCCCCTGTCCGAATACTTCGACCGGGAGAAGGTCACGCTCCGGGTAGGAGAGAAGCGGGTGCTGCGTCGCGGATGAGTACCAAGCGCTACAGCGAGGCAGGGCTTCGCGTCCTCGTCGACACCTTCCGCAACCCCATGCTGGCGGTGGTGGAGGGACGGGTGCTCGTGGCCAATGACGCCTATGTCGCGTTGCTCGGCCTGCAACGCGCCCAGGTGGAGGGCCGCTCCGTCATGGACTTCATCCAGCCGGAGGACCGCAGCCGCGTGGTCGAGCGCTACTGGCGGGTGGAGGCCGGTGCGCCGCTCCATGAGGGCTCCCAGCTCTTCCAGGTCCCCTGCGCGGGTGGCGTGGCGCGCGAGGTGGCCGTCACCGCGTCCCGCTTCGTGTTGGAGCGCGGGGGCGGGGGCCTGCTGCTCAACTGCGTGCCCATGGAGAACCGGCCGCCGGAGATGTCGGTGGCCGAGCGGCTGGTGGAGACCTCCGCGGGGCTGGTGTCCGCGCACTCGGAGAACGCCGTCCGCCGCGTCGCCCTGAAGGGCCTGGAGGCCGCGGGCTTCCGGGCCCGGCTGTTGCGCTGGGACGGCGAGGGCCTGCTGGCTCGGGATGGGGAGCCCCTGCCGGAGGATGCGCGCCTGGGGCTGGAGTCGCTCGCGGACGGGCGCCCCGTCTTTGGTGGCTCGGACCAGGCCGCGCCCACCCACGTCTACCTGCCCGTGGGCGGCCCCCAGGCCGAGGTGCTGTGGGTGGAGGGCCACTGGGTGGCGCCGCACCATGGCTCGGTGTTGATGCTCTTCGCCAAGGTGGTGGGCGCCGCGCTGGCGGACGCGCGCGTGCAGGCGGAGAGCGCGCGCAGCCGCTGGGAGATGGAGGCGGTCGCGCAGATGGCGCGCTTCGTCGCGCAGCCGTCTCCGCCCACGCAGGAGGACTTCCTGGAGCGCGTCGCTTCACTGCTCCAGGCGGACGCCGCGGCCCTGCACCTCTCGACGCCTCCCGAAGCCACGCTGATGCTGTCCTCACACGTGGGCTTTCAGGACGCGGCGGACGCGCGCCGGCTCACGGGCGTGCTGTCGTGTGGCGCGGAGGGCGCGCTGTCCTCGTCCGCGGACGAGGCCCCGCTGGTGGCGCAGTCCGGAGGGCGGTTGGGGGCGGGCGCGGCGGTGTGTCTGATTCGCGGCGGCGGGGTGTGCGGGAGGCTCCAGGTGCTGCGCGCGCCGGGGAAGCCCTTCGACGAGCGGGACCTGCGCCTGCTGGGCACGCTGTCGGAGTTGCTGGTGACGCTGCTGGAGCAGCGCCGGCTGAGGGCCGAGTCCTCGCGCCAACTGGCCGAGACGCGCCTCCTGCTGGACCTGGCGCGCACCACATCCGGCGTGCTGGAGACGTCGAGCATCCTGGACGTGGCCGCCGACTTCCTCGTCCGCCTGCTGGACGTGTCCAACTGCTACATCCTGCTGTACGACGAGAGCGCCCGGCTGCTGCGTGGCGCCGCGGCCTCCATCGCGCACCGCGACTACTTCCGCACGGTGGTGCTGCCCCTCCATGGAGACGGCCTGGCGGCGCGCGTGGCGCGTGAGCGCAGGCCCATCGCGGTGGAGGACGTGACCGCCGCGGACGGAGGCTTCAACCCGGAGCTCGCGCACCGTTTCGACGAGAAGGCGCTGCTGGCGCTGCCGCTCACCTCGCGCGAGGAGCTCATCGGCGTGGTGGTGGTGGACGACACGCGGGGCCCGCGCGCCTTCGGCCCGGAGCTCATCGAGCTGGCGGAGGCCACGTGTGGCCAGCTGGCGTTGTCCATCGCCAACGCGCGCTTGTACGAGTCACTGTGGGCCAGCTACGCGGAGCTGGCCGCCACGCGCGCGGAGATGGTGAAGCGCGAGCGGCTGGCCGCGCTGGGCGAGCTGTCCGCGATTGTCGCCCACGAGGTGCGCAACCCGCTGGGCGTCATCTTCAACGCGGTGGCCTCGCTGCGCCGGCTGTTGGTGCCGGGCGGGGACGCGGCCATGTTGCTCGACATCCTGGGGGAGGAGAGCGACCGGCTCAACCGCATCGTCGGTGACCTGCTGGACTACACGCGTCCCAGGGACCCGGTGCTCCAGCAGGAGGACCTGGGCCGCGTGCTCCAGGATTCGCTGGAGGCCGCGCGGATGCAGGGCGGCGGCGCGGACCGCTCCATCCGCATCCAATCCGACGTGGAGCCCGGCCTGCCGCCGGTGCCCATGGACCGCCGCCTCATCCGACAGGCGCTGGTCAACGTGGCGGTCAACGCCATCCAGTCCATGCCGCAGGGTGGACTCGTGCAGGTGCGCGCGCGCCGTGAAGCCCACGCGGGGCGCGAGCAGCTGCGCATCGACGTGGTGGACCAGGGCCCGGGCATCCCCGCCGAGCTGCTCCACCGCGTCTTCGAGCCGTTCTTCACCACCAAGGCCCAGGGCACCGGCCTGGGCCTGGCCGTCGTCAGGCGCATCCTCGAGGAGCACCGGGGCGAAATCGCCGTGGACAGTATTCCGGGGCGCGGTACCACCTTCACCTTCCGGCTGCCGTTCTCGCAGCCTCCGTCCTTCCCATGACCGACGCGAACACTCCGCCGACCCGAGGACGGCTCCTCGTCGTGGACGACCAGCGCAACATGCGCGCCACCACCGCCCTGTTGCTCCGGGCGGAGAACTACACCGTCTTCGAGGCCGCCACCGGCGAGGAAGCCCTGGCCCAGCTCGCCAGCGGCAGCATCGACCTGCTGCTGACGGACCTGAAGATGGAGCCCATGGACGGGCTCACGCTCCTGCGGCGCGCGCTGGAGGTGGCACCCCGGCTCCAGGTCATCATGATGACGGCCTTCGGCTCCATCGAGAGCGCCGTGGAGGCCATGCGCCTGGGGGCCTACGACTATGTCACCAAGCCCTTCAAGGAGAGCGAGCTGCGCTACCGCGTGGAGCGCGCCCTGGAGCGCGCGCGCCTGCTGCGCGACGTGGACAACCTCACCACGGACTTCAACCAGCGCCACGGCCTGTCCGCCCTGGTGGGGCGCAGCGCCGCCATGCGCGAGCTCACCACGCGGCTGATGCGCGTGGCGCAGAGCGACGCCACCGTCCTCATCCAGGGCGAGAGCGGCACGGGCAAGGAGCTGGTGGCTCGCGCGCTCCATGCGCACAGCCGCCGAAAGGCCCGCTCCTTCGTTCCCGTCAACTGCGCGGCCATCAGCGAATCCCTGCTGGAGAGCGAGCTGTTCGGCCACGCCAAGGGCGCCTTCACCGGCGCGGTGAAGTCCCGCCGGGGCCTCTTCGAGGAGGCGGACGGCGGCACGCTCTTCATCGACGAGGTGACGGAGACCAGCCCCACCTTCCAGTCCAAGCTGCTGCGCGCGCTGCAAGAGGGCGAGGTCCGCCGCGTCGGTGAGTCCACCGCGCTGCGCGTGGACGTGCGCATCGTCGCCGCCACCAACCGGGACATCGAGCTGGAGGTGCGCGACAAGCGCTTCCGGCAGGACCTCTACTACCGCCTCAACGTGGTGGCCCTCCGCGTCCCGCCCCTTCGCGAGCGCCTGGAGGACGTGCCTGCGCTGGCGGAGCACTTCCTGGAGCGGGCCAATGCCCGCAGCCCCAATCCCAAGCGCCTTTCCGCCGCCGCGGTGTCTCACCTGATGAGCTACGGCTTCCCCGGCAACGTGCGCGAGCTGGAGAACCTGGTGGAGCAGGCCGCCGCGCTCGCGGAGGGCGATGAGCTGCTGCCCGAGGACTTCCCCGTGCGGCAGGGCCGCATGACGCCGGCCCATGGCACCCCTAGCGTCGCCTTCCTGGACGGGCAGGGCGGGGCGCTCGGGCGCAACGCCAGCGCCGGGCCCACGCTGGCCCAGGTGGTGGAAGAGGCGGAGCGCCACGCCATCACCCAGGCCCTGGAGCGGCACGGCGTGGACCTGGCGCGCGTCGCGGATGAGCTCGGCGTCTCCTCCACCACGCTCTGGCGGAAGATGAAGCGGCTCAACCTCCGACCTCCCAGTGAGCTGGCCCGGGAATAGCCCTGGAGTAGGAGGAAGACTCACCCATGTAACTTTCCCGCAGCCATGGATTCAGATCCGAAATGGACGGGTTCATAGGTGAAAAAGGTAAGTGGCTGGATTTGCTCGTCTTTTTCACATCTGAAACTCCATTGCAGTCATGAAATGGAGCGGCGGGGCAGGGGCAGCGTCAGCTAGTTCTTCAAGTGCTTGAGAAAACTAGAGTTTCTCCCCGCGAGGCTGCTGGCACGGCGACTGCTAAAGGAATACGCGGGACACATCGAAGCGAGGCTGAAGGCGGTTCCCCCCCACCCCTTCAGCACTTCCGGTGAGTCACCTTGAGAAGACCCGCGGCCCGGCACCTCTTTGGGGTGTCGGGCCGCCTTCTTTTCCGCGTCCGTAGCTGCCTCGGCTCGCGACGAAAGGAAGCGCAGGTGGGTTCCTCTGAATCTCAGTGGGTGCTGCGTCCCGGTCGGCTGGAAGACCACGCTGTCTTTGCCCGGCTGTTTCTTGAACTCGGGGTGGATGAGCCCCCGCCGCCAGAGCCCGTGTGGGCGGCGGAAATCGCTCAGCGCTCCCTGTTCGCCGAAGGTCCCCAGGGTGTGGGCGCCTACGCCGTGACGAGCGTCCTGGGGGACTTCGGGTACGTGAGGCAATTGGTGGTGGCGCCGTTCGCCCGGGGGCAGGGACTGGGGCGGAGGATGATGACGCACCTGGCCGGGCACTTTCGCGCACAAGGGTGCACCCGCTGGGTCCTCAACGTGAAGCGGGACAACACGCCCGCGCTCGAGCTCTACACCTCGCTGGGAATGCGGCCGGCGCGCGAGGCCACCACGTTGCGGGTGACGCGGGCCCACCTGGCGGCGCTCCCCCTCGCGTCACCGGACGGGGCCGTGGTCCCGGTGTCGCTAGAGGACTGTGGCGCGCTGACGGAGGCCTTCGGGATGATTCCCGGCAAGCTGGCGGCCTCCGCGGCCAGTGACTCGCACCGGCTGCTGGGGCTCATCGACCCTCAAGTCCCTGCGCGCCGGTGGTTGGGGATGATGGACCTGCGCCCCGGTCCTAGCTTGTTTCCCTTCTTCGCGGTGTCTCCCGGGCATGCGCGGACACTGCTCGAAGAGGCCTTCAGCCGGCTGGAGGAGGGCGTGTCCGCGCTGAATGTCACGGTGGTGGATGACGCGCCCCTGGTGCACCTGCTCCGCGAAGCGGGAGCGCAGATGCGCCTCGAGACGCTGGAGCTTCGCGGCTCACTGGTGGACGCGGCGCCCTGATTCACGGGCGCTGAAAACACGACGCCCGCCCAAGCACGAAGCCAGGGCGGGCGGGGTGTGACAGCGGAGGCGGGAGGCTACTGGCCGAAGATGCTGCTGGCCTGCTCCAGCCAGCCCATGATGGGACCGGGGATGATGCCCAGAATCACGACCGCCGCGGTGGACAGCACCAGCGCCAGCTCGGTGGACCAGCTCTTCTCGAGCGCCTGCGCGCCCTCCGGCACCGGCCGCATGAACATGTAGACCACCACGCGCAGGTAGTAATAGATGCCCACCGCGCTGGAGAGCACGCCGACGATGGTGAGGCCGATGAGGCCCGCGTCCACGGCGGCCTGGAAGATGAGCAGCTTGCTCATGAAGCCGATGGTGGGCGGGATGCCACCCAGCGACAGCATGAAGGCCGCCATCGCGAAGGCCCAGCCCGGCTTGCGCTGAGCCAGCCCGCTGAAGCGCTCCAGGTCCCAGGCGGTGCCCTTCTCCTCGTCCTCGCGACGCTCCAGGACGGAGACGATGGCGAAGGCGCCCACTGCGCTGAACGTGTACGCCAGCAGGTAGTAGAGGATGCCGCGCAGCGCCTCCGCGCGGGCCAGGTCCAGCGGGGTGCCGCCCGTCAGCGCGGACGCACCCAGCAGGCGGAACTGCTCGCCCGGGCCGGTGACGAAGAGGGCGGCCACGCCCACCAGCAGGTAGCCGGCGTGGGCAATGGACGAGTACGCCAGCATGCGCTTCACGTTGCGCTGCGGAATCGCCAGCAGGTTGCCCGCCACCATGGTGAGGAAGGCCAGCACGGAGAACAGGCCCAGCAGCATCTGCGGGTCCACGCCCTTGCCCACCATGAAGAACACGCGGACCATCGCCGCGAAGGCGGCCGCCTTCACGCCCACGCTCATCAGCGCGGTGACCGGCGTCGGCGCGCCCTCGTAGACGTCCGGCGTCCACATGTGGAACGGCACCGCGGCGACCTTGAAGGCGAAGCCCGTGATCACCAGGATGATGCCCGCGTACACTAGGCCCGGCTGCGACGACATGGCGGTGGACAGCGGACCGGCCATGGCCGTCAGGTGGGTGGTGCCGGTGGCGCCGTACAGCAGCGCCGCGCCGTAGAGCAGCACCGCGGACGAGAAGGCGCCCAGGATGAAGTACTTGAAGCCCGCCTCGCTCGGCCGCGTGCCACGCCGCAGGTACGACGTCAGCGCGTAGGTGGAGAGGGAGAGGACCTCGATGTTGACGAAGAGCGTGATGAGCTCGTTCGACATCGCCAGCAGGCTCATGCCCGCCGAGGCGAACAGCATCAGCGCGTAGAACTCACCGCGCTCCGCGCCGCGCTTGCGCAGGAAGCTCACCGAGCTCAGGGTCGCCAGCGCCAGACCCACGCACACCACGAAGGTGAGGAAGCTGGAGAAGGGGTCCATCACGCCGAAGCCGAGCATCACCTCCTGGGGTGGCTCGAACATCGTCGTCAGCGCCATGGCGCCGGCCGCCACCGCCGTCACCACGGTGAGCACCGCCTGGTACGCGCGCGACGCCGTCGTGGAGAGGAACACCTCCGACAGCAGCAGGATGGAGGCGCCCACCACCATGATGATGGCGGGCAGCAGCGGGAGGAAGTCTGCCAGGCTGAGATTGGGCAGGTTCATGTCGGAAGCTCAGGCGGCTACTGCCGCGGCGAGGGAACGGCCGGGGCGGCGGCCAACGGAACGGGCGCGGACGGCGCGGCGACAACCTGACGGGATGGCAGGGACATCACCTCGACCCGAAGCCGGTCCTCCTGCAACTCGGCCCCCGGCGTGCCCACGCGGGCGCGGGCCAGGAAGCGGTCCGTGGACGGCTCCAGCCGGTCCAGGAAGGGCTGCGGCTGCAGACCCATCACGGCGACCAGGACGATGAAGGGGAGCACCGTGAGGCCCTCGCGCAGGTTCATGTCCGTCAGGTGTTGGTTCTCCCGGTGGGTGATTCCACCGAAGAACACCTTCTGGACCATCCACAGCATGTACGCGGCGCCCAGGATGACGCCCAGCGTGGCGAAGGCGCCGAACACCGCCGTCAGGTGCGGGTTGCCCGCGGCCTCGCCCAGGTCGCTCTTGAAGGTGCCCAGCAGGACCAGGAACTCACCGATGAAGCCGTTGGTGCCCGGCACCGCGATGGAGGAGAAGGTGATGATGACGAAGGCCGCGGTGAACACCGGCATCACCTTCGCGATGCCGCCGTAGTCCGCCATCAGGCGCGAGTGGCGCCGCTCGTACAGGTAGCCGAACAGGAGGAACAGCGCGCCCGTGGACACACCGTGGTTGAGCATCTGGTACGCGCTGCCCGTGGCGCCCTCGGCCGTAATCGCCAGGATGCCCAGCATGCAGTAGCCCAGGTGGCTGACCGACGAGTACGCAATCAGCTTCTTGATGTCCCGCTGCGCCAGGCACATCAGCGCGCCGTACACGATGCCGATGACGGCCAGCGTGGCCAGGAAGGGCCGCGCCTGCTGCGTGGCCACCGGGAAGAAGGGAATCGCGTAGCGCCAGAAGCCGAAGGTCCCCATCTTCAGGGTGACGCCGGCCAGAATCATGGAGCCAGCCACCGGCGCCTGCACGTGCGCGTCCGGCAACCAGGTGTGCAGCGGCCACATGGGGACCTTGACGGCGAACGCGATGGCGAACGCCGCGAACAGCCACGGACCCCAGGTGTGCAGCGTGGCGGCCAGTCCCGTGAGCGAGTCGCACGTGCCCGCGGTAGTGCAGGCGCTGAGCTGACGGTTGGCGTCCAGCAGGCCGTTGTAGATGCTCGCGTAGTCGAAGGAGCGGGCACCCACCGGCGCGCTGATGAAGTACACGGCGATGACGGCCACCAGCATCAGCAGCGAGCCGGCCAGCGTGTAGAGGAAGAACTTCACCGCCGCCATCTGGCGGTCCTCGGCGCCCCACACACCCACCAGGAGGTACATGGGGATGAGCATGGCCTCGAAGAAGATGTAGAAGAGCAGCACGTCCAGCGACACCAGCGCGCCCAGCATCGTCGTCTGGAGCACCAGCAGCGCCAGGTGGAACTCCTTGATGCGGAACTTGATGTACGTGGTGGACGCCAGCACCACGAGGGGCCCCAGGAAGACGGTGAGCAGCAGCAGGCTCACGGCCAGGCCGTCCACGCCAATGTGGTAGCTGGTGCCGAACAGGTCGAACCAGCGCGCCCGGTACTCGAGCTGGAACTCCGGCCCGCCCGGCACGTACGTCATGTAGGCCCAGACCCCGAACATCAGGTCCACCACCATGGCGATGAACGTGATGGTGCGAATCTGACCATGCTCGCCGGCCGGCAGCAGCGCCACCAGCGCCGCGAAAACCAGCGGCAGGAAGACGACGAGGTTGAGCAGGTGGTTGTCGAAGAAGCTCATTGCATCACCTGGATGAGGGCGTAGGCCATCCCGCCCAGCAGGGCGATGGCCAGCACAGCGGCGTAGGCCTGGGCATCGCCCGACTGCACGTAGCGGAGCGCACTGCCCACGCGCGCCGTCACCCACGCCGTGCCGCGGACCGCCACGGTGTCGATGACGAGCGCGTCCACGACGCGGAAGAGGAGGAAGCTCATGAACTTCACGGGACGGATGACAATCAGCTCATAGAGCTCGTCCACGTAGAACTTGTTGAGCGCCAGGGGGCGCACCGCGCGGATGAAGGCGGGATCCGGCTGACCCACGCGCGAAGGGAAGTAGCGCAGGTAGAGGAAGGCCGCCGCGCCGCCACCCGCCAGGGCCACGGCCCAGGCCTTGAGGTAGTCCGGCACCAGCTGCGGGCGGCTGGTGTCCAGCGCCACCAGCGTGCTGGCGTCGGTGATGCGCTTGGTCGCGCTGAACACCGGGCTCAGGAAGTTGTCGAGCACCGGCTGCGCCGTCATGTTGAAGAAGTCGATGCCGAACGCGTACCGCGCGGCGACCACGCTCAGGACCGCCAGCACCACCAGCGGCAGGGTCATCTGCCAGGCGCTCTCATGGGCGTGGGCCACTCGGGCCTCCTTCGAGCGGGGACCCTCGAAGGTGAGCAGGTACACGCGCGTCATGTAGAACGCGGTGGACGCCGCGATGAGCAGGCCCAGGTAGTAGACGAGGCTGGACACCCACTCCATGCCCTGCAGGTGGTTGTGGTGCACGCCGTGCAGGATGGCGTCCTTCGAGAAGAAGCCGGACAGCGGGATGATGCCGGTGATGGCCAGGGTGGCGACCAGGAAGGTGGCCCAGGTCCAGGGCATCTCCTTGCGCAGGCCACCCAGCTTCTTGATGTCCGTCTCGTCGCCGTTGCCGTGCATCACGCTGCCGGCGCCGAGGAAGAGGCAGGCCTTGAAGAAGGCGTGCGTCATCAGGTGGAACACCGCCGCCCAGAAGATGCCCATGCCCACGCCCATGAACATGATGCCCAGCTGGGACACCGTGGAGTAGGCGAGCACCTTCTTGATGTCGTCCTGCGCGAAGGCGATGAGCGCCGCCAGCAGCGAGGTGAGCGCGCCGATGATGGCGATGGTCGCCATGGCGGTGGGGCTCAGCACCAGCAGCGCGGACATGCGGCTGAACAGGTAGACGCCGGCGGTCACCATCGTCGCGGCGTGGATGAGGGCGGAGACCGGCGTCGGGCCGGCCATGGCGTCCGGCAGCCAGACGTAGAGGGGCAGCTGCGCGCTCTTGCCCGCGGCGCCCAGGAGGAACAGCAGCATGGCCGCCGTCATCACGCCGCCGAAGGTGTAGCCCTCCAGCGGGCCCGCCTCGATGGGGGTGCTCAGGTCGACCTTGTCCGCGGAGCCGTCCACCAGGCCCTCGGCCATCTTCTCCAGGCCCTTGAACGTCACCGGGCCCTTCTGCTCCAGCGCGGCCGTGTAGTGCTGCGCGGTGGTGCCGGCGTTGTTGAAGTCCGCCGCGTTCGACTGCTGGGTGAAGGCGGAGACCAGCAGCACCAGCAGGAAGGTGCCGATGAGGAACGCGAAGTCACCGATGCGGTTGGTGACGAAGGCCTTGCGCCCGGCCCAGGCCTTGGCCGGGTCGTCGTACCAGAAGCCGATGAGCAGGTAGCTGGCCATGCCGACGCCCTCCCAGCCCACGAAGAGCAGGATCAGGTTGTCGGCCAGCACCAGCGTCAGCATCGCCGCGACGAACAGGTTCAGGTACGCGAAGAACCGCCAGTACGCGGCGTCGTGCTCCATGTAGCTGGTGGAGTACAGGTGGATGAGGAAGCCGACGCCGGTGATGATGAGCAGCAGGATGCCGGACAGATGGTCCACCATCAGCCCGATGTTCACCCGGACGTCGCCCACCGAGAACCAGGTGCCGTAGTCGTACGCGAGCGCGTAGCGCACGAAGTCCCGCTCGATGCCGAACGGGTTGGGGAAGATGGCCGCCAGCCGACCCGTCTCGGGGTTGTGATGGCTGGTGGCCCAGAAGGCCAACAGGCTCAGGACGAAGGAGCCGGCCACCGCCGCACAGGCGACGAGCTGGACGTTGGCCCGGCCCATCATCTTGCCGAACACACCGCAGATGAACGCGCCCAGCAGGGGCAGCGCGATGATGAGCCAGAGCGAGGGCGCCAGGATGTCTGGCGCCACGGGTGCCGCCCGGAAGAATTCGACGAGAGTCATGACAGTGGCTCCTGGGGGGGCATCAGTGCTTCATCGTCCGGAGGTCTTCCAGCAGGATGCTGCCCCGGCTCCGGAAGACGGCGATGACGATGGCCAGACCGATGGCGGCTTCCGCCGCCGCCACCGCGATGACGAAGAAGGCGGACACGTGGCCGAGGTCGTCACCGCGCATGCGCGCGAAGGCCACGAACGTGAGGTTGGCCGCGTTGAGCATCAGCTCCACGCTCATGAAGACGACCAGCGCGTTGCGGCGAACGAGCACGCCGAACATGCCCATGCAGAACAGGGCGGCGGCAAGCAGGAGATAGTAGGTGATGGGAACCATGGGCCGATTCGGGGCCTCGCGAGCGGCTGCCTGCGCCGCCATCTAGCACAGAAAAGTTGTCCGGGATGGGCGATCAGATCCGCGACTTGGCCACGACGACTGCGCCCACCATGGCCACCAGCAGCAGCAAGCTCACAGCTTCGAAAGGGAACAGCCACTGGGTGAAGATGACCTGACCCATGGTGGCGATGGTGCCGAAGGAGGCCTGGGCTCCCGTGCTCAGCGTGGCCGGCTCGGCGGGCAGCTTCAGCAGGACGATAGCCAGGACCACGAACAGGCCCACCGTCGCCGTGCCGCCCGCGACGCGGGCCACCGTGGGCTTGCCGCGCGTGGACGACTCTCCCAGGTTGAGCAGCATGATGACGAACAGGAAGAGCACCATGATGGCGCCCGCGTACACGAGCACCTGCATGACGGCCACCGTGTGCGCCCACAGCAGCACGTAGATGCCGGCCATGAAGAAGAACGTGGACACCAGCGCCATGGCCGAATTGATGGGGCTGCGCGCGAAGATGACTGTTCCAGCCGACAGCAGCGTCAGGAGCGCGAACGCCCCGAAGAGGATGAGCTCGATGTTCAAGACCAGTCTCCGAACGAACCCCAGGGCTTGTCGCCGAACGGGCAGCGGTGCTCACGGATGTGAGCCTCGAACTCGTCCCGGAACCGCATGAGGAACGAGTGCGTGGGCAGCGCCGCCGCGTCGCCGAGCGCGCAGATGGTGTTGCCCAGGCCGATGGGCGGGTAGGGGGCGATCGACGACGCGACGTTGGACAGCATGTCGATGTCGCCCGGCTCGCCGCGGCCCTCTTCGATCTTGCGCAAGAGGCGCGTCTGCCAGGGCGTGCCTTCACGGCACGGCGTGCACTGGCCGCACGACTCTTCCGCGTAGAAGCGGGCCACGCGCCACAAGCTGCGCACCATGCAGGTGGCGTCGTCCATGACGATGACGCCGCCGGAGCCCGCCATGGTCTGCTTCACCTTGAGGGCCTCGAACTCCATGGCCACGTCCAGCTCGTCCGCGCCCAGCACCGGCGCCGAGGAGCCGCCCGGAATCACGGCCTTCACCTTCCGGCCCGCGGGCATGCCCCGGCCGTACTTGTCGTCGAAGATGAGCTCGGAGAGGGTGGTGAACATCGACACTTCGTACACGCCCGGCCGGTTCACCGTGCCGGAGAGGCAGACGAGCCGCGTGCCGCCCGACTTGTCGGTGCCCAGCTTCGCGTAGGCCTCCGCGCCCTGCTGGAAGATGGCGGGCACGCTGGCCAGCGTCTCCACGTTGTTCACCACCGTGGGGCAGCCGAAGAGGCCCACCACCGCGGGGAAGGGCGGCTTCAGGCGGGGCCAGCCCTTCTTGCCTTCCAGGCTCTCCAGCAGCGCCGTCTCCTCGCCGCAGATGTACGCGCCCGCGCCGCGGACCAGGTAGCAGTTCAGCTCGTAGTCCTTGCCCAGGACCTTCTTGCCGAAGATGCCCGCCTTGTAGGCCTCGTCGATGGCCGCCTGCGTGCGCTCCGCCGGGAACTTGAACTCGCCGCGCAGGTACACGTAGCAGGTGTGCACGCCCAGCGCGTAGGACGCGATGGCGATGCCCTCCAGCATCATGTGCGGGTCGTCTTCCAGGATGTAGCGGTCCTTGAAGGTGCCCGGCTCGGACTCGTCGCCGTTGACCGCCAGGTACTTGGGCTTGGGGCTGTCCTTGGGGACGAAGCTCCACTTGAGGCCCGTGGGGAAGCCGGCGCCGCCGCGACCGCGGAGGTTCGACTTCTTCACCTCGTCGATGATGGCGGCGGGCTCCATCTGGAGCGCCTTCTTCAGCGCCTCGTAGCCCCCCCGCTTGCGGTAGCTGTCCAGGGTCCAGGACTGAGGCTTACCCCAGGCCGCCGAGATGATCGGTTCGATCGCCTTTGCCGTAGAGGCCATGTCGATGACGTCCTAAGCCTAAGAAGGGTGGGGGTTCAGCTCAACTTGGCGAGGATGGCATCCAGCTTCGCCTGGGTCAGGCTTTCGTGGTGATCCTCGTTGATCTGCAGGCAGGGCGCAGTACCGCACGAGGCCAGGCACTCGGTCTCTCGCAAGGTGAACTTCTCATTGGCTTCACCTGCCTTGAGGCCCAGCTTCTCCTCCAGGTAGGCGAGCATCTTCTCCGCGCCCCACAGCGAGCAGGACAGGTTCGTGCAGACGTCGATGACGTACTTGCCCGGCTTCTTGAGGTGGTACATCACGTAGAAGCTGGCCACTTCCATGGCCCGCTCGGGAGTGACCTCCAGATGCTTCGCCACCAGCCGCAACCCTTCCGGGGGCAGCCATCCCTTGATTTCCTGGAGCAGACGCAGCGCTGGGAGCATGCCCGCGCTTTTCCGATCCGGGGGGTAGTGGGAGATGATCTCCGCGATTCCCGCGTCGAACTTCTTCTGCTCTTCAGAGGTGAACAGGGGCTCCGCCATGGCGGGCCGGTACGTATTGCCCCAATGGCTACGTTGTCAACATAAACCCTCGAAGCTACACTGGGTTGCCATCAGCAAATTGCCGAGCGATTTCAAGCCCTTGTTATGAACCCGGGTCCAGAGGACAAGCGCCAGCACCCCCGCGTCCCGGCCGTGCTGAGAGTGGACTACACGGACGGGCGCCAGGCCCGCGACGTGACGGAGAACCTGTCCCACGAGGGCCTGTTCGTCCAGACGGACCAGGCCTTCGTCATGGGGGACGAGGTCCGGCTCGCACTTTCTTTCCCGGGACTGCTGGATCCGGTAGAAGTCAGCGGAACCGTGGCCTGGATGCGGCCAGCGGGCCCCGATCAGCCCGCGGGCGTCGGCGTTCGCGTGGAGCGCGAGCAGGACCGGCGGAAACTGGGTGACATCTTGAGTGCGGCAGGAGCAGACAGCCACGCGTCCCACGCAGAGCACGAGGGGTATCGTGTGCTCATCGTCGAGGACAACCCGCACATCATCGAGATGTACAGCTACGTGCTGAAGAAGCTGGCCAGCGGCGAGCTGCACGGAAAGGTCCCCCTGGAGGTCCACTTCGCGCCGGACGGGCACCACGCGCTGCTGATGCTGCGCGAGGACCGCTTCAATCTGGTGATGACGGACCTCTACATGCCGGTGATGGACGGCTTCGCCCTGGTGGAGCGGATGCGCGAGGAAGAAGCGCTGCGCACCATCCCCATCATCGCCATCTCCGCCGGCGGCAAGGAGGCGCAGGACCGCGCCATGCAGCTGGGCGTGGACATCTACCTGCGCAAGCCGGTGCGTTTCGTGGAAGTCCTGGAGACGGTGAAGCAGCTCTTGCGCATCAAGTAGGGGCGCGTTTTACCGCCAGTCATCCGTTGAGCCACGGCGTGGGGACGGCATAGAGTCGCTTCCCCATGCAGAAGCCCGCCCTCAATCGCGACACCGTCAGTGGCGAGGCGCTGTTCATCCTCCGGAACCTGAGGGAGAACGGCCGTCTTGGACGCTCGAACAAGCTGGCAGACGTGAAGGCCGCACTCGAGCCATCCGTGTCGCTCGAGTTCGACAACTACTTCTTCTTCCTGCGCAAATTCCACTACATCGCCATGGACCGCGAGGCCCAGCTCAAGCTCACCGACCAGGGCGAGCAGGTGGCGGGTGGGGAGCTGAACGAGCGATTCTCCCTGGAGGTCGGTGAGTTCTTCGCCGATCAGCTGGCCGCCGCCGCGGACGCGCCCCTGGATGGGGCCAGTGGGGACGAGCCGCTGATGGTTCCTCCGCCTCCGCCGGAGCTGCTGCTGGATGAGGCCGAGGTCGACGGCGCGCCGCCCGTGCCCTCCGGCCCGCCCGCGCCGCCGCCCATGCCGCCGGTGCGCAGCTCGCGCTCGGCCATGCCCGCGCTGGACCTGGGCATGCCGTCCGCGGCCATCCCCATGCCGCCGCCGTCAGCCCCGGGGCCCCGCGCGGAGGCCGCCGCCGAGCCCCGCCGCGAGGCCACCGTCATCGTCCAGGGGCCCTTCACCGCGTCGAACACCCCCGCGCCGTCCCCCACCTCTCCCGCGCCTGCCGCCGCCCCCATGTCTCCTCCCCCCGCTTCCACCTCCGCCGCCGCAGCAGCGCCTGCCGCTCCCGCTCCGAAGGGCGCCGAGCTGGACCTGCGCTACCAGAAGTTCGACCCCATCGGCACCGGGCCGCTGGGCACCGTCTTCAAGGGGCGCGTCACCGCGCTGGGCCTGGACATCTGCCTCAAGGAGCTGAAGGACATCTTCGGCTACTTCTCCTTCCTGCAGCGCGGCGAGGTGCTCAAGCGCCTGAAGAAGGAGCTGTGTGCCCAGGCGCAGGTGCGCCACCCGGGCGTGGTCCAGGTGGTGGATCAGAACGTGGACGCCGCCCGGCCGTACTTCGTGCTGGAGCTGATGCAGGGCAGCCTGCGTGAGCGGCTGGACGCGGGTGGTGGCAACGGCGTGCCAGTGCCCTTCGCGCTGCGCGCCTTCCTGCAGATGGCCTATGGCCTGCGGGCCGCGCACGCCGCGGGCCTCACGCACCACAACATCAAGCCGGAGAACGTGCTCTTCGACACGTACGGCAACGCGAAGCTGGCCGACTTCGGCCTGGGCCGCGTGGTGGAGGTGGACGCCACCAAGGGCATGCCCCAGGTCTTCGTGGGCACGGGTGGCATGGCCTATATGGCGCCGGAGCTGATGAACCGGGGCGGCAAGGAGCCGGGCGCCTCCGCGGACGTCTACGCGCTGGGCATCCTGCTCTACGAGATGCTCACCGGGCAGATTCCGGGCCGCCGCTCGCCGCTGCCCTCCGAGGTCAACCCGGAGGCCCCCAGCGGCCTCGACCAGCTCTTCGACAAGGCCACCCAGGACAAGCGCGAGCAGCGCTACCCGGACGTGGACGCCATGTTGGAGGACTTCTACAAGGCGTTCCCGGACAAGGAGTTCCTCGCCAAGGGCGACCTCGTCATCTCCTCGGACACGCCGAAGGAGTGACGGACGAGCGGCCGGGCCCCGGCGCACTCGGGGCTCGCCGCGCACGATGGGGGCTGCCACACTCCGTGGCGCCATGACTCCGCCCCTGTCCGAAAGCGTGCTCATCACCGTCACCGGGAAGGACCATCCCGGAATCGTCTCGCGCCTCACCGGCCTGCTGGCGGAAGCTGGCGCCGAGCTGCTCGACGTGGAGCAGGTGGTGGTGCAGGGACGCCTCACGCTCTGCCTGCTGGTGCGCCTGCCCCCGGCGAGCGGCACCCTGGAGACGCTGCTGTCCGCCGCGCAGACGCTGGGCGTGGCGCTGGACTTCCAGGCGGTGGAGGCGCCCGCCACGCCCGCCGCGTCCGCGCGCCACGTCGTCACCGCCGTGGGCCGCGCCCTGGGCGCGAGGGAGCTTCATGCGCTGACGCAGGTGCTCGCGGGGCACGGCGCCAACGTGGAGCGAATCACGCGTCTCAGCGAGCCGCACCTGGGCTCGGTGGACATCCACATCAGCCTGCCGCCGGGCCAGCCGCCCGACGCGCTCAAGCACGCGCTGCTGGAGCTGTCCATGCAGTCGGGCGGGTTCGACGTGGCGTTGCAGCGCGAGAGCCTGTTCCGGCGCGGCAAGCGGATGGTCGTCATGGACATGGACTCCACGCTCATCCGCATCGAGGTCATCGACGAGCTGGCGCGCGCGCATGGCGTGGGCGAGCAGGTGTCGCGCATCACCGAGCGCGCCATGCACGGCGAGATGGACTACGACGAATCGCTGCGTCAGCGCGTGGCGTTGCTGCGAGGCCTGGATGCATCCGTGGTCCACCAGCTCGCGGCGAACCTGCCGCTGACGGAGGGCGCGGAGACGCTGGTGCGCGTGCTCAAGCGGCTGGGCTACCGCACCGCCGTCATCAGCGGCGGCTTCTCCGTGGCGGCCGAGGCGCTGAAGGCGCGGCTGGGCATCGACTTCGCGTACTCCAACGAGTTGGAGATTCAGGGCGGGAAGCTCACCGGCCGCACCGTGGGCCGCATCGTCAACGCGCAGCGCAAGGCGGAGCTGTTGGAGTCGCTGGCGCAGGCGGAGGGCATCCTGCTGGACCAGGTGGTCGCCGTGGGAGACGGCGCCAACGACTTGCTGATGCTGGAGCGCGCCGGGCTGGGCATCGCCTTCCGAGCGAAGCCCAAGCTGCGCGCCGCGGCCGACACGTCCATCTCCGCGGGCGGCCTGGACAGCATCCTCTACCTGCTGGGGCTCACCGGCCGCGAGCTGCTGGAAGCGGGCTCCGGCGCCGGCTGAGGGCGCGCCCTACAGCCGCATCCGCGCCGCCAGTTCGCGCTGCTGGAGCTGGTTCTTCTCCAGCAGCAGCTCGAGCAGCGCGCGCAGAATCTTGGAGCTCTTCTCCTGGTTCTGCTGCACCGTCTGCAGCCGCTTGAGGTCCTCGTCCGTCCACTCGTTGGCGGGCGTGCCACCCGCCAGAATCTCGTCGAGGATGTCCGCGGCGCTGGCGCCTGCGCCTGGGGCGGTGGCGCGCTCCGGCGCGCGGGGCGCGGGCGGAGGCGCCGCGGCGGGAGCGGGCGGGGTGATGTCGGCGATGCGCTTCACCACCGTGTTTCCGCTCATGTCGACGACCTTGAACTCGTCCTCGTCCTCCGGCGCGTCCGAGCTGCTCGGGCGCTTGTTGCCGCCGAAGCGCGTGCTGACGACGGGCTCCTGGCCACGGTAGTGGCGGAGGATGGCGTGTTCGATTTCACGCTCGCCCGCCACCATGACGACCACGCGTGCGCGGCTCTTCGCCGCCACTTGGTCCAGGGTGCCGAGGTCCGTGGGGTCCGCCATGGCCAGTACCAGCGTCTTGCCGTTGTCCTTGAGCGACACCGGGAAGACGGCCTTCTGTTCGGCGAGGCTCACGTCCACGCGTGAGAGCGCGCCCGCGTCGCGCGTGACGTTGCCCAACTGGATGCGCTGCATTCCCAGGCCCTGGCAGATGGCCTCGGTGATGACGTCATCGGTGGCCAGACCCAGGTCCGCGATGATGCGTGACAGACGTCCGCCCCACTGGTCATGGGTGGCCAGTGCGCTGCGCAGCTGCAAGTCGTCGATGACGCGTGCCTTGACGAGGATGTCGCCAATGCGATTCCGGGAAGGAGAGGCCATGGCTCGGCATTCTACCGTCTAGATGCGCGGACGCTGAGTCCGTGATGAGGAGACCCAGCCATGCAGCCCTTCGCGGAATCCGCCGCCCAGCTGTGCCCCTACTGCGGTGAGGAAGTGGAGGTCGCCGTGGACCCCATTGGTGTGGCCTCGGAGACGTACATCGAGGACTGCCCGGTGTGCTGCCGTCCCTGGACGGTGCAGGTGTCCCGCGACGAGGAGAGCTTCGCCGTGCACCTTGGTCGCGACGACGACTGAGGTGGCCTGGGGGGCAGGCGGGCGGGCGTGAAACGTGGCGCCGGTGAAGGCGCCGGGGCGTTGCTTGACACGTTCCGAAGCATGGTTCTCTTGAGTCTTGTGAGGCGGCGCTGGAGCTCCGGTGGGGGGCACCGCGGCGACCGCGAACCAGAACAACCCAGGCTCATTCATGCCGTGCGTCCGCGAGGACGTCACGAACAGGAGACGACCATGCAGACTCGCAATCCGTTCAACTCCGCCGTCGTGGTGAACCCGCTGATGCGCGATGTCGACGCGCTCTTCCGCGAGCTGACGCAGCCCATGTGGCGCCAGGCCCCGCGTGAGCGCACGCCGGCCGCGGACATCACCGAATCCGAAAGCGGCCTCACGCTCCAACTGGACATGCCCGGGCTGGAGGCGAAGGCCATCCAGGTGACGGTGGAGAAGGACATCCTCACCGTGCAGTCCGAGCGCAAGGCCGAGCCGCGCGCGGAGGGCGTCAACGTGCGCCGCCAGGAACGCGTCTTCGGGACGTTCGCCCGCTCCTTCGCGCTGCCTGACACGGTGGACGCAAGCCGGGTGGAGGCTCGCTACGAGCAGGGTGTGCTGACGCTGACCCTGCCTCGGCGCGAGGAGTCCAAGCCCCGCGTCATCGAAGTCAAGGTCCAGGGCTGAAGCCGCGGGCGCACACCGCGGGCCAGGGAGGTCACCTGCCTCCCACTGAAATCCCTGCCAGGGCTTCCGCGAGCAAGGCGGAAGCCCTGCCTGTCCTACCGCTTGGCGCTGAGCGCCAGCGGAACGCGGAACAGCTCCAGCACCTGCTGCACGTCCAGCGGCTTCGCCATGCACGCCAGCGCGCCGGCCTGCTTGGACTGCTCCACGACCTCGGGCGTATGCGCGGACGTCATGGTGATGAGCCGCACGCCCTCCATCTGCTTGCGCGCGCGGATGCGGCGGCAGACTTCCAGACCGTCGATGTCCGGCATGTTGAGGTCGATGATCATGCCGTGCGGCTTCTGCTCGGACACGAGCAGCAACGCCTCCACGCCGCTCGTCGTCGTCTGCAGCTCCACCTGGGCCGCGAACGGCTTGAACGCGCGCTTGATGGCGTCCAGCACCGGACGCTCGTCATCCACCGCGAGCAGGCGCACCGTGCCGCTGCCGAGCTCCTCGGGAACCGGCATCTGGTGGGTGATGAGGAACGTGCGCAGGTCCGCCGACCGCACGCG
Organism: Myxococcus virescens; assembly: GCF_900101905.1. Lineage (NCBI taxonomy): Bacteria > Pseudomonadati > Myxococcota > Myxococcia > Myxococcales > Myxococcaceae > Myxococcus > Myxococcus virescens. The sequence goes on along the minus strand of NZ_FNAJ01000001.1, from coordinate 649,942 downwards.
GCGGTGGCCACCCGGCGTCCTGAACGCCATCAGGATGCCACGGTCAATCCACTTGCTCACCGTGGACGGATCCACCTGAAGCAAACGACTGATGTCGTGCGTCGTGTAGAGCTGGTCCGTCATGGCCGTACTCCCCTCTTGCTGCATGATTCCGCTGCCCATGGAACTATTCACCTACCTTGAACACGGGTTTTCTTCAACCTCACAGAGTACCGCGCCTATCAGTCCCTCTCATCAGACCCACTGCGTCGTCCCAGCGGCCACTGGCCTTGAGACACAGCTCCACGAGTTCGCGAGCGGCCCCTCGGCCGCCAGGACTCTGGGTAACGAAGTGTGCCTCGCGGCGCACTTCGGGGACCGCATCCGCAGGACAAGCGGAAAGAGCCACCATTGAAAGTGGACCCAGGTCGTTGTGGTCGTCACCCATGTACGCGCAGGCGTCCAGGGGCACGTCCAACTGGGTGACCAGCTCTTTGAGCGCGGCCGACTTGTCACGGCGGCCTTGGAACACGGCCGCGAGGCCCAGCTCCCGCCCGCGCTTCTCCACGATGCCGGAGGTGCGGGCGGTGAGGATGGCGGCGGGCAACCCGGACAGCCGGGCCATGACGAGCGCATGGCCGTCCTTGACGTCGAAGCGCTTCATCAGCTCGCCGTCCTGGCCGTAGTAGAGGCCGCCGTCGGTAAGTACCCCGTCCACGTCGAAGACGAGCAGCCGCACGCGCGCAGCACGGGACATCAGCTCTTCCGTTGCCAGTCTGGAAGGGGCGTCCGTCACCATGGCTTGCTCGACTCCCTTGTTTGCCGACACATCAACCCGGCTCGTGTCCCAACACCCGGCGGATGCTCAGCACGTTTCGTACCACGTCTTCAAACATCTGTGGATTCAGCGAACAGGGACCGTCACACAGGGCACGATCCGGATCTTCGTGGACTTCCGTGAACAACGCGTCAATCCCGGCGGCCGCGGCGGAGCGGGCCAGCAGTGATACAAAGCGGCGTTCGCCCGCCGTCTCACCGTTTCCGGCGCTGGGGAGCTGAACGGAGTGGGTGGCGTCGAAGCACACGGCGAGGCCGGCGTCGCGCATCTGCGCGAAGCCGCGCATGTCCACCACCAGGTTGTTGTAGCCGAAGGTCGAACCGCGCTCGGTGACGAGCACGTTGGGGTTGCCCGCTTCGAAGGCCTTGCGCGCCGAGTGGACGATGTCCTTGGGCGCCACGAACTGTCCCTTCTTCAGGTTCACGCCCTTGCCCGTACGCGCCACGGCTTCCACCAGGTCCGTCTGCCGGCACAGGAAGGCCGGTATCTGGATGATATCCACAACTTCCGAGGCTGGCCCGACGTGACTCGTCTCATGGACGTCCGTGAGGACGGGAACGCCCACTTCATCCCGGATTCTCTTCAGGATTCTCAGGCCTTCCTTGAGACCCGGGCCTCTGAAGGACTTGCCGCTGGTGCGGTTGGCCTTGTCGTAGGAGCACTTGAAGGCGTACGGCACGCCGAGCCGGCCGGTGATTTCCTTCAGCATCCAGGCATGGCGCAGGGCCATGTCCTCGGACTCGATGCTGTCGGGGCCGGCGATGACGAACAGCTTCTGACCTTGGCCGACCTTGAAGCCACACAGCTCGATGGGGTTGGGGGCGCTCATTCCGTCACCTTGCCGGCCGCCGCGTTCGCGTCCCGCTGGGCGAGCGCCGCGCGGATGAAGCCGGAGAAGAGGGGGTGGGGTGCGAAGGGCTTGCTCTTGAATTCAGGGTGGAACTGGCAGCCGACGAAGTAGGGGTGGTCGGCCAGCTCAATCATCTCCACCAGGTTGAGCTCGGGGTTGGAGCCGGAGATGACCAGCCCCGCCTCCTGCAGCTTGCTGCGGTACGCGTTGTTCACTTCGTAGCGGTGGCGGTGGCGCTCCTGGATGGTGTCCTGCCCGTAGAGCTGGTGGGCGAGCGAGCCGGGCTTCAGCGCACAGGCGTAGCTGCCCAGGCGCATGGTGCCGCCCTTGTCCTGCACCTTCACCTGGCTCTCCATGAGCGTCACCACCGGGTGCGGCGTGTGCTCGTTGAACTCCAAGCTGTTGGCGGAGGACAGGCCCAGCACGCCGCGGCTGAACTCCACCACGGCCATCTGCAGGCCCAGGCAGATGCCGAAGAACGGCACCTTCTTCTCACGGGCGTAGCGCACGGCGGCGATCTTGCCCTCGGTGCCGCGCACGCCGAAGCCGCCGGGCACCAGGATGGCGTCCACGCCGGCCAGCAGCTTCTCCGCGCCCTGCTCTTCGACCTCCTGGCTGTCGACGAAGTGCAGGTTCACCTTCACGTCGTTGGCGATGCCGCCGTGCAGCAGCGCCTCGTTGAGGCTCTTGTAGCTCTCCGTGAGGTTGACGTACTTGCCGACAATCGCGATGCGGACCTGGCCGCGCGCGGGCTCGTACACCTTGCGGATGATGTTCTCCCAGCGCTCCAGGTGGGGCGCCCGGCTCCAGATGTTGAGGACCTCCGCGAGCCGCTCATCCAGGCCCTGGCGGTGCAGCTCCAGCGGCAGCTCGTAGGTGCTGCGCACGTCCGGCGACGTGAAGACGCTGCGAGTGTCCACGTTGCAGAACATGGCAATCTTGTCCTTCAGCTCGCGGGGCACCTCGCGGTCGGTGCGGCACACGAGGAAGTCGGGCTGGATGCCTATCTCCCGCAGCTTCATCACCGAGTGCTGCGTGGGCTTGGTCTTCACCTCGCCAGCCGCGCCGATGTACGGCAGCAGCGTGAGGTGGACGTAGACGACGTTCTCGTTGCCCACGTCGTAGCGCATCTGCCGGATGGCCTCGAGGAAGGGCAGCGACTCGATGTCGCCCACGGTGCCGCCCACCTCCACGATGACCACGTCCGCGTCCTGCGCCGCCTGGCGGATGCTGGACTTGATTTCGTCGGTGACGTGCGGAATCACCTGGACCGTCTTGCCCAGGTATTCGCCCCGCCGCTCCTTCATGATGACCGCGTGGTAGATGCGGCCGGACGTGAAGTTGTTGAGCCGGCTCATCCGCGCGTTGGTGAACCGCTCGTAGTGGCCGAGGTCCATGTCCGTCTCACCGCCGTCCTCGGTGACGAACACCTCGCCGTGCTGGAACGGGCTCATCGTGCCCGGGTCCACGTTGATGTAGGGGTCCAGCTTGATGAGGGTGACGGCCAGCCCACGGTTCTCCAGCAGGGCGCCAATCGAAGCGGAGGCGAGACCCTTGCCGAGGGAGCTGACCACTCCGCCCGTCACGAAGATGAACTTGGTTTTCTTGGAGCGCATGTCCCGTTCTGCCTACTGAGGCAGGGATGCGTCAATTATTCTGTTTCCGATGGACGGCCGCCCGCTGGGGCAGGCGCGGGCGGCGTCAGTTGCCGTCCCAAGCACCCGGCCGGGCGACCGCGAATTCCTGGGCGTTCGGCTGCCCGACGCGGAACTTGCGCAAATCGCAGTTTCGGCAGCTCCAGCCCTCCCAGCCCCGCTTCACCACCAGGTGCAGGCAGGCGTCATAGTTGGGGCAGAAGAGGTTGCGCTGCGCGTCCACGGACTCCTCGTCCCGGAGGGCGGTGGGCAGCGGGCTGGGGCATGGAGTGATGGACACGGCGGAAACTCCCGGATGAAACGTGTTGAGTCGGCCTCTCCCCCCGGCGCGCTCCGAACAGGAGGGGCGGTCTGGCATTCCCGAGCCGTCGCGAAAAGGCCCGTCCCCCTCGCGGGGAACGGGCCCGGAACTGCCAGCATCCGCCACCGCTTCGGAGCCTCTTCAGGCCCGCGAAGCGGAGGTGGACGCCTTGGAGTTGCTGTCGTTCAAGGCATCACCTCCTTTCGGAGCCCCAGACTTAATCGGGAGCCTGTGGGCGCGCCACTGTCGCGGGGTGCGTGGCGAGCGCCGTGTGGGCACCGGGCGTTCAAGCTGCGACAAACTGCCGCTCCACCAGGCGCCGGTACAGGCCCTCCTGGCTCATGAGGGAGGCGTGGGTGCCGCTCTGGATGACGAGGCCGCCGTCGAGCACCAGCACCCGGTCCGCGTTGGCCACGGTGGACAGGCGGTGGGCGATGATGAGCGTGGTGCGGCCCTTCATCAGGCGCTCCAGCGCGTCCTTCACCAGATGCTCGCTCTCCGCGTCCAGGGCGCTGGTGGCCTCGTCCAGGATGAGCAGGCGAGGGTCCTTCAGCACCGCCCGGGCGATGGCCACGCGCTGCTTCTGGCCACCGGAGAGCTGCACGCCGCGCTCGCCCACCTGGGTGCCGTAGCCTTCCGGGAAGCGCTCGATGTACGCGTGGGCGTTGGCGGCCCGGGCGGCCTCCTCCACCTGGGCGTCGGTGGCGCCGGGCCGGCCGTAGCGGATGTTGTCCGCGATGGAGCAGGAGAAGAGCTGGGGCTCCTGCGCCACCATGCCGATGTTGCGGCGCAGCCACTCCGGCTCCAGGGAGGTGAGCGGGTGGCCGTCCAGCAGCACCTCGCCGTTCTGCGGGTCGTAGAAGCGCGACAGCAGGGAGGCCAGCGTGGACTTGCCCGCGCCGGAGGGGCCCACCACCGCCACCACCTCGCCCGGCCGCAGCTCCAGGTCCAGGCCCTGGAGCACCGGCACGTCGGGACGGCTGGGGTAGGCGAAGTGCACGCCGCGGAACTGCACGTGCCCACGCAGGTAGGTCAGCTGCTCGCCGCCAGCGCCGATGGCGGGCTTGCGGTCCAGCAGCTCGAAGACGCGCTCGGCGGCGCCGCTGGCGCGCATGAAGTCCGCCCACAGCTCCGCGATGCCGCTGAACGAGAAGGCCACCAGCATGGTGTAGATGAGGAACGAGGTGAGCTCGCCCACGGAGAGGCCGCCTTCCACCACCAGCCGGCCTCCGTACCAGAGCACCGCGGCGATGGAGCCATACCCCGCGATGGAGGCCACGCCCATGAAGACGGAGGTCTGGAGCGCGCGCTTTTTCGCCAGCATGAAGGAGCGCTCCACGGCGACGCTGTAGCGCTCCACCTCGTGCCGCTCCGCGGCGAAGGAGCGCACGGTGCGGATGCCGGACAGGTCCTCCTCGGCCACCTCGCCGCTGGCGGCGAGCGCGTCCTGGGCCTGACGGGAAATCACCCGGACCCGGCGCCCGTAGAACACGCCGCCAATGGCCACGGGCGGGATGACGGCCAGCATCACCAGCGTGAGCTGGACGGACGTGTAGAGCAGCAGGCCCACGCCGCCCAGGGCCGTGACGACGTAGCGCAGCATCATGGACACGTTGGCCGTGACGGTGGTCTGCAGGACGGTGGTGTCCGAGGAGAGCCGGCTGGTGAGCTCGCCCGTGCGGCGCGAGTCGAAGAAGCCCACCTCCTGGGACAGCAGGGCGCGGAAGAGGTCCTTGCGCAGCCGCGACACCACGCGTTCGCCGGCGTTGGTGAAGAGGTAGATGCGCAGCGCCATGGCGATGCCCTGCACCGTGAACACGGCGAGCATCATCAGCGCGAGCCGGTCCACCACATACCGGTCGCGCGCGGTGAGGGCCTGGTCCACCAGGTCGCCAATGGCGCGGGGATAGGCCAGCGTGGCTCCGCTGCTGATGAGGAGGAAGAGGGTGCCCGCAGCCAGTGGCAGCAGTTCCGGGCGCGCCAGCTTCAGCAGGCGCCGGACGGTGACGCCAGGGGAGGCACTGCTTTTCGAATCGTTCGCGGGGGAAGACACCGGCGGAGACTAACGCGAGCTTCCAACCTGCGCACCGGACGCCTGCGTGTGCGTTGAAGCGGTATTAATCCTCTCGAAGCAAGCCACACGTCGAGTCAGGGGGAGTGCCATGGAGCAGCGTCCATTCGGAAGCACACGGGTGTCCGTGCCCGTCCTGGGCCAGGGGACCTGGCAGATGGAGGAGGACGACCGGGCAGGCGCCATCCGCGCCCTTCGCGCCGGGTTGGACCTGGGAATGACGCACGTGGACACCGCTGAACTGTACGGCCACGGCAAGGTGGAGGCGTCCATCGTCTCCGAGGCCATCGCGGGCCGGCGCGGAGACGTCTTCCTGGTGTCGAAGGTGATGCCGTCCAACGCTTCCTACGCGGGCACGCTCGCCGCCTGTGAGCGGAGCCTGAAGCGGCTGCGCACGGACCACCTCGACTGCTACCTGCTGCACTGGCCGGGTTCGCACCCGCTGGAGGAGACGGTGCGCGCCTTCGAGAAGCTGGTGGCGGATGGAAAGATTCGCGCCTGGGGCGTGAGCAACTTCGGGGTGGAGGACCTGGAGGAGGCGCTCGCGCTCGCGGGGCCCGGGCGCATCGCCTGCAACCAGGTGCTCTACCACCTGGAGGAGCGCGCCATCGAGCACGCCGTCCTGCCCTGGTGCGAAGCCCACGGGGTGGCGGTGGTGGGCTACAGCCCCTTCGGCAACGGCCGTTTTCCCCGGCCCGACAGCCGGGGTGGGAAGGTGCTGGGCGCCATCGCCCGCGCGCACGGCGTCACGCCGTACCAGGTGGCGCTCCGGTTCCTGGTGCGCGGGCCGTCGCTGTTCGCCATTCCGAAGGCGAGCCGGGAAGCCCACGCACGCGACAACGCCGCCGCCGCGTCGCTGACGCTGACCGCCGACGAGCTGGCCCACCTCGACGCGGCCTTCCCGCTGGGGCACGAGCCGGCGTCGCTGCCCGTCATCTGATGCCGGCGGCGAAGGCCTTGCGGAAGGCGGACACGGTGGGCTCACCCGGGCCCACTGTCACCGTGCCCGTCTCGCCCTCCACGGCGGCGCGGGTGTCGCGGCCCTTGAGGAAGCGCACGGTGGTGATGCGGCGGAGCACCTCGCGGCCCTGCTCCTGGGCCAGGGCGCGCAAGGCATGGCTGGTGACATTCACGGCGGACTCCAGCGCGCGGCGGCCCGGCTCGTCGTCCAGGCCCACCCAGTCCACCTCGAAGCGCAGGGGCTTGCCGCCCAGGGACGCCTCGCCCGGCCAGAACTGCTCGGTGAGGGCGTGGGGCAGCTTCTCCAGCAGCGTCGCCACGTCCTGCCGCGTGGGGTTGGGCCGTACGAGCTGCGTCAGCTCCAGCAGCTTCTCCGCGTTGCCTACCGCCACCGCCACCACCGTGGACAGGTCCACGTAGGCCACCGACTCCGAGCGGCGCAGCCCCTCCTTGCCCAGGGCCATCAGCACCGATTCGCGGGGCACGTAGTCCACCACCTCGCCCGTCATCGAATGACCGTGGGCCAGGTGGAGCGTGACGGTGATGGTGGGGACTTCTTCACCCGAGCGCGCCCGCGTGGCGAGCGTTCCCAGCTGCTCCAGCACCCGCTCCACCTTGCGCGACAACAGCCGCTGAACGCCCTCCATGTCCTCGTCCTCCTGCTGCTTGCGGGTCTCTTGCGCGCGCTGCGGTTTCGGAGGCGCGGGTGGTTTCGGGGCGGCTTCGGGCCGGGGGGCTTCCGCGGGAGCATGCTCCCGCGCCTCGGCGGCATGGGGCGCGCCCGCTGGGCCGGCGGCGGGGACCGTGGTTCCCGCTCCGGGCGGGGCGGAGGTGGCTGGCGCGGTCGTGGTCGCCGCGTCAGGCGCGGGGGGCTCCGCGCCCGCCTTCGCCGCGCCACCGCCGAACACGTTCTTGAGGAAGCCCATGGTCAGCCTCCCCGCGCGCGCATGAGGGCCTCCACCTTCTCCACGTCACCGGGGAGGTCGACGGCCACCGTGTGCGAGGTGACCTTCGCGCAGCGGATGGGGATGCCGTGCTCCAGCGCGCGGAGCTGCTCCAGCTTCTCCGCGTCCTCCAGCGGCGTGGGCGCCAGCTTCGCCAGCGACAGCAGCACCTCGCGCCGGTAGCCGTAGAGGCCAATGTGGCCCCAGCGCTGGACGGGCGTGCCCGGCTCGCGGGCGTGGGGGACCAGGCTGCGGCTGAAGTAGAGCGCGTCGCCGTTGAGCGCGAGCACCGCCTTCACCACGTGCGGGCTGGCGGCTTCGTCCGCTTCGAGCGGGCGGACCAGGGTGCCCATCCGCACGGACGCGTCCTGGAAGAGGCCCGCCAGCCGCTGGAGCGCGGCGGGGTCCACCAGGGGCTCGTCCCCCTGGACGTTCACCCAGATGTCGATGTCTGGACGGCCGAGCGCCACCTCGGCGACCCGGTCCGTCCCCGTGGCGCAGGCGGGGCTGGTCATCACCGCCTTGCCGCCAAAGCCCTCCACGGCGGCGCGAATGCGGTCGTCATCGGTGGCAACCCACACCTCGTCGAAGGCCTGGGCCTCCTGACAGCGGCGCCAGACGTGCTCAATCATTGTTCGGCCGGCGATGATTGCCAGCGGCTTGCCCGGGAAGCGGGTGCTGGCATGTCGGGCGGGAATGACTGCAACGGTCCGGCAAGATTGCATGACCCCTCCGTCTATCAGGTTCGCGACGATTGCCGGCCCCCGGGATTGGACATTCGCATCATGGGACACTGGCCAGCGCGGCTCCAGTGCCTAGCTTTGGTCGCAACATGAAGAAGGTCATTCATATCGTTGGGGCGCGTCCGAACTTCATGAAGGTCGCGCCCATCTATCGCGCCATCGCCGAGCGGACTCCCCTGGAGCAAATCCTTGTCCACACGGGGCAACACTACGACGCCAAGATGAGCGACGTGTTCTTCGCCGACCTCGGCCTGCCTGCCCCGGACGTCCATCTGGGTATCGGGTCGGGCAGCCATGCGCAGCAGACGGCACGCATGATGGTGGAGCTGGAAAAGGTTTTCCTGGCCCACCCTCCGGCGCTCGTCTCCGTGGTGGGCGACGTGAACAGCACCATCGCGGCGGCGTTGGTGACGTCGAAGCTGGGCATCCCCCTGGCACACGTCGAAGCGGGGTTGCGCAGCTACTCGCCACACCAACCGGAGGAGATCAACCGCCTCGTCACCGACCGCCTGTCGGACCTGCTGCTGACGCCGTCACGTGACGCGGACGCCAACCTGCTCAAGGAAGGCACCGACCCGGCCCGCATCCACTTCGTGGGCAACGTGATGATCGACTCGCTCTTCGCCTCGCGCGAGAAGGCCGACAAGCTGCCGCTGCTCAAGGACCTGGGGCTCATCCCCCACGGCTACGCGGTGTGCACGCTGCACCGGCCCTCCAACGTGGACGACCCCAAGATTCTGGGCGGCCTCCTGTCCGCGGTGGCCCACGTCGCCACGCGCCTGCCGGTCATCTTCCCGGTGCACCCGCGCACGCGGAAGGTGATTTCGGAGCATGGCCTGAACACGTGGTTCGAGCGCACGCCGAACCTGCGGCCCGTGGAGCCCATGGGCTACCTGGACTTCCTGGCGCTCACGTCGAAGGCGCGCCTGGTGCTCACCGACTCCGGCGGCCTCCAGGAGGAGACGACGGCCATGGGCATCCCGTGCCTCACCCTGCGCGAGCAGACCGAGCGCCCCATCACCGTGGAGGAAGGCTCCAACGAGGTGGTGGGCACCGACCCGGTCCGCATCCGTCTGGCCGCCGACCGCGTGCTGGATGGTGAAGGCAAGCAGGGCCGCGTGCCCGAGTTCTGGGATGGCCGCGCCGCCGAGCGCATCGCGGACCTGTTCGCGAGCTTCCTGGGCGTCGAGGACCGGCCGATTCAGGCGGCCTCGGCCTGATGGCAGATGATGGAGGGGGGCCCGGCACTGCGTGGGCCCGCCTGCTCGTCCATCCCCGTCTGTGCAGGAGGGCCCGCCGTGGTAGAGCGCCGGCAGGCCCATGCACAGCGCACCGCAGGAAGAAGCCCCCGAGGGCTACGTCGACATCCGCTACGTCGTCGAGCCGAACTACGCGGGTTGGCGGCTGGATGAGTACCTGGGTGAGAAGCTCCGCCGGATGACGCGGGAGCGGCTCCAGGGCGTCATCCTGAGGGGTGTCATCTGCGAGGAGCGGCGCCTGAAGCCGTCCACGCCGGTGTACCCGGGGCTGGCCTTCCGCATCCGCCGCCGCGCCAGCGAGGAGCCGGACACGCCCACGGAATTGCCCGTGGTGTTCCAGGACGACTGGCTGCTGGTGCTGGACAAGCCCGCGGGCCTGCCCATCCACCCCACGGCGCGCTACCACAAGGGCACCCTCGTCACGCTCCTGCGGGAGCGCTTCGGTGAGCGCTTCGCCGAGCCCGCGCACCGGTTGGACAGGGAGACCAGCGGGCTGGTCGTCTGCGGGCGCACCACGGAGTCCTGCCGGGTGCTGGGGCGGCTGTTCGTCTCGCGTGACGTGCACAAGGAGTACCTGGCGCTCTGCGAAGGGCACCCGCCCGAGGACACGTTCACCGTGGATGCGCCCATCGCGGAGGGCACCGAGCTCATCCGCATCGCCGTGCGCATCGACCCGGTGGAGGGCAAGGAGAGCCGCACGCGCTTCCAGGTGCTCCAGCGCTTCACGTGGGACGGCGCGCCCTTCGCGCTGCTGCGCTGCTTTCCGGAGACGGGGCGGCAGCACCAGATTCGCATCCACCTGCGCCATGCGGGCTTCCCGCTCGTGGGCGACAAGATGTACGGGCCAGACCCCGGCTACTTCGACCGCTTCAGCAAGCGCTGTCTGGAGCCCGAGGCGTGGCCGCGGCTGCGCCTGCCCCGGCAAGCGCTGCACGCCGCGCGCATCGCCTTCCCCCACCCGGGCTCTGGCCAGGCGGTGGCGTTCGAGGCGCCCCTGCCGGCGGACCTCACGGACTTCATCGAAGGCCGGCCCGTGGCCTTGCCGGCCTGAAATGCGAAGGCCCCCAGCCCGGAATGAAGCGGGCAGGGGGCCAGGGGCGTGAAGCCGGTGGTGACGTCAGGCGGTGAGCTTGCTGGGCTCGGCGTGTTGCTCGCCGAAGTCGCCGATGAGGTACTTGCCGGAGAAGCAGGCGGTGCAGAAGCTGCCGCGCTCCGGGTCGCCCACCGCGCGGCCCAGGCCTTCCTGGGAGATGTAGCCGAGCGAGTCCGCGGTCACGTACGTGGCAATCTCCTCCAGGCTGTGCGTCGCGGCGATGAGCTCCTGACGGCTCGGCGTGTCGATGCCGTAGTAGCAAGGCCACTTCGTGGGCGGCGAGGAGATGCGCAGGTGCACCTCCACCGCGCCCGCCGCCTTGATCATCTTCACGATTTTGCGGCTCGTGGTGCCGCGGACGATGGAGTCGTCCACCACCACCACGCGCTTGCCCTTGAGCACCTGCCGCACCGCGGACAGCTTCAGCTTCACGCCGAAGTGGCGGATGGACTGCTGCGGCTCGATGAAGGTGCGGCCCACGTAGTGGCTGCGGATGAGGCCCACGTCGTAGGGGATGCCGCTGGCCTGCGCGAAGCCGATGGCCGCCGGCACGCCCGAGTCCGGCACCGCGATGACCAGGTCCGCGGAGGGCGCCGGCTGCTCCTTCGCGAGCTGACGGCCCATTTCCTTGCGCACTTCGTACACGTTGCTGCCGAACAGCGTGGAGTCCGGCCGGGCGAAGTACACGTGCTCGAAGATGCAGCGCGCCTGACGCGGCGGCTCCGCGAAGGGCTTGCTGGTGCGCAGCAGCCCGTTCTCGATGACGAGCAGCTCGCCCGGCTCCACCTCGCGCACGATTTCCGCCTCGATGAGGTCCAGCGCGGTCGACTCGCTGGCCAGCACGTAGGCGCCTTCCTTCATCCGCCCCAGCACCAGCGGCCGGATGCCGTGCGGGTCCCTCACCGCGACGAGCTTGTTCTCCGTGAGCACCAGGAGGCTGTAGGCGCCCGTCACCTTGCGCAGCGCCTCCACGAGCTTCTGCTCGAAGGTCGCCTGCTTGGAGCGCGCCAGCAGGTGCAGGATGACTTCCGTGTCCGCGTCGGACTGGAAGATGGCGCCGTCGGCCTCGAGCTGCTGCTTCAGCTCGGTCGCGTTCACCAGGTTGCCGTTGTGCGCGATGGCGCACTGCCCGCCCGCGTACTGCACGAAGAGCGGCTGGGCGTTCTTGAGGGCGCTGCCTCCAGCGGTGGAGTAGCGCACGTGGCCGATGGCCGCCTGCCCAGGCAGGTCGGCGAGCACCGGCGCATCGAAGATGTCGGCGACGAGTCCCATCTGCCGGTGAGCGCGCAGCCCCATCCCGTCAGAGGCGACAATGCCCGCGGACTCCTGCCCGCGGTGCTGGAGGGCGTGCAGCCCCAGGTACGTCAGGTTGGAGGCCTCGGCGTGCCCCACGATTCCGAAGATGCCGCACATGGCGCGCTGCCTTACTCCTTTCGAGCGGTGAGCGGAACAGGAACGCATGCCCCTCTGGTGGGTATTCCACCCGACGCCAGAGTCGTTTCATGTGGGCAGTCAGGCGTCCCAAAGGCGAGGCCCTGCGGGTAGTCTGGTTCCCGCATGGCATCCTCACGATGGGTCCGCTGGCGTTCCCTGTTTCCCCTGATGTTGCTCACCGTGGGCGCTGCGTATTCGCTGGCGTCCTGGAACTGGTGTGGCAGCTGGGCCGAACGCGCGCCAGTCCTTGTGTCACAGGTTCATGGCGAAGGGCCGCTGCGCGCGGGCGCGGCGAAGGTGGCGCTTTCGCCGCCCTTCCCGGTGGTGGTGGCCGGCTATACGCCGCCACGGCCCGAGGCGGAGCAGGCTGACGTGCCGCTCCACGCGCGCGCGGTGGTGCTGGAGGCGGGAGGGACACAGGTGGGGCTGGTGTCGTTGGATCTGCTCCTCGTTCCGGACGTGCTGGCCACGCGGGTGCGTGAGCGCGCGCGGGCCTCGGGGCTGGAGGATGTGCTGGTCCTGGCCACGCACACGCATTCGTCATTGGGCGGGTATGACTCGCGGTGGGTGGCCCAGGTGTCCGGCACCGGGCGCTACCGGGAAGACGTGGTGGATGCCATCACCATGGCTGCCGGTGACGCACTGGCCCAGGCGGCCGCGTCGCTCGCCCCGGTGTCGCTGGAGGTCGGCGAGGCGCGGGAGCAGAAGTTCGTCATCTCCCGCAGCGGTGGCGAGAAGCCGGATGGCGTCATGACGCGCGCGGTGTTCCGAGGGCAGAAGGGCCCGGTGGCGGAGCTGCTGCTCTACTCCGCGCACCCGGCGATGGTGCCGCGTCGCCGCGCCTACGTCGACCCTGACTACCCCGGCCGGCTCAGCGCGCTGCGCGAGGAGGCGGGCAGCGGCGTGACGCTGTTGCTGCAGGGCGCGGGGGGCAATGCGACGGTGGCGTACTCGGAAGGGCAGGGGCTGGAGCGGGTGTCGGGCTTCGCGCATGCCCTGGCGGAGCTGGCCGGCGATGCGCCCTTGTCACCCGTGGGGGAGACCGTGCGGCTGTCCCTGGCGCGCGCTGATGCGGCCATGCCACGTCCGGACGCTTCGCGGCTGGTGCCGGCGCTGACGCGGGCGGCGGGGGACAACCTGCTGTGTGAATCCGCGCCGCGGCTGGCGGAGGTGGGCGCGCTGGTGCTGGGGCCGCTGAAGCTGGTGGCGGTGCCGGGCGAGCCCAGCGTGGCCGCGGGCATGGAGTTGCTGCAGAGGACCGGCGCCACGGGCGTGCTGAGCCTGGCGGATGGCTACGTGGGCTACGTGGAGACGGCGGCGAACGTGCAGGGGAGACTGGGGGAGTCCAGGCGCCAGTACTTCGGGCCCGAGCTGCTGGAGCGGCTGAGCGTGGCGGCGGAGTTCGTGGCCGGGGCGGCGGGCTTCACGCCTTGAGGCGGCCGGGCGCCGCGGAGGACCTTCCGCGGCGCGGCCGGCTCGTGGCTGGCTAGAACTTCTCGAACTTGGAGTCCTTCTTGCGCTTCTTGAACACGAGCGCGGTGCGGCCCAGCAGCTGCGCGAGCTCCGCCTGGGTGCCCTCGGCGATGCGCGCCGCGGCTTCCTGGCGCGTCTCCGGGCCCTCGTTGATCTTCACCTTGATGAGCTCGTGGTCCTGCAGCGCCTGCTCGATGGCGGCGATGACACCCTCGGTGACGCCGGCCTGACCGACGATGACCACCGGCTCCAGGTGGTGTCCTAGCGCGCGCAGGTGGCGGCGTTGCTTCCCAGTGAGCGGCACGTTCCTTCTCTCCTTCGTGTCTTCGGGTAAGGGGGGCGCACCCTACTTCTTCTGCGACGCGATGCGGACTTCTCGCTGCGCGTCGATGTGGTCCGGTTGAAGCTCCACGGTGCGCTTGAAGTGCTTGAGCGCGCCCTGGCCGTCACCACACAGCTTGGCGATGACGCCCAGGAAGTAGTGCGCGGGGGCGCAGCGCTCGTTGCGTCGGATGGCGTTCTGGATTTCCCGGAAGGCCTCGGGCTGGGCGGCCTTCTTGTCCGCCGCCGTGAAGAAGCGCGCGTAGCCACGCCACGCGTAGAACTCCGCTTCCTCCGGGTTCAGCTTGATGGCCTCGTCCAGCATCTGCACGGCGTCCGGGAACTTGCGCGCCTTCACCAGGATGCAGGACTTCTGGAACAGCTCCTCCGCCATGAGGATGCCGTTGATGTCCACCCCGTCTCCGCTGCCGCCGCTCTTGAGCTCCTCGATGTAGCTGGCGCGGCTGCTGTCGTCGGAGAGGGTGCGGTAGGCGTCGCCGATATACGCGAAGACCTCCGCCTTCAGCTTCTCCAGCTCCGGCGGCGCCCCCTGCGGGAGCGTGTCCGGGTGGTAGAGCTTGGCCAGACGGAAGTACGCGATCTTCACCGCGCTGGAGTTCGTCTGCTCCGTCAGCCCGAGCCGCTGGAAGTGGTTCTGCTGCTTCATCGCCATCGTGAGCTGGCGCAGGGCGGGAATCTCTTCAGCCCCTGGTGCATTCGCGGGCGTCGCAGCGGCGGGCGCGGCTGGACGCTGAGCGCCCTGCGCGGACAGTGACGGCGGGGGACGGGGCTGGGCGCCGGGCCCGGCGACCGGGGGACGCGCGGCGGTGGCGCCGGGGCCTGCGGCTGGGGCCGCGCCTGCCGGACGTGGGGCGGTGGCACCGGGGCCTGCCGCGGGGGCCGGACGTGGGGCGGTGGCACCGGGGCCTGCCGCGGGGGCCGTGCCTGCCGGGCGTGGAGCGGTGGCACCGGGACCGGCGACGGGCGGGCGCGCGGCGGTGGCACCCGGGCCCGCGATGGGCGCGGGCGCTCCGGGGCCGGCGGCTGGGGCCACGCCCGCGGAGCGCGTGGCACCGGGACCTGCCGCGGGAGGCGTGCCTGCCACGGGGCGTTGGGACGCGGCGCCGGCGGTTTGCGCCACCCCGCCGGGCTGCGGACCTCCCGCGACGTTCGGAGCGGCTCCAGCGGGGCGCTGTTGCGCGGCGGCGTTCGGAGCCGCGGCGTGTGCGGCACCCGTGGAGGGCTGGGCACCTCCGGCACCGGGCGCTCGTGGGCCCACATCCTGCGCCGTCCTGGCCTGTCCGGCGAACGACACCGAGTCCAGCTCCTTGAGCAGGAACGCGAGCCGCAGCAGGTGGTCCGCGTCCTGCGCGAAGTCCGCCAGCAACTGCGCGACCGAGCGCACGCCGTCGATGACCGTGAGCGCGCGGACCTCGTGCGGCGTGAGGCGCAGCTCGCTCGCGGCCACGACGCCACCGGACTTCATGATGGGAAGCTGGAGCACCGGGGTCAGCCGGCGCTTGAGGTCCGCGGAGGGAATCCGGCGAACCGTGTCGCTCAGCACGGCCCAGCGGTGACCCAGCGGCATCGCCTTGTGCGAGGACAGGTCCTTCAGCTCGAAGGTGAACGTCCCGCTCTCAGCCCGCAGGCCCCTGGAGAGAATGCCGCCCGCGCGCTGCGCCAGGATGGCGAAGGCGGTGGCTGGCTGGAGCAGTCCCAGACCGAAGAGCGCGGTGAGCAGGTCTCCGCCAAACCGCTCCAGCGTGGGCTCGGCCTGGCGAAGCTGCTCGGGCGTGAGCAGCCGCGCCGCGACCAGTGACGGCCCGAGCGCCTCCTCGGGATGGGACGAGTCGACGAACTCCGGGTTGCCCTTGCGGAAGTGAATCTGGACGACGCGGTCCGCCAGCGTCAGCGACAGCAGCCCCGTCTGCTCCCGCGCGGCGATGCGGCCATAGAGGCGGATGGGGGAGAGCTGCTCGAGCCGGCCGAGGGCCGGAATCTCCGGTGCGGCGTCATCGCCCTCCACGCCGGGCACCGCCACGGGGGCGGGCGCCGGGGCCGGGTTCGCGGGGGGAGTGCTCGGCGGACGCGCGGCTCCCGCCACGGGCGGAGGTGGCACCGCTCCGGGAGGACGGGCCTGCTGGGCGGGCGCCACGGGACGCCGCGCGGGGTCCACAGTGGCCCGAGCACCGGGACCCGCCATGGGGGCCGCGCCAGGGCCCGCCATGGGGGCCGCGCCAGGGCCCGCCACGGGCCGGACACCGGGACCCGCGATGGGCGCCACGCCAGGGCGGACACCGGGGCCCGCGATGGGCGCACCGGGGCCCGCACTCGGCGCGACACCGGGGCCTGCTGCGGGCCGGACACCTGGCCCCGCCATGACGGGCGCTCCGGGGGCCATGCCCATGGGGGCTCCCGGTGCGGCCTGTTCCGCCGCGGAGACGGGCGGTGCGCCCGGGCCCCACAGCTCGCGGGGAACGACCTCGCGCGCTTCCGGGAAGCGCCAGGGAAAGGCGAAGTTGAGCCCGTCCTCGGACATCTGGAGCCGGCCTTGGATGGAGCCGCTTTCGATGAGCAGTTCAATGGTCGGCAGGGTGAGGGGCCCCCACATGGTGCCCCTGTCGTTGCGGACCCAGTACTGCCGGACCTCACCCTCCGCCATGCGCGGCCTTGCTCCTTCGTCCTGCGAGAAAAGCGAACCCTACCGCTGTCCTCCGTCGCATCAAAGCAGCGCGCCGGGGCGCGAGCCCCTTACTTCGACTCAGGGCGCCGCGCCATCCAGTGCCGCCAGCCCGAGCGCTGCCAGACACGCCGCGTCCGCTTTCTGTTCAGCGGGCGGGTCGAAGCAGTACACCTCGCTGTCGAAGACCTTGCACAGCCCGTTCGGGGTGGACGCACAGGCCGACTTCGAGAAGGCGGTGGTGCAGTTGTACCCACACACCGGGCCCGCCTCGGTGTTCTTGCACTGCGGCGCGGGCAGTTCGCGCTTCCAGGCGCACAGGGCGGCGGGGGAGGGGTCGAAGCAGGTGATGCGGCCACTGGCCAGCTTGCACACGCCCGCGGGCGTCCGGGCGCAGCGCACTCCCTCCGAGGCGTTGATGCAGCCATAGCCACACGTCAGCTCCATGGCGTTGCTGTGGCACTGGGCGGTGGGCGTGTCCTTGCCGTACACGGCGAACACCACGGCGGGCGGGTCGAAGCACTCCACCTCGCCGCCCCGGCCCCGGCAGACGCCCGCGGGGGACTGCGCGCACTTCACCCGGCCGGGCTGCGTCGCGCAGTTGTAGCCACACGCCACCACCCCGTCGATGCTCTGACACTCCGGCTTCGGCAGCGCCGCGCCATAGGCCTTCTGCACGTAGGCTGGAGGGTCGAAGCAGACCGCCTGCCCGTCAATCACCTGGCAGTGGCCCTGCGGTGTCTGCGCGCAGCGCACCCGCTGTCCGTCCGACTTGCACCCATAGCCGCAGGACACCTTGCCGTCGATGGCGCGGCACGTCGGCGCGGAAGGGTCCTGCGGAGTCGGAACCGAGCCCAGGGTGAGCGCCAGCACGGTGAGGAAGGAAGCGAGCACGGGGACCTCGGCGGGGGGCGTGGAGTCGTCCCGGCATTGACGCCCAAGGAGGGTGATGACGCAAGAAGCGGGCGGTCATGGGCGGCGGGCCGGGCCCGTGGTACCCAGGCGCCGCCCGCGAGGAGGTTCACCCCGGTGGACGTGGACGTCAGTGCGCTGCACCTCATCTTGCTGTGCGTGGCCGCGCTGATTGCCGGCATGGTGGATGCCATCGCGGGAGGTGGCGGGCTCATCTCCGTCCCCGCGCTGCTGGCCGCGGGGCTTCCGCCCCACGTGGCGCTGGGCACCAACAAGGGACAGTCCGTCTTCGGCTCGTTCGCCGCGCTGGTGCGCTTCTCCCGCGCGGGGCTGGTGGATGGGAACCTGGCGCGAGTGACGTTCCCCTTCGGCCTGGGTGGGGCCCTCGGGGGCGCGGCGCTGGTGCTGCTGGTGAAGCCCGAAGTCCTCAAGCCCCTGGTGCTGGTGCTGCTCATCGCGGTGGCGGTGTTCCTCGCCTTCCGCAAGTCGCCGCGTCCGGGGGACATGCCGGAGCCCGGGCCGCCCGCGCGCGCCCGGGCCATTGGCGCGCTCATCGCGCTGGCCATCGGCACCTACGACGGCTTCTTCGGGCCGGGGACGGGGACGTTCCTCATCGTGGCCTTCTCGTCCCTGCTGGGACACGGCCTGGCGCGCGCGTCGGCGGACGCGAAGGTGGTGAACTTCGCCTCCAACCTCGCCTCCGTCGCGTTGTTCGCCTTCAAGGGCGTGGTGCTCTGGAAGGTGGCGCTGCCCATGGCCGGCGCCCAGTTCGCGGGCGCCTACCTGGGCGCGCACCTGGCCGTGAAGGGCGGCGACAAACTGGTGCGCAAGGTGGTGCTGGGCGTGGTGCTGGCCCTGGTGCTCAAGCTGGGGCACGACGTGGTGATGGCCTGAGCAGCCGTCACCCCGCCATCAGCCGATGTGCACCAGCAGCGCCTCCCGGCGCTTCGCCACGGCGGCCATGAACTTCTGGAGCTCCTCGAAGTAGGAGAGCAGCTCCTCCAGCAAATCCACCTCGGACTCGGGCTCGTCCCAGGTCCCGGGGTAGATGTCCTGGGCCTGCATGGTGGACGCGTCGTAGCGCGCGCGCAGCGTCTTCTGCGTCACCTGCTGCAGCGCCGTGGCCAGGGCCTGCACCTGGGCCGGCGTGAAGACGCGCGCGGTGCCTTCCTCGGAAGGGATGTCGCCCACGTCCTCGCCGCCACGCACCAGGAAGTCCAGCGGCGCGCTGCCTTCCCACGGTGTTCCGGTCAGCAGGTACTGGAGGCCATGCCACGCCTCGCCGATGTCCAGCTCCAGGAACGCCGAGCCCTTCGGGTCACCGAAGTCCTCGTCATCGTCGACGAAGTCCTCCAGCCGTTCGGGGGCCTGGAGCAGGGCAACGCGCTGGGCCTCGGTGGCGCTGCGCAGGGTGCAGAGCATCTCCATGGAGCTATTCCACCACCACCAGCTTGGCGTTGTTCTCCACGGCGGTGCCTTCCTTGGCGAACAGCTCCGTCACCTTGCCCGCCTTGGGGCTCTTGAGCTCGTTCTCCATCTTCATGGCTTCCACCACCACGAGGCCCTGGCCCTCCTTCACCTCGTCGCCCACCTTCACCAGCACCTTCACCACCTTGCCCGGCATGGGCGCGGTGACCAGCTGCTTGCCCTCCACGGAGAAGGCCGCGTTGGCCGCGCGCAGCCGGAGCCGGCGCTCATCCGCCACGTCGATGCGGTTCACCTGGCCGCGCAGGAGCACGCCAAGCTCGTCGCCGTTCTCCTCGAACTCGACGTTGTACGACTGGCCGTCCACCAGCATGGACAGCGTGCCGTGCTCCAGCGCCAGCGCGTCCACCTGGTACGTGGTGGCGCCCACGGTGATTTTGAACTGGTCGTTCCCCAGGGGCTCCAGGTCCACCGGAACCGCTTCCTTCTGGCCCTGCTGCTTCGTGAAGTAACGCATGGAAGTCCTTCCGAGCTCTGAGGGTTAGCGGCGCGTGCGCAGCGCCAGCTTCCACGGGGAGACGCCGCCGTTGCCACCGCCCTGGCCGCCACCGGCGGCGGGCAGCGTCTTCGCGCGCTTCTGGTCCTTCTGGTACGTGTGCACCACGCTGGCCAGCAGCGCCATCTCGCTCAGCTTCGGGTCCTCCGCGCCCAGCAGTGCATCGTGCTGGCGGGTGAGGAAGCTGGTGTCGTAGTCGCCCTCGATGAACTCGGGGTGCGCCAGAATCGCCTTCAGGTAGCGGATGTTGGTGGTGATGCCCTTCACCACGTACTCGGACAGCGCGCGCTGCGTGCGCGCGATGGCCTCGCGCCGCGTGGGGGCCCACACGGACAGCTTGGAAATCATCGGGTCGTAGACGTTGGGCACCGTGTACCCGGGGAACACGCCCGAATCGTCACGCACGTTCGGTCCACCCGGCACGCGCAGGTACGTAATCTTGCCCGGGCTGGGCATGAAGTTGCGGCTCGGGTCCTCCGCGTACACGCGGACTTCAATCGAGTGACCGCGCGGCGTGGGGGCTTCGGTGAGGCCGAGCTTCTCGCCCTCGGCGGCCCGAATCTGCATGGCCACCAGGTCCAGGCCCGTCACCCACTCCGTCACCGGGTGCTCCACCTGGAGGCGGGTGTTCATCTCCAGGAAGTAGAAGTTGCGGTGCACGTCCACCAGGAACTCCACCGTCCCGGCGCCCACGTAGTTGACGGCCTTGGCCGCCTTCACCGCGACCTCGCCCATCTTCGCGCGCAGCTCCGGCGAGAGGATGGGGCTGGGCGTCTCCTCCACCACCTTCTGGTGCCGGCGCTGCGCCGAGCACTCGCGCTCGTTCAGGTGGATGGTGTTGCCGTACTGGTCCGCGAAGACCTGGATCTCCACGTGGTGTGGCTTCTCCAGGTACTTCTCGATGTAGACGGCGTCGTTGCCGAAGGCGTTGAGGGCCTCGCTCTTGGCGGCGCGCCACGAGGACTCGAAGTCCTCCATGCGCTCCACCTTGCGCATGCCCTTGCCACCGCCGCCGCCCGCGGCCTTGAGCATGACGGGGAAGCCAATCTTCTCCACGTAGGCGCGCGCCTCCTCCACGGAGGGGATGGGCTCGGTGGTGCCGGGCACCACGGGCACGCCCGCCTTGATCATGTTCGCGCGGGCACGCGTCTTCTCGCCCATGGAGTCCATGGCGGAGGCGGGCGGCCCGATGAACGTCAGCCCTTCGGCTTCACAGGCGCGGACGAAGGCGGCGTTTTCGGAGAGGAAGCCGTAGCCGGGGTGGATGGCATCCGCGCCAGCCTGCTTCGCGGCGTCGAGGATGCGCTGCTGCACCAGGTAGCTCTCACGCGAAGGCGGGGGCCCCACGAAGATGGCCTGGTCGGCCGTGCGCACATGCAGGGCGGAGCGGTCCGCCTCCGAGTACACCGCCACCGTGGCGATGCCGAGTTCCTTGCACGTGCGCATCACCCGGATGGCGATCTCGCCGCGATTGGCGACGAGCACTTTGCGGATCTTGGGCATGGGGCCCGTCTAGCACGGGGCGACCCTGTTTGCCGCCTCTACTTCCGGGTGTTGAGGTACTGCTCCATGTAAGCGCGAGCCTGTGTCAGCTTGGCCTCCACGAAGCGGTCGTCCTCGTCCGGCTCCGGCGGGGCGGGCGGACCTGACCGTCCAGGTTCGTTGCCGAAGTCGACCGCCGCAGCCAACAGGTTGCGTGCCGCGTTTCCGCCGCCGAAGAGGCGGGCCAGCATGCCCGTCTCCACGTCCAGCCAGCGCGCCGCCTGCCGGATGACGTCCAGAACCTCACCTTCCACGGCCTTGGACGGGCGGCCCGGGCCGCTGATGCAGGAGCGCGCGTAGCTGTGCTCACGGTCCACGAAGAGGCCCAGCGCCCGGTCCCGGAAGTCCTGCGCCAGGGCCTGACTCATGGCGTCGAGCTGCTCCTCCAGGAAGGGCTGCTCGGACTTGCGCGCCTTGCGGCCCGGGGCGGGCGGGAGCTCCAGCTCGACGGCGTGCCAGCCCGCGTCGGCCAGCCCCTCTGGCGGAGGCTCCACCCACTTCACCTCGGGCGTGGCCAGGTCCACCGCTTCGCAGACGCGCTTGAGCGTCTGGCGCAGGGCGGTGAGGTTTCCTTCGACGTCGGAGAGAAAGAGGATGAGGCGGCGGTGGGGCAAAATGAGATTCCTTTCCTGGCCCCTGTAAGCCCGTTCGTCACCCCCAAATTTCCCCCTTCGCGCGCGCCTGCCTGCCCTGCTGGCGACAGAGGGCGGGCAGGCGAGGGCTGAAAGAAACCTAGAGCGGGATGTTGCCGTGCTTGCGGGGGAGGTTCTCCTGGCGCTTGTCCTTCAGCAGCTCCAGGGCGCGGATGAGCTTCGCGCGCGTCTCCTCCGGACGGATGATTTCGTCGATGTAGCCCAGCTCGGCCGCCTTGAACGGGGTGGCGAACTTGTCGCGGTAGTCCGCCGTCAGCCGGGCCCGCTCGGCGGCGGCGTCCGGGGCCTTGGCCAGCTCGTTGCGGAAGATGATGTTGACCGCGCCCTCCGGGCCCATGACGGCGATTTCGGCGGTGGGCCAGGCGAAGTTCATGTCCGCGCGGATGTGCTTGGACGCCATGACGTCATAGGCGCCGCCGTAGGCCTTGCGGGTGATGACGGTGACCTTGGGGACGGTGGCCTCGGCGTAGGCGTACAGCAGCTTGGCGCCGTGGGTGATGATGCCGCCCCACTCCTGGTCGGTGCCGGGGAGGAAGCCGGGCACGTCCACCAGCGTGACGAGCGGGATGTTGAAGCAGTCGCAGAAGCGCACGAAGCGCGCGGCCTTGATGCTGGCGTCGATGTCCAGCACGCCGGCGAGCACCGCGGGCTGGTTGGCGACGACGCCCACGCTGCGCCCGTTCATGCGCGCGAAGCCGATGACGATGTTCTTCGCGAAGTGCTCCTGCACCTCGAAGAAGTGCTTGTCGTCGACGATGGCCTTGATGACTTCCTTGATGTCGTAGGGCTTGTTGGGGTTGCTCGGGACAATCGTCTTGAGCGACTCCTCGGCCCGGAACGCGTCGTCCTCGCACGGCTGGACGGGCGCCTCTTCCTGGTTGTTGGAGGGCAGGAAGGAGAGCAGCTCGCGCGTCATCACGATGGCGGCCTGCTCGTTCTCCGCCGCGAAGTGGGCCACGCCGGACTTCTGGTTGTGCGTGACGGCGCCGCCCAGCGCCTCCTTCGACACCTCCTCGTGCGTCACCGTCTTGATGACGTCCGGGCCGGTGATGAACATGTACGAGGTGTCCTTCACCATCATGATGAAGTCGGTGATGGCGGGCGAGTACACCGCGCCGCCCGCGCACGGGCCCATGATGAGCGAAATCTGGGGCACCACGCCGGAGGCCAGCGTGTTGCGCACGAAGATGTCCGCGTAGCCGGCCAGGCTCTCCACGCCTTCCTGGATGCGCGCGCCGCCCGAGTCATTCAGGCCGATGACGGGCGCACCCACGCGGGTGGCCAGGTCCATGATCTTGCAGATCTTCTGCGCGTAGGCGCCCGACAGCGAGCCGCCGAAGACGGTGAAGTCCTGGGCGAAGACGAAGACCTTGCGGCCTTCCACGGTGCCGTAGCCGGTGACGACGCCGTCGCCTGGAATCTTCTTGTCGCCCATGCCGAACTCGTTCGAGCGGTGGGTGACGAACTTGTCCAGCTCACAGAAGGAGCCGGGGTCAAGGAGCAGGTCGATGCGCTCGCGGGCGGTGAGCTTGCCGGACTCGTGCTGCTTGGCGATGCGGTCGGCACCGCCACCCAGCTCGGCTTGCTTCTCCATCTTCTCGAGACGTGCGCGGAGGGGGTCCTTCTCGGGAGTCTGGTCCATGGGGCGCGTCTAGCATGATTGGGGCGAGGACGCGCTGCCTGGATTCCTGACTTCCATGGCCGGACGCATGGGGTCGTCAAGCACTGCATCCACCGCCGCCAGGTCCAGGCCGTAGCGCTGGCGGACCTCCACCAGGGGTGACTCCCACATCTGACACCACGGTGCCCCGAAGAGCGGCCGGGCCCGTTGTCCCAGCAGCCAGCCCCGGACGATGGCGCGCATGCGCTCCTCGCGCTGGGAGAACGCGTAGAGGAGGGTGTTCGTCAGGCCGCCCGCGAGGATGCCCAGCGCGAAGGGGCTGCCCACCTGGGCCAGGCTGAAGGCCTGGATGCCCAGCTCGCCCGCAACGGTCGTCGGAAAGCCGGTGAGGACGTGCCAGACGTCATGGGATTCGAGCAGGTGCGCTCGCACGTACTCCTCGTCGGTCCGCGCCTCCAGGTAGGGCAGCGCGTCAGGGTTCACCTGGTTCGCCTCCAGGTGGTCGACGAAGGCACGTCCCAGGGTGTGTTCGGGCAGGGCGCGCAGCGCGGCCAGGTGGAGCAGGCCCACGCGCGGGCGCTCGATGAAGGCCTGGGCCGCGGAGGCGTGGCTCATCAGGCGCTCCACCAGCCGCCGCATCGCCACGGGGGGCGCGAGCACGGGGGCCAGACCCAGGACGTCCTGGAGTTTCTCCGGGTCGCGGAGGGCCCGTGCCATCCGCCATGCCGTCCACGCATACGCGACAGGATTCCACATGGTGCCTCCACGGTGGGGGGACGCTGGGGCCGCCCCGTCCAGCGTATGTGGGTGGCGCAAGGGCGGGGCGGGGTGGCCGCGGCCGTGCTCGCGGGCGGACATCTCGAAGGCCGAGCAGCGGACACTCAGGGGGCGGGCAGCCGGCCGGGCCGCCCCCAGGTCCGTGCGCGCCGCGCGGAGGGGACGGAGGTTGAGGCCATAGGAGGGCCGCCATGCGCGCCGCGCGAGGTTCCTTTCAAATCGGCTCGTTCCGCGGCATTCCCGTCCGCGTCCACTTCTCGCTGTTGCTGGTCCTTCCGCTGTTTGCGTTCCTATTCGGCGGCGCCTTCCGGCGTGCGGCGGAGGTGGCGGAAGTCCCCCCGGAGCGACTCGGCGGCTCGCCCGTGCTGTGGGGGCTGGTGGTGGCGGTGGGCTTGTTCGCGTCCGTGTTCATTCACGAACTGGCGCACACCGTGTACGCGCTGCGCCGTGGCGGGACGGTGCGCTCGATTACGTTGATGATGGTGGGCGGTGTGTCGGAGTTGACGGAGGCGCCGCCGCGTCCCCGGGATGAAGCGCTGATGGCCGCGGTGGGGCCGCTGACGAGCATCCTGCTGGCGGTGCTGCTCGGCGGCGCGACGTGGCTGCTCCAGGAGGTGCGCTCGTTCAACCTCCAGTTCGCGTTCTTCTACATGGCCAGCCTGAACCTGTTCCTGGGGGTGTTCAACCTGCTGCCCGCGTTCCCCATGGATGGGGGGCGCATCGTCCGCGCGTCGCTGGCGGGACGGCTGGGGATGGTGCGCGCGACGCAGGTGGCGTCCTGGCTGGGACGTGGGTTCGCGGTGTTGTTCGGTGTGTGGGCGGTGCTGTCGCTCAACCCGTTCCTGGTGGTCATCGCGTTCTTCATCTTCATGGGCGCGCAGGCGGAGGCGCAGCAGGTGCGGATGAAGATGACGCTGGAGCGTGTGCCGGTGGCCGACTTGATGACGCCGCGCCGGGTGGGCGTGGACGCGGGGGCGTCGCTGGATCAGGCGCTGTGGGACTTGCGGCGTGCGCGGTTGTTGCTGCTGCCGGTGACGGAGGACGAAAGGCCGGTGGGGCAGGTGTCGCTGGAGACGGTGAGGGCCGTGCCGGATTCGGAGCGGATGACGCGCACCGCGCGCGAGGTGATGGTGCCCGCCGTGGTGGTGCGGCTGGATGAGGATGGGTGGACGGCGCTGCGACGCATGGCCGAGGAGGAGATGCCCCAACTCGTCGTGGTGGAGGCGGATGGGGTGCTGGCGGGGACGCTCGACGTGAATGATGTGCAGCGCGGTATGGCGCTGTATCAGGCGCGCGAGCAGCGCAGTGGTCAGCAGGAGCGGCGGTGGCGGCAGGAGCGGCCGGCGTGACGGGACCCAGTCCGTCACGGACCAAAGGCCCACGGTGCCGTCACCCTGGCCCCAGGTGATGAAGCGGTCGTCCGGTGAGATGGGGGGCGCTCGTCTGGCGTTCATGGTCGTCGGCGCGCTTGAACAGCAGCTCTCCGGTTGGAAAGCGGTGGACACCGAAGCCGCCGCAACCGTCGCGCGAGGCCCGAGCAAGGCGCCGCTCAGCATGCGGAACGCCCCGCGGGCCATGCCAGGCCGCGGCCATCGAATCTGGGGATGTCCAGCACGGCCGGAACAGTCCACTCAGCCGATGTGTTACATGGACCTTCGGCACCAGGCAGGCGATGGCCGCGGCGGGATCCTCCCAGCGCGACTCCAGGCTCTTCCGGCGGTGACCCTGGCGGCGTGAGAGCGGGTGGGCGTTGTCGCAAGCAACGAAGGCGAAGTTTCTCGAGTCGGGGCCCTTCTTCCAGGACCTCAGGGCGCGGGTAGAGGTTCATCTGGGCGCGAGCGGGCGCTCGCCCCGTGACCTCCCGCGCATGTACGCGAAGACGGTGGTCATCCTGGGCTGGTTCGCGGCCTCCTATGTCTGGCTCCTTCTAGGCGCCTCGGGGCCGTGGGGTGCGGTCGCCGGGTGCGTGTCCCTGGGGCTGGCCGTGGCGGGAGTGGGGTTCAGCGTCCAGCACGATGCCAACCATGGAAGCTACTCGGTGCACCGGGGCATCAACCGGATTCTCGGATGGACGCTCGATGTCATCGGTGGCTCGTCCTACGTGTGGAGCTGGAAGCACAACATCTTCCATCACAGCCACACGAACGTGGTCGGTCTCGATGAGGACATCGACATCCAGCCGCTGTGCCGGCTGGCTCCAGGCCAGCGGCTGCACAGGGCCCATCGCTTCCAGCATGCCTATATCTGGGGGCTCTACGCGCTGCTTCCCATGAAGTGGCACTTCATCGATGACTTCAAGGACCTGGTCACCGGACGCGTGGGACGGCAGAAGATGCCGCGCCCCGGCGGGTTGAAGCTGGCCGGGGCCATGGGTGGAAAGCTGATGTTCTATGGCTGGGCCATCGCGCTGCCGTTGTGCTTCCGCCCGCTCTGGCAGGTCGCGCTGTGTTACGCGCTCGCCTCGTTCGTGCTCGGGCTGACGCTTGCCACCGTGTTTCAGCTGGCGCACTGCGTGGAGGAGGCGGACTTCTCCCTGCCGCCGGAAGCGAACCGACCCTTCTCCCGTGACTGGGCTGCGCATCAGGTCGCTTCGACCGTGGACTTCGCGCGTGGCAATTCGCTGGTGAGCTGGTACCTGGGCGGGCTGAACTTCCAGGTGGAGCACCACCTCTTCCCGCGGGTGTGTCATCTGCACTACCCAGCGCTTTCCCGCATTGTCGAAGACACCTGCCGGGAGCGCGGCATTCGCTACCGGGCGAATGAGAGCGTTGGTGCGGCATTGAAGAGCCACGTACGTTGGCTCAAGCGGATGGGGCAGCCAGCCATCGAGGGGGCGACATGAGTGACGAGAAGGTTCGGTACGGGCGGGCGCAGAAGTTCCGGCTCTCCGTCAAGGGCGCGGAGGCCGTGGCCTCCTATTCCGTGGTGATTGAGGCGGCCAAGGCTGGCAGCGGCCGCGCCCAGTTCGACGCGGCTCGCGCCAGGTGGGGCGCTTCGCTCGGGCTTGCCGAGGAGGACGGGCTCTATCTGGTGGAGTTCGAAGCGGGCGGGCGCACCGTCTCCGAGGCGGCACGCAACCTGGAGAGCTGCGACACCCCCGCGAAGGCGGTCAAGGACGCCGTGGAGCGGCTGTTGAGGTGCGGCATGCTCGAGCCCCTGCCCGCGCCTCCGCCGCCCGCTGCGCCTCCCCGCCGCCACTGGTAGGCGGGCGGCGCCGAAGAAGGCGGGTCACTCCCGCTCGAAAGCAATGACGCGTCGATGATGCGCTGGCTGTGGCGGATGCCGCCGTCGGCGGCGCTGTCATCGAACATCTGGCTGAACGCGCGCGTGTGTGTGCACGTCCACTCCTGCCGGGGCCGCCACGTGACCGCCGGCCGGTGCAGCGCAGGTCGCGTACTTTTCGGTGAAGACCCAGAGGGTCTGGCTCTCATCTTGAACGCAGCCCGGAGGGGATGCGTGCAGGGGGGGGCGAACGTGACGTCCATGGCGGCATCCCAACGCTCGGGATGCACCAGGGAGCGGTGACCCGGCGCAATAAGTCTCTGCTTGTGCTGCCTACCTGCTACGTTTCATATGGGACGCGCGGAGCGACATTCAGGGCACTTCCAGACGAGGCAGACACGCCCGCTGCCATCGTGGGCTCTCGCCACGGCGCTGTGCCCTCGATGGCGGGCGTGTTCCGCGGGGAAGTGGAGCGGCGGGTTCGGATGATTGCTGTGGGTGAGTCCGGAGGCTGGCGGCGTGAAAGGAGGGTTGTCCATGTATGAGGCATGTGTAAGCTGTCATCCATGGAAAACGAGTCATCCCTGCATTGTTGTGCGATGTGGGGTCCGCTGGCAGCCATTGTCCTCTCGGCGCTGGGGTGCGGAGGGAGCGCTCATTCCACCGTGGCTCGTCAGCCGGTGTACCTGGCTCAGGCGCAGTGCGGGCCGATGGATTCGACCGTGAGTTGCTGCGTGAAGACGCACCCGGCCACGCCTGAGCGCTGCGGGCTGACAGCTTCGGAGGTGAGCAAGTACCTGGTGCCGATGAAGGCCGTCGAGTCCGCGTCCGAGGCCAGCGAAGAAGCCATCCCGGAGTGGAAGCAGGTGTGCATCGACGCCTACGCCCAGTGCCAGGAGCAGGGTTGGTCAGGCTCTTGTTACGACTGCTTCCGGTATTGCGAAGGGCAACACGAGTGGCCCGTGGACAAGTGCCGCCGTCTCAAGGGAGGCGGGTGAGCCCATGGCCGAGGCGATTGACTGGGACCCGGTGCGCGAACTGGCGCGGCGCGTGGAGGCCGGTGAGGCGCTGGCGCTGACGGCCGAGGTGCGCGCCTTGCTCCTTCGTTCGGCACGGGAGGTGGGCATTCCCGAAGAGGATGCACATGCCGCCGTCGCGGGCGTTGCCACGGCGACAGCGCTTCTTCACGAGACTCGCCGCCGCATTCGTGATGGCTCGCAACGTCTCATGCGCGCGCTGACGGGGGCCCGCCGGCTTCGGGACGCGGGCGACGCCGCTGGCGCGCGCGCGCTGCTGGAAGATGTGCTCGCGGTGGAGCAGGTGCCCCTCTATCGGGAGCAGGCCGAGTTGGCCCTGGAAGACATGGAGTGAGTTGCCTGTCTCATTCGGACAGGCTCTCAGTCGCGCTGAAGGAGCGGATTCTTCACGGGCGCCATGCCTGGCTTCGAGGCCCGTTGACAAGGCGTCGTGGGTGGGGGCCCTCCGCCGCGCTCAGGCCGCTGCCGCGCTCCCGCCGTAGTAGTGCTGGCTCAGCTCCGCCTCGCTGTTGAAGCGCGGGTACTGCCCCTGCTTCAGGGAGGAGGCGTCCGGAAGCGCGTTGGCGTTGGTGCGCTCCAGCATGTCCGCCAGGAATCGCGCATAGGCCTCACGGGGTGCCACGCCTGGATAGAAGTGGTTCAGCGCGAGCCCCGCGACGTTCACCCGCAGCACGCGCGCTCCTTCGTTGGCGCTCCCCCAGGAGAGCACCAGGTCGGTGAGCACCGTCTGACGCGGAGGCGTCCCAGGCGGTCCGGCGACGGGCAACATGCCCACGGCAATCGCCAGTACTTCCGCCATGGCCATCGTCCGGCGCTGGCCATTGGCGGCCTCCACGGTGAGGGCCATGTCCGTCATGCTCACGATGCGGCAGGGAAAGATGCGCGGCGGCGCGGGGGGCGCGTTCACGGTGGGCGTTGGCGCAGCGTCCCGCTTCTTCCAGGCGTTCTCTTCCAGCACCCGCGTGATTTCGGCGTCCAGCTCCCGGACCCGGTCACCCGCCGTCGCAGCTTCTCCCGTCAACAGCGGCTTGGCGCGCGCGAGGTAGCCTGCTGCCCGCTCGAGGTCCTTGTAGTGCGCCATCCGCAGCTCCGTGGCGCGGATGAGCGCGCGCACCGCGATGATGCCCGCGCCCCCGCCCGCCACGCTGTACAGGGCTTCCGTCGTCTCCAACGAGGCCGGCGGCGCGTCTTCCGTGTCCAGCGCCTGCGCCAGCTTCCAGGCGGAGGCGGGCCGCAGCGCGTCGATGGGCAGCAGCGAGACCAACGGCTCCATCGCGAACCACAGCGCGTCCGTGGAGGCGCGACCCGCGAGCGTATGGAGCGCCCGCTCCACCCGCGCCGTGCCGGCCTGCGTCTTGCCGTCCTCCAGGTCCATGCGGCCCAGCGACAGCAATGCGTCGGTGTGGTCCGGCTGGGTCTTCAGCAAGCGCTGGAAGCCCGCGCGTGCGGCCGTGCGGTCTCCCTGGTCGAGCGCCTCCTGGGCCTCCGCCAGCCGCGGGTCGGCCACCCAGCCGCCCTGCTTCGCGGCGAGCGCGGGCGCCACCACCCGTTCCTCCAACTGCGTGACGCGCAGCAGCGATGCGCCCGCGAAGCCGAAGACGAAACCGCCGATGTGGGCCATCACCGCGACGCCCGTGTTGTTGCCCAGGAGGTAGTAGTTCAGCACCTCGTTGCCGAACCACAGGCCGCCCCAGACCCAACCGGGAACGGGGAAGGTGCCGCGGAAGATTTTCAGCAGCCAGACGAAGTAGCCGATGCGGACCCGTCGCTGGGCGAAGCGCAGACAGAAGGCGCCCATGCACGCGGCCACGGCGCCGGAGGCACCCACCATCACCGACTCTGATGCGGGGTCGATGGCATAGTGGGCCACGCCCGCCACCAGCCCGCCCACGACGTAGAAACCCGCGAACAGTGGCCGGCCCCAGGCATCCTCGAGCAGCAGGCTGGTCACGTAGAAGAACAGCAGGTTCCCCAGCAGGTGCATCCACCCCAAGTGGAGGAACATGTACGTGAGCCAGCCGGGCTGGGCGAGTCCCCGCGCGGGCACCAGGGAGAAGCGCGAGAGCAGGCTCGAGTCGTGCTGGGCGATGAGCTCCTCGCAGCGCTCATTCAGTCCCTGCTGCCGGTTCGTCACGCTCTCCGCTCCGTCGGATTCCGCGACGCGTTGGTGCATGTTGCGCACCAGCCTCCGGCCCGAATCGGACAGCAGCCGCTCCGCACACGCGGGAGGGAACTCCAGGTCCGGGTGCTCGAGCGACTGCTCCAGCAAGGAGCGCAGCTCGTTTTCACCCACGCCCAGGGGATTGGACGGAACGACCCAGGAGATGAAGAAGGCCACGATACAGATGGCCGCGATGGTGATGGATACCCGAGGCAGACGCTCCAGCTCGGTGTTGTCCACCCCCAAGGGCAGGAACAGCATCATGGCGTGGTTTCCCCCTCGTGCCTTGAGGGACTGACATATCACGACGGAGGCTCGCAACGGCGCGTCACTCCGTCCCGCCGCTTCAAATTCGAGCGTCTACTGCGGAGGCAGCGGCCAGGTCAGCGACACACGGTGGGCGCCACCGGGAGCGGCGTCCATCCACCCGGTGATGCGCTCGCTGCGCGCCAGCAGCGGCCCCAGTTCGGAGCTGGCCGCGAAGAGGGCCGCGAGCAGTTCATCCGCCAGGATGTCCGTCAGCGAGATTTGCGCCAGGCCTCGCGCCACCCGCTTGGGGTCAACGGCGAAGTCCACCGGGTGCTCCGTCTTCGTGCCCGTCTCCGTCAGCGCCGCCAGCGTGGCCTGGGTCACCGACTCTTCGTTGCCCAGGACGAGCTGCTTGCCCTTGATGCGCACGAACACGTTGCCGCCCTTGAGCGGGAGCTTCCAGCCGTCCTCCAGCACCAGCACGTCCGGGAGCTTGCCCAGCGGGGCCAGCGCGGCCTTCACCGCCGCCACGTCCTTCACCTCGGCGGCCACGGCCTGGCGCACCGCGAAGAAGCGCGTCGACATCGCTCGCAGGGAGCCGCGCACCTGGACGTGGTCCATGTTCACCAACATGTGGCCCGTGAGCTGCTTCGTCACGGCCTTCGCCATGGACACCATCTGCTCTTTCGGACACGTGGGGCACAGGACCTGGAGCGTGGAGCGCATCGTGTCCACCGTCTGGAACACCCCCATGGGAGAGATGGACGCCCGCGAGGAGAGCAGTCCCTCCGAATTCATCGCCGCGTAGGGGCTGGTGCCTCGCGCCTGGAAGACCGGCAGCTGCAACTTCGTCGTCACGCCTTCCACCTGCAGTGCGTTGGCCGTGCCGTCCAGGCCCACCACCGTGTTGCCCGACACGACGAATGCCACGCCCGGCACCTTGCCCAGCCGGGCATCTCGCGCGGGCGCCTTGCCCACCAGCCGGACGGACTCCTCGAGCAGGTCCGCGCCGCCGCGCTCGATGGCGCCGAAGGCGCAGACCTCCTTGCCCTTCATCGCGTAGCCCATGCTGCCGCCCATGTCGCGGTCGGCATGCACCGTCGTCACCCCTCCACGCGTGGTGGGCTTCGCTTCGGCGCCGCCCGCGGCGGTGATGGCTTCGGCGGCCTTCGCCTGGAACACCTTGGCGTCGGCCACCCGCATGCAGGACACGCGGCCATCGTTGCGCATGGACACGGTGGCCGGACCGGCTGGATCCAGGCCCAGCTCGGACAGGGACTGGGGCCGCGTGGGGTCGACCGCGAGGAAGGGATGCAGCTCCGTCCGCCACGCCGAGGGACGCAGCAGCGCGGCGTGTTGACCCGCACGCTCCAGGAACGCGGCCAGGCCCGTCAGCGCATCCACCTTCGGCACATGGACGAGCGTCTTCGCCGAAGCGGCGGCACGGGGAGCGGGGGCCGTTGCCAGGGTGGCGGCCAGGACGAGCGAGGAGAGCATGTCTCCGTGAGAACAGCCGGGCTCCCAGGCTGTCAAGGAGGGACTCGCAGGGGCTCTGGCCCTCACCGTGGCCCAGGCGCCGCGCCGCACGCCGCCCTAGCGTGCGACCTCCGGCGAGTCACGCCACGATACCGGGCCGATGTCCCTGCCTGCTGTGCCGCATCCGGCCTACAGACGGCCGGCGTTGGCCCACTCAATCATCCGCTCCGCCAGGTCCTCGGCGTCGCGGCGCAGATGCACCAGCTGGAGCACGTGGTCATCCGTGCACGCCAGCGCCATGCGCAGCACGAGCGAGTCGGCGAAGCGCAGCACCTGCGCGATGCTGATGCAGTCGCGGTCCTCGCTGGTTCCCGCGAAGCGCGCCGCGTCCGCGTCCATCGTCAGACCCTCCGCCAGCAGCGCCTGCACCAGCGCGGCACGCGCCACCGGGTGCTCGTACTCCGCCGGGTCGCGCAACTGACGGCGCCACGGCTGCGACTCCCAACGCACCAGCGACGCGTCCTTGGCGCGCTTCACCGGCTGCGTGCGCTTCTTCTTCCAGAATCCCCCAGCAAGCACCGGCCTCGAGACGTTCATCTCCATCACTGCCCCCTCTCCACTACGGGGTCCATCCACAGGCATGAGCGACATGGATGCTGCTCCGTCGGTACCGCGCGTGCTGCTTCCGAGCCCGCCCGGCGCGGCGGCGGCGGGCCTCGTTGCTGCTGCCCTTTATTACGGCGAGTCGGCATTTCCTTGACTCACCCCAGGGCGCCAAAGGGTTTCATCCGGGCGCCATCGCAGCGTTGACAGGGGGCGGGGGGCTCGGGACAGTCCTCGCGCCATGCCGACCTACCCCTCCACACCCCGTGAGGCGTTTCACCTGCTGCGCGCACTGTCCGAGGACCTGTCCCATGCGGACAGGCGCCCGCGCGCGCTGGCCGAGCTCCGCGAGCTGGCGGAGCTGTCTCGCCACCAACCCGAATCGGCGCCACTGCGGCTGGTGACGGTGACGGTGACGGTGGGCGCTTCGCAGGAGCGGTTGGAGTTGTTCCTGCTGCCGTCCATCTTCGCTCCGGAGGCGTGGGCCTACACCTTCCTGGAGGGCCTGCTGAGCGTCCCGCTGGATGAGTATGCGGGAAAGCGGCTGGTGGAGGTCGGCGCGGGCTCGGGATGGATTTGCGTCGCGCTGGCGAAGTTCACCCGGCTGGCGCACGTGCATGGCGCGGACCTCAATCCGCACTCGCCCGTCGTCGCGCGCTGCAACGCGTGGCTCAACGGAGACGAGTCGTTGGCGTCGCGCCTGTCCTTCGGGGAGAGCGACCTGTTGCGCGGGATACCTTCGGATGCCCCATGGGACTTCGTGGTGGGCTGCATTCCGCAGGTCCTCCGGGGCGAGGAGGATTTGCCCTCCGAACTGTCCCAGGCCGACGAGCAGGCGCTCTACGACTTGTCCAACTACTGCACGCTGCAGAACGTCTACGAGGACCACTTCGGGCTCGGGCTCATCGCGCGATTGCTGGACGAAGCGCCGGAGCGACTGTCGCCCACCGGACGACTGCTGCTCAACCTCGCGGGCAGGCCAGGGCGCGTCATCATCGAGCGGATGTTCACCCGCCGCGGCTTCGACACGCACGTGCGGGTGGCCCGCCGGGTGATGCAGGCGGCGGACACGGACATCCGTCCTTTGGTGGCCCTGGAGCAGCGAACCGGCCGCGAGTTCGAATTCTTCATGGAAGCGCGCAGCCCGGAGCCGCTGCGGGCGGCCACCGCGCTGGGCTGGCTCCAGGCCGGAAACCCGGTGTGGCACGAGGTGGCGGTGTGGGAGGCGCGGCTGGCGCTGCCTCGCGAGACGCTGGCGCTGCGGGCCGCGCTGCGCGCGCTGGGTGCCTCTGCGTTGCAGGAGGAGCTGGACCTGGGCGCCGCGTCGGCGGAGCAGTTGGGCTTCGTCGCCGACCTGGCGGCGCGGCTGGCGCGGGGCCCGCTGATGCCCTACGCGCACGAGGCGGGTGACGCGTCCTTCCGCCGGCAGGTGGTGCGCTACCTGGACCGGTACTTCGGGCTGCGGCTGGCGGAAGAGGAGGTCTTCGTCGCGCCCGAGCGCGAGCAGGCGGTGTACTCGCTGCTGATGGCCACCTGCGACGCGGGGGACGAGGTGCTGGTGTCGCGCAACCTCCATCCGCTCTACGCCCGTGCGCTGGAGAAGGCGGGGGTGCGCGCCACGGTGACACACACGTCGCTGGCGGAGATTCGCCGGCTGTTGTCCGCGTTCGACGTGAAGATGGTGCTGCTCACGGTGGAGAAGGGAGAGCGCACCAACCTGTCCGTGCTGCGCGACATCGTCGCGGAGGCGGCGCGCCGGGGCATCTGGGTGGTGTTGGACGAAAGCGCCTTCTTCAACATCACCGGCGGCGTGGAGCCGCACACGCTCTTCGAGTTCCTGGCCCGTGAGGCCCACGCCCCCAACCTGGTGGTGCTCTATGGGCTCATCAAGAACGCGGTGTGGCCGGACCTGGAGCTGACGCTGCTCATGCCGGTGCCGCAGCCACTGCGGGGAGACTTGGAAGCCGCGGCGGAGGTCACGTACTCGCGCATCAGCACCCTGGCGCAAGCGTTCTACGAGCGCACCTTCGCTGACTTGCTGTCGTTCCGCATCTCCTTCGCGGAGCCGGAAGCGCCCGCGCCGCGCAGGCCTCCGGTGGTGACGCTGCCCCGCTCGCGACGGATGGCGCGGTTGATGACCTTCCCCGCATTCGCGCCCAAGGTGTTCCGCGAGGACGACGCGGAGCTGGTGCGTCTGGATTACGGAGAGAACGAAGGGCCGCTGCCGCCTCCCTTGGTGGAGGGCCTCATCGCCGCCGGTGTCGCGCCGCGCGAGCCCGCACCGCAGACAGGACTGGCGGAGGCGGTGTCGGCCTTCCTGCTGGAGTCGCGCGCGGTGCGCTACGCGCCGGACGAGCTGGCGGTGGCGCCGGGCGTGTGGCCGCTCATCCACCACCTGGGCGTGGCGCTGCGCCAGCGGCTGGGACGCACGCCGCGCGTCTATGTGTCGACGCCGTGCTACGGCGTGTTGCCGCCCACCTTCGTCTCCGCGGGGTGTGACGTGGAGCAGGGGCCACTGTCGGGGCTGTTGGCGCGGCGAGGGCAGGGCGGTGTCGTGCCGGATGCCATCGTCGTGTCGCAGCCGTCGAACCCCTCCGGTGTCTACCTGGCCCGCGAGGAGCTGGTGGCCCTGGCCACCTATGTGGTGGAGCAGCGCTGTCTGCTGATTTCGGACGAAATCTTCGGACTGGTGAACCTCACCAGCCCCACTGCGGAGACGGTTCCCAGCCCCGTGACGCTGGAAGGCGCGGTGCCCGGCATCGGCGCCCGCACGGTGCTGCTGGGAGGGCTGTCCAAGGAGTTCGCGGCCGGTGGGCTCCGCGTGGGGTGGCTCGCGACGAAGGACCGGGCGCTGGCCGCGGCGGTGCGTGACAGCGGCCCTGGGGTGCTCCACCTGATGACGGCGCGCGCTGCGGCGTACCTGTATGCGGCATATGCCCGCAGTCCGGATGGCCAGCTGCTGTACCCCGCACGGCACCGCACCCTGCGGTCCTTCCTGGTGAAGATGCGGCGGGAGCTGGCGGAGAAGCGTGAGCTGCTGGCCGGAGCGCTGCCAGGGGATGGGCGCTCGGACGCGGGGGACGCGGGCGGACTCTTCTTGTCGCCTCGGATGACGGCGTGGCTGGGGCAGGAGGTCGACGGGGTGCGGCTGACGCCGGAGAACCTTCCTCGCGTGGTGTACGAGCACACGCACGTCGTCCTGAATGGCGGCCCGTGGTGTGGGGATCCGGAGCGGGCGCGGGCCGTGTTCTCGATTCCACGGGACGCGCTGCTCCGGGCGCGTGAGCAGCTCTTGCGCTTCGGCGCGAAGCTGCGCGGCGGGCCGTCCGAGTCCTGAGGCGCGGGCCCCGCACGGACACTGTCCGGGGCCCATCGCTTGCCTCCGACTGAAAGGCGGGTCGCGAGCAGATGGGGGCGGCCGTCACAATTCCGCCTCCTGGCAGCGGCGCCGGGACCTGGGGGCGTGGGATGGCCGAGCCGGCGCAGCGCAATGCCATCGAGATGATGAACGTCCACAAGTCCTTCGGCGCCCAGCACGTGCTGCGGGGCGTGGACCTGGTGGTGCCCACGGGCACCACGTGCGTGCTGCTGGGCGTGTCGGGCTCCGGGAAGACGGTGCTGATGAAGCACCTGGACGGCCTGCTGCGCCCGGACCGCGGCACGGTGCGCGTGGACGGCGAGGAGCTGGCCTGGTTGGATGCCGCGGGGCTCGAGCGCGTGCGCCGCAAGATGGGCATCCTCTTCCAGGGCGGCGCGCTCTTCGACTCGCTCACCGTCGAGGACAACGTCGCCTTCCCGCTGCGCGAGCGGCTCCATCTGGTGGAGAGCGAGGTGCGTGAGCGCGTGCAGCGCGTGCTGGCGTTGGTGGACCTGGAGGACGCGGCGAAGCAGCGCCCGGGCGAGCTCTCCGGCGGCATGCTCAAGCGCGCCGCCTTTGCTCGCGCCGTGGTGCTGGAGCCGAAAATCCTTCTCTATGACGACCCCACCGCGGGGTTGGACCCGCTGAGGACCCAGTCCGTGGTGGACGTCATCCTCACCGGCAAGCACCGGCTCCATGCCTCGGCGCTCGTCATCACCCCAGACGTGGCCACCGCCTTCCGGGTGGGTGACAGCCTGGCGCTGCTCCATGAAGGACGCATCATCGAACACGCCCCGCCCGAGGCCTTCCGCCAGTCCCAACACCCGGCGGTCCAGGCCTTCCTCCATGACTGGCTGTCGCGCCGTGCGCGCGCTTCCGGCCACACGTCACCGCCGCTGCATTGAGCGCGAGGCTGTTCATCTGGGGACACTCATCCCGTCCCCTCGCTGGATGGCGCTGAACCTGTAAGTCAAGCATGCTGAGAAATCCCGGTGCGTGGTCGCGCCGGGAGGCCCGTCCGAAGGACCCACGCATCCGGGGGGATGCCACATGCCCAATCTGCTCGACATGCCTCGCCAGGCATTGATGGACCTGCGTTCACGGCTCAGCCATTCGACGCTCGTGTCCCAGCTACCGCGCAACGTCGTGCCGGACAGTCTGTCCCTGTCCAGTCCGGCGCCTCAGGACTTCGCGCTCGCGGACCCGGAGCGGGTGGAGGGATGGCGGAGAGCCTGCGAACGGTATGTGCGGCCCGGGCAGGTCGTCATGGATGCATGCACCGGAACGGGCCTGCGGACCTTCCTGGCGGCCAGCCGTCAGCCGAAGAAGCTGTACGCGGTGGATGGCTCGCGGCTGCTGGACACGGCGCAGTGGGTGGCGCGCCGCAACGGGCTGGAGAACATCGACTTCGTGCGCGCGCAGCCCTGGCAGTACCAGATGCCGGAGAAGGTGGACGTCCTGCTGCATGAGTTGCTGGGCGACGCCCTCTTCGACGCGGGGCTGGTCCCTCGCATCCTGGACCTGCGCAACCGGGTGCTGAAGCCGGGAGGCCGCATCCTGCCCAACCGCTTCGAGGTCTTCGTGGAGCCGGTGCAGCTGCGGGACGAGGCGTGCATCCCCTTCATCTGGAGCCAGCGCTTCCCCAGCGTGGACTACAGCTGCCTGCAGACGCTGCGCGAGGCGATGAACCCGTCCTACTTCACGCGCGTCATCCGCTCCTACGAGGTGGACCACCTGCTGTGCGACCCGGAGCCCGCCTTCGCCTTCGACCTGGAGACGATGGTGGCCGACGGCCTGCCGCACCGCGTGCGCTTCTCGCGGCCCGTGGTGGAGGAGGGGCGCGTGGACGGCTTCTGCCTCTTCTACAAGGTGGCCTTCGACGCGGAGCTGTCCTTCAACGTGTCGCCGCTGCGAGGGCAGAACTACGCGGGGATGATGCTCTTGCGCGTGGACTCGCGGGAGTTCGAGCGCTTCGACA
Organism: Myxococcus virescens; assembly: GCF_900101905.1. Taxonomy (NCBI): domain Bacteria; kingdom Pseudomonadati; phylum Myxococcota; class Myxococcia; order Myxococcales; family Myxococcaceae; genus Myxococcus; species Myxococcus virescens. The sequence continues at coordinate 611,771 of NZ_FNAJ01000001.1, read as the reverse complement.
CGCTGTCCTTCGAGCTGGACATGGTGGAGCACGCCGACGTGCGCACCTGGCGCTGGCAGTTCACCTGAGAGCAGAGTCGCCACCCGCAGTGCTGGCGGGTGGACAGCTCCCGCGGTGGGGAGGGTCCGCGCGAGCGGAGGGCGTGGCTAGCTTGCGCCGAGGCATGTCCTCTTCTCGACTCCTCCCCGTCCTGTTCCTGGCGCTGGGCGCCGCGCTTCCAGCCGCGGCCCAGCCGTCCTCATCGCAGCGCCCGCGCACGGTGGCCGGCGTGTGCGGCGCCACCAACTGGGCCTGCGTGGCCGAGTGCATCGACGCCGAGTGTGTCGACACCTGCATGCGTCAGGACTGTGAGCAGGCGCTGGAGCGGCTCAAGTCGTGTACCCAGAAGGCGGGCTGCGCGCCGAACGATACCGAATGTGGGCCGAAGGCCTGCCTGCCCATCTGCCAGCGCTCCTTCGAGCCCGCCCCACCCAGCCCCGAGAAGGAAGTCCCGGCGCCATGCGAGGGCGTGACGGCACCAGGGGCGGCGCCTCCCAAGGCGTTGGTGGGGACCTGGACGCTGGTGGCCGCCAGCCTGCCGGAAGACGAAACCGTGCGGGAGGAGCGCATCGAGGCCAAGCCTCGTTCGGACTACGCGCGCTCGTTGCAGGTGACGCCGTCGGGCTGCTTCGTGCTGCGCACCTCACTGGAGGCCGCCACGCTGGGACAGGGCAACTCGCTGGTGGTCCGCGCCTGGGGCACGCTGGACGTGTCGGGCAAGGACCGGGTGCGGCTGCGCACGCGGGACGGCCAGGCGGTGGGCCCGGTGTGTGGCGACAAGCGGGTGATTCCCCTGACGGGACCGAAGCTCAAGTTTCGGGGGAACGCCTATGTCTGGGACCTGGAGGAAGGCGTCCTCACGTTGATGGTGGACGACGAGACGAAGCAGACCTTCCAGTTCGAACGTGCGACCCCGGAGAGCGGAAAGAAGTAGAACGGCCTTCACCGGGAGGTCGTGAGAGATGGCGGCGCAGGAGCGGATGTCGAGTGTGGACGCGCTGTGGTTCCACATGGAGGAACCCGCCAACCTGATGATGATTACCGCCGTGCTCTGGTTCGAGGGCCGGCTGGACTTCGAGCGGCTGCAGGCGGTGGTGCGGGAGCGGCTGGTGGAGCGCTACCCCCGCTTTCGCCAGCGCGCGGTGGCGGGACTCGTGGGCCTGCCGCAGTGGGAGGAGGTCCCCGAGCTCGACCTGGACTGGCACCTGTCGCGGCTCGACGTGCCCCCGCCCGGGGACCGCGCCGCGCTGGAGTCGCTGGTGGGGGAGTGGATGAGCACGCCCCTGGAGCGCTCCCGGCCATTGTGGCAGTTCCATGTCATGTCGGCCGCGGACGGGCGTGATGTGCTGCTGGCGCGGCTGCATCACTGTCTCGCGGACGGCATGGCCCTGGCGCGGGTGCTGCTGACGCTCACGGATGGGCCGGAGGCGGAGATGGCCGCCGAGGCGCCCGAGCCCGCGTCGAGGCCTTCAACCGGTGGGCTCGCGAGCTGGGTGCGTGGGGCTCGGGCGGTGGCGGGGACCGCGCGCGCGGTGTGGCGCAAGGGCGCGGAGCTGGCCGCGGAGCCGATTCTCGTGGGCGACCTGCTGGTGCAGGGCGCTCGGGGCGCCGCGGCCATGGGCAAGTTGTTGGTGATTCCGCCGGACCCGCGCACGTCACTGCGGGGGCCGCTGGGGACGCAGAAGCGCGCCGCCTGGTCGGACCCGGTGCCGCTGGAGCGAGTGAAGGCCGTGGGCCGCGCGCTGGGCGGCACGGTGAATGACGTGCTGCTGGCGGCGGTGGCGGGCGCGCTGCGGCGCTACCTGGAGTCGCTGGGGGAGCCACCCGAGGACCTGCACGCGCTGGTGCCCGTGAATCTGCGGCCTCTCGACGTGCCCGTGCCTCGCGAACTGGGCAACCACTTCGGCGTCGTCTTCCTTCGGCTGCCCGTGCAACTGGGCACGCCTCAGCGCCGGTTGCAGGAGCTGGTGCGGCGGATGGAGCGGCTGAAGCGCTCGCCGGAGGCGGTGCTGACCTTCGGCGCGCTGGAGTTGCTGGGGTACACGCCAGCGGCGCTGGAGCGGTGGGTGGTGGATACCTTCGGCTCCAAGGCCTCGTTGATTGCCACCAACGTGCCCGGTCCGCGCGCGGCGGTGTCCCTGGCGGGCAGCCGGCTGGAGGGCCTGACGTTCTGGGTTCCCCAGACGGGCCATCTGGGGCTGGGCGTGAGCCTCTTCAGCTACGCGGGGCAGGTGACGGTGGGCGTGGCGGCGGACGCGGGCCGGGTGACCGACCCGCATGCGCTCATCCAGGCCTTCCATGAGGAGCTGGATGCGCTCGCGACCGAGCGTGACTGAGGGCTGACTACAGCAGCTCGTACTCCTCCAGCTTGTTGTAGAGCGTGCGCCGGCTGATGCCGAGCAGCCGCGCCGCCAGCGTCCGGTTGTCGCCCGCGCGCTTGAGCGCATCCACCATCGCCTGGCGCTCCATCTCCTTGCGCTGGGACTCCAGGGTCCGGGCGGAGTCCGTGACAGGCACCGTTGGCGTTTCCAGGCCGCTGACGGAAGGTGTCGCGGCAAAGGGGGCGGGGGCCAGGCCTGGCTGGCGCGCCAGCTCCTGAAGGACTTCCCGCCCGCCAATCACCTGCGTGTCGGAGAGCACCACCAACCGCTCCAGGAAGTTCTGGAGCTGCCGCACGTTGCCGGGCCACGGCTGGGCCCGCAGCGCCGCGAGCCCGTCGGGCATGAGGGTGAAGGGCGGGCGCCCGTTCGTCTTCGCGTGGACCTCCAGGAAGTGCAGGGCCAACGGCTCGATGTCGTCCGGGCGTTCGCGCAGGGCCGGTATCCACACGGGCACCACGTTGAGGCGGTAGAAGAGGTCCTCGCGGAAGCGGCCTTCCTTCACGCGCTCTTCCAAGGGCTGATGCGTGGCCGCCACGAAGCGGACGTCCACCTTCACCGTCTGCGTGCCGCCCAGCCGCTCCAGCTCGCGCTCCTGGATGACTCGCAGCAGCTTCACCTGGACAGCGGGGGAGATGTCGCCCACCTCGTCGAGGAACAGCGTGCCGCCATGGGCCAGCTCCACGCGCCCGGGCTTGCGCGTGGCGGCGCCCGTGAAGGCGCCCTTCTCGTAGCCGAACAGCTCGCTCTCCAGCAGGGTGTCCGGCAGCGCCGCGCAGTGCAGCTTCACGAAGGGGCCATCCCGCCGGGGACTGGCGTCGTGAACGGCCTTGGCCGCCAGCTCCTTGCCCGTGCCGGACTCGCCGCGCAGCAGCACCGTGGCTGTACCGGCCGCCGCCTTCGCCAGCACGGCCTGCACGTCCGCCATGGCCCGGCTCCGGCCGATGAAGCCCCCCGTGGGCCGCACCTGCTGGCGCGCCTCCTCACCCTGCGCGCGCAGCAGCGCCTTGCGGACGGTGAAGAGAATCTCCTCCCGGTCGAAGGGCTTGAGCACGAAGTCCGCGGCGCCCGCCTTCATCGCCTCCACCGCCAGCGGCACCGTGCCGTGCGCGGTGAGGAGGATGACGGGCACGTCCGGCCAGCCGCGCGCCACCTCCGCGAGCACCTGCAGGCCATCCATGCCTGGCATGCGCACGTCGCTCACCACCACGTCCACCGGCTTGCTCGCCAGCAGCGCCAGGGCTTCCTGCCCGTCGCGCGCCGCATGCGTCGTCAGGCCCGCCTGCGTCAGCAGGGCGCCCAGCACCTTGGCCACGGCGGGGTCGTCGTCGACCAGCAGCACCGTGCCTCTCAATGATTCGTTCAAGCGGCTTCTCCCACGCCTGCGCCGCCCAGGCTCGCGTCCGTGACGGGCAGCCGCATCCGGACCACCGTACCGCGCCCCTCCCGGCTTGTCAGGAGCACCTCGCCACCGTGCGCTTCCACTACGCGCCGGACGAAGGCCAGCCCCAGGCCGCTGCCCGAGGCCTTGGTGGTGAAGAAGTCGTCGAAGGCACGCTCGCGCGTTCGAGCGTCCATGCCCTCGCCGGTGTCCTCCACCTCCAGGGCCACGTCGGCACCGTCACGCAGCGCGCGCACGGTGAGGGTGCCACCTCCGGGCATCGCCTCGCAGGCGTTGCGCACCAGGTTCTCCAGGGCGTTGGCCAGCAGGTCCAGGTCTCCCGCGCAGGGGGGCAGGCCAGCGGCCAGCTCCCGGATGATGACGACCTTTCCCGGGCTGGCGAAGGCCTGGAGCGACAGCACGCCCTCCACCAGCCGGCGCAGGTCCACCGGCTTGGGCAGGGGCTCCACGCGCGCCAGCCGCTGATACGTGTCCACCACCCGGTCCAGGCGCTCCACCTGCTCCAACAGCAGGTCCAGGAACTCGCCGTGTCCGTCCCACGGACGCCCGCGCGCGTGCTCTTCCTTGAGGTACTGCGCGGCGCCCTTCATCGCGGCGATGGGGTTCTTGAGGTCGTGCGCCATCTGCGCGGAGAAGCGGCCCAGCGTGGCCAGCCGCTCCAGTCTCTCGCTCCGGCTGACGTAGGCGGTGACGCCCCGGCGGGTCGCCGCCACCAGGGCGAACGTCACCGCCGTGGTGCAGATGATGAGCGTGCCCGCCTGCGCGACGAAGAGCCGCACCACGGCGAGATAGGCCAGCACCCCCAGCCCCGCGATGCCCGCCGCGTGCAGCGCGAGCCGGGGCGCACCCGGGTCGTCTCCGAAGAGGCCGAAGCGCAGCGCCGCGGTGGCCATCACCGGCAAGCCCAGGAGCGTGCCCACGTGGCCGAGCCGCACCACCTCCAGGCCCAGCTCCGCCGCCAGCTCCGTCATCAGCAGGGCCACCACCAGCGTGAGCCCCAACAGCACCAGGCCCGCGCGGGCGCGCTCGTCCGGGTGTCGCGAGCGCAGCACGTGCAAGCCCAGGAGCGTGAAGCCTCCACCGAAGATGGGAATGGCCAGCGCGGAGACCAGCAGCCCGAAGCGCAGCGTGAGCAGGTGCGCCTCCAGCATGGGCGCGCCCAGCGCCACCAGCATGGCGAGCGCCAACACGCCGAAGAGGACATAGGCGCCGTACATGGCCCAGGCGAGGCTTCGTCGCCGTCCCACGAAGGACAGGATGAAGTGCAGCGCGCACGGCACCGTCATCAGGCCCGCGGTGAAGCCCACCAGCCGCCAGCCGTCCTCGTCCGCGCGCACCAGCGCGAAGCCGGAGAAGTTCCACGTCGACAGGGCGATGGACAGCAGCGACAGCGGCAGCGCCAACGGACTCTTGCCCACGCGCACCAGGGCCAGGCCCGCCAAGGCGAGCTGGCCCGCGCAGGCCAGGAGGCTGATCCACATCCCACCCGTCATGGGGCGCTCCGATGCAGGGGACTAGAGCATGCCCAGCCGGCGCGCGTTGGCCGGCTCCACCGCCGCGGCCTCCCAGCGGCGCACCGCCTGCTCGCGCTCGGCTTCGGGGGCATCCGCGTAGTAGCCCAGCGTGTCGTGCAGCGCGCGGCTCAGCTCCTCGATGGCCGCCAGCCTCACGTCCAACTCGCGGTGGCGCAGCGCGGAGACGAGCCAGTCCGCGCGGCGGCGGCTGCGATTCTCCGCCCACCACGCCGACCACTGACGCGGGTCCAGTCCCAGCGTGGCGCGCGTCACTTCCCGCAGCGCCTCCGCCGCGGCCTGGGCGCACATCTCGTCGTCGCCGCCCGTGAGGCGGATGAGGCCCTCAATCGCGTCGCGGTCATGCAGCGTGCCCAGGGCGCGCGCGGCCAGCGAGCGGCGCAGCGGGTCGCGGCTGCCCAGCTCGTGGCGCAGGTCGCGCAGGGCGGCGTCCAGCCGGGGCAACTGCTTGAGCGCGGCGGCGGCCACGCGCGCGGCGCTGGAGATGTCCGGCTCCAGGTCGAACAGACCGCGCAGCACGCCGTCCACCAACTCCACGTAGGGGAGGTTGCCGGCGGTGAGCAGCGCGAAGTAGCGCGTGTCCGCGTCCTGGGAGTCCAGCAGCGGCGACACGGCCTGCGCGGCGGGGCGGCCCAGCCGGGACAGCGCGCCGGGGATGGGCCCCAGCTCGTCCGCCTCGGGCAGCTCCACCACGGGCAGCCGGCTCCAGGCCGTGGGGCCGGGGAAGTGCTGGGCCAGCACCCGGGCGCTGGCCTCGGGCGAGCGCGCCAGCTCCGCCATGGCGTTGGCGCGCTGCGCGGCGTCCGGACCGGTGAGGCGGCGCAGCAGCGGCGCGAAGTCCGGCGGCGGGCGCTCCTCTTGCGACTGCGCGCGCGGCGGCAGCGCGGCGGCGCGGCCCATGTTGCCGGTGGCACCTCGGCCGAAGAAGGGACTCCAGCCCAGGCCGGCGACCACCGCGGGGGCCGGCGCGGGCGCGGTGGCCACGGGCAGGTCCACGTCGATGGTGAGCTCCACGTCGTCCGGCGCGCGCAGCTCCGACACGCGCTGCTTGCGGAAGAGGATGAGCTCCTGGAAGGCCGCCGGCAGGTCCTGACAGAACAGGATGTAGTCGGACAGGCGGCGCTGGCTGATGGGCCGCTGACCACAGTCACCGTAGAGGATGGCCACCAGCCGGCCCTTCACCTCGACCGGGTACAGGAAGACGGTGCGCGGCGTCTGGCGTCCGAACAGCTCCAGGTAGTGCCGCGTGAGCGCGTCCGGAGGCAGCGGGCCCGCGTAGCTGCCGCGGGTGACGGCCACCGTGCGGAAGACGCTGCTGGCATCCAGCGGGATGGACACCTGCGTGAGCTGCTCGCCCGCCATGCCCTCGCCGCGAGCCTCCAGGCCCGTGGCGCCGCCCCGCAGCACGGCGAAGGAGGCGACGTAGTCGAAGGTCCTGCGGCCGAAGCGCAGCGCGACGTCGATGAGGCGGTCGCGGTCCTTGGTGGCTTCCTTCAGCGCCGCGCGCGCCTGGGCCAGCGTCCAGTCCGGCACGTCCTGGCTCGCGGGCGGGGCAGAGGGACGGCTCTCCAGCGCGGCGGGCTTGGGGCGGGGCTGCGGCGTGTTCTGCGCGGCGCCGGGGTTGGGGAAGACGAGGAACGCGGGCTCGCTGCGCGGAGCCGCCGCGGGCTTCGGCGGCGGCGCCACCGGCGTGGCGAAATGGAGCGTGGGCGGCGCGGCCGGCTGTGCGGGCGCGGGGGGCCACACCTGCGGCGTGCCGCTGGCGCCGGCCTGGGCCGGAGGCCACACCTGGGGCTGGCCCGAAGCAGGGGCTGCCGTGCCGGACTGCGCCGGTGCGCGTGCTCCCGTCGGGGCCGGAGGGGTGGAGGGAGCCGCCGGCTTGGGCGCGGGCGTCGTCGCGGGGGCGCTGGGAGGGAGCGTCGCCGCGGGGGGGCTCGCCGGCGTGGGGGGATTCGCGCTGGACGGCGCCGTGCCCGGGGCTGGCGTGAAGGGCAGTACCGGAATCTGCGCGGCCTGCGGGTTGGGACGCTGCGCCGGACGCGCGGGCGCTTCGGCCTGCGGCATGTTCAGTCGCAGCGGTGCCCGGACGAAGGCGGGAGGCCCTGGCGGCGGAAGGGGCTCGGGGCCCGGCGTGAGGGCTTCCGGCGGAGGCGGGGGCGGCCGCTGGGGGCTCGCGGGGGCCTCGGGACGAGGGGCCGCGGCCTGGGGCGTGGCGCTGCTCTCCACGGCGAGGGGCTCTTGCGCGACGGAGCGAGCCAACCGCTCCACCATGTCCGTGGTGAGCGACTCCTCTTCCAGGGCCGCGGCGGGCGGCGGTGGCGGCGGGGCCGCCTGGGCTTCCGGATCCAACGCCGCCGCGAGCTTCGCGAAGCGCAGGGCCAGGGGCTGGCGGTAGATGGTGGAGACCCACTCGCGGACGCGCACCTCGGTGGCCACCCAGAGCTCGAGCGGCTTGCCCAGGAGGAAGCCGACCTCGTCGAGCTCCTTCTTGGGCACCGGGTAGCCGCTGGCGACGTGCAGCGTGTTTCCGTCCAGGGACAGGGGGACGACGCACAGTCGCTCGGCGATTTTGGGCGGGATGAAGGAGGCGACTTCGGGATTGGGCTCGAAGTCCATCAGGTTCACCGGCATGAAGCCGGAGACCTCTCCGAGCATCGCGAGCACGTCCGCCTCGCTGGCGATGCCCTGCTCCAACAGTACGGAGTCCACCTGCCCGCCCAGGGTCTGGTGCTGACGCAGCACCTCCCCCGCCCTCTCCTGCGTGAGAAGCATGCGTGAGACGAGGAACTGGGCGAGACGGGCGGGCATGTAGGACGCGGCATCTTACGGCCGCGGCCGCAAGGCACAATGAGCCGGTGGTTCAGCTCGGTTGAACGACGAAGGTGGACGTCAGCTTGTCATGAAGCGTCTGCCCGCGCCGGTCGAAAAGCGCCATCCAGAAGCCACCAAGGAAGAAGACGAAGGACACGCCGGAAAGCAGGGCGCGCACGATGGCTCGACCCGGTGCCGGGGCAATCCCATGTGTGTCCACCAGCCGCAGCCCCAGGAGCAGCCGCCCGAGCGTCCGGCCATTCCAGAGGAAGGCCGCCACCGCGCAGTATACGAGCGCGAGCACCAGAACGAGGAAAAACCCGGGCAGGAGGATGGTGTGGAAGGCGCGCAGCCAGGCCACGAAGGCATCCAGCCCCGTCAGCCCCGCTTCCGGCGTCTTCAGCCCCGTCACCGACGAGGCCAGGGTGAGGTAGAGCGCCGCCACGCCGGCGATGGCCGCCGTGTCGATGGTGAAGGAGAGCAGCCGCCGCCACAGGGAGGCTGGGCGGGCGCGCACTTCCGTGACGCCCGAGGCGGACGTGACCTGGGCCTTGGACGGGGGCGCCTTGATGGCCTCGGAGCGCGCCACCCCTACGGACACGCCGGGGAGGAGCGGCTCCATGTTCGGCAGGGCCGAAGGGGCCGCGGCCGGGGACTCCATCACCGGGAGACCCGTGGAGGCGGCTTCCGCGTGCTCCATGCGAGGCAGTCCGGAAGTGGACGCGGCGGGAGGCGCCGCCTGCTCCATGCGGGGCAGGCCCGCGGGAGGTGCCGCCTGCTCCATGCGGGGCAGGCCAACGGGCGCAATCGCAGGGGCCGCCAGCTGTGCCGGGGCCTGCGGGCGCGGCGCGGGCGCCACCGGCGGCGTTCCATAGGCCGGCGTCATGGGAGAACCCGTCGCGGGCTGGGGCTGAGCGGCGCGAGGCGCGGCGGCGCCTGGCTGAGGCGGGCGCTGCGCGGCGTGAGGCAGTGCGGCTCCCGCATGCGGAGGTGCAGCGCCAGGCTGCGCGGACCGAGGTGCGGCCTGCTGGGGCGCGGTGGCACCCGGCTGCGCGGCGTGGGGCAGTGCGGCTCCGGCCTGCTGAGGCGCGGCGGCACCGGGCTGCGCGGCGCGGGGGGCAGCCTGCTGGGGCGCGGCACCGGGCTGAGCGGGACGAGGCGCGGCGGCACCGGGCTGCGCGGCGCGAGGCGCGGCGACACTCGGCTGAGCGGCTCCGGCCTGCTGAGGCGCGGCGGCACCGGGCTGCGCGACGCGGGGCGCGGCCTGCTGAGGCGCGGCGGCCCAAGGCGCGGCGGCACCGGCCTGCTGGGGCGCGGCACCCGGCTGCGCGGCGCGGAGGGCGGCGGCCCCCAGCTGTTGCAGCGGCCGGGGCGTGGCGGCTGGCTGCGCCGCGCGAGGCATTGCGGGGCCCGGCAGCGGCGTGGACAGGGGGGCGACGGAAGGGGGCGGCGGCGGCGCATGCTGCGCCAGGTCGGCGAACGCGGGCGTGCCCGGGAGCGTCGATAGCTCTTCCTCGCGTTGCTCCGTGCGGCGGTCGATGCGGATGTCGCGATCGAGGAGGCTGGGCACTCCGGGTGAGCGGACAGTGACGGTGTCGCAGGCCGCGCACTCACCCACGGGTGGAAGCATGGCACCGCACTTCAAGCACTTGGACAACGGACTCCTCCCGGCTGGACGACTGCTACATGAAAAGACAGCCATGAGCCGGGGGCAAGAAAAGTGCGAGCCCCCGAGGTCCCTTGCTCGAAGGACCGTCAGGGGCTCATCACCGTGTCATGCGCGTATCCCACGGGGGGACGTCGCGTGGAGAGTCCTTCACTCTCAGGCATGTACCCGTCGCCGTCCGGCTGCGCCCACCAGCAGGAGCACGACGATTGCGCCAATCACCGACATGATGATGCCTGAGGGCCTCAGGTCGAAGAGCCGACCATCACGCTGGAACAGTGAACCGACAAGGCCGCCCACGAGCGAACCGACCATGCCGAGCAAGGTCGTTGCGATGAGCCCCATGCTCTGCTTCCCGGGGAGGATGGCGCGGGCGATGAGACCCGCGATGAGGCCGATGACGATGAATGCGATGATCCCCATGAGTGTCTCTCCTGTGTTGAGGGTCCCCCTGAGGTCCCCTACGGCAGAAACGTAGGAATCATCTTCGGACAGTGTGAACCGCCCACTCCGGGCGGTCGGCTGCCCCCCTGCTATCCGAGTTCGCCGTCCAGGTGCATCATCACCGCCAGCGCCGCGAGCGCCGCCGTCTCGGTACGGAGGATGCGCTTGCCCAGGGTGACGGGCCGCGCGCCCAGGGCCATCAAGGCATCCACTTCTTCACGCGCAAGCCCCCCTTCGGGGCCAATCACCAGTGCCACGGCGGTGCCCGCGCCCGCGGCCCGGAACGCTTCGCCCAAGGGTACGGCCGATTCTTCCTCGTCGAGCACGAGCAGCACGGTGCCCGCGGTCAGCGAGCGAGCCGCATCCAGCAGTGGGGCAGGCGTGGCCACGCGTGGCACGTCGTTCCTGCGGCACTGCCGAGCGGCCTCCTCGACAATCTTCGTCCACCGGGAGGTGCGCTCCTCCGCGCGCTTGGGCTCGAGCTTCACGACACTTCGCGCCGTGGCCACGGGGTGGAAGGCGGTGGCGCCCAGCTCGGTGCCTTTCTGGAGCACCAGCTCCAGCTTGTCGCCCTTGGGCAGCCCTTGGAGGATGCTGACCTCGCGGCGCGGGGGGGCCACGCGCGCGGTGCCCAACGTCACGCGCACGACATCGGGTGTGACGTGGGCCACGCGGGCCTCGAAGGCCCGGCCCTTCCCGTCGAAGACCTCCAGCGCGTCGCCTTCCTCCAGCCGCAGGACATGCAGGAGGTAGTGACGGCGCTCGCCGGTCAGCTCCACTTCGGCGGGAGCGGGCTCGGGCAACGGGGCGAAGAGGCGGACCAAGGCGATTTCTCCAGAGCGCGGGGGGCTGGACTCTGAACCTGGGGACCACCGACTTCAAGGTGTCAGGTTGGCAGACAGTTGCACCGTACGCGTCCTGGCGTGCGCAAAAGATGCGCTGACTGCGGAAGTCCAGGGTCCTCGCTGTCGTGGGGGAGTTGAGGCACGATAGCGGGCAGTGCTCGTCACCATGCGCCGCAGCGACAAAGCCACATCACACTCCAACGAAGATGTGGTGCTGGCAACCAGCTCGCTTCAGGGCGAGCGCCGCGTGGCCATCGTCCGCGTCGTGGTGGTGTTGCTGATGGCGGTCAGCCAGGTCGTCATCGCCTGGGGCGGAGGGGAGACGTACTCGGCACCGGTGGACGGCGTGCGCCTGCAGGCGATGGCCGCGTACGTGCTCTTCTCCGTCGTCGCCATCGCCGTGCTGCTGCTCCAGAAGCCGCACCCGAAGCGGGCCCGGTGGCTGCCCGTGCCCACGACGCTGGCGGACACCAGCTTCTTCTCCTTCATGGCGTGGCACACCTGGCGCATCTCCGGCGCCTTCGACGCCGGCATGTTGTGCGCCAGCCTGGGCATGGTGCTGGCGTTCTCCGTGGTGCGTTACTCATGGTGGCACGTGCTGTTATCCACGGTGCTGTCCAGCGGCGCCTACGCGCTGCTCGCGTGGGTGACGGG